>NZ_JACXSI010000053.1 GCF_014712675.1 Peribacillus faecalis | reverse complement strand
ATATCTCTTTGTCATTTCATTCCGCTCCGACATCTTTTTTCTCATTATAAACAAAAGTACCCTATAGGATAGACTTTTTTCAAGTGTCTATCTTATAGGGTACAGTTTATTGATTGTGCCAGCTTTTTTTGTAAATGTAAATTAATTAAGAAGGTACCATCTGAAGCTGACTGCAAATTCCTGCTATATACCATACCAAAAGAACTGGTGCCGGTTTTTCTCTGTCTAACCTTACACCTGCCATGCTAGGAGGCCTACAGGATGTAGGTCATATCGGCGAAGACATTCGGACGTGGCGTCTTTAGCCAATGTTCATTACTTGCTGCCTCCCCAAAGAAACCAAAACCGGGTTTCTTGAGGGGGGCTCTCACGATGAGAGTCACAGCGACGTTGCTACAGGAAGTAGCGCTCTTAGTCGCTGTTTCTTATTAGTTTCTGTCTAGCTACAGCAGCCAGCCCCTCGAGGTCATAAGCCAAATCACTCCAGAAATTTTACAATTTCCTACGCGATTCGTCTTATGCAGGTCGGGGCTGAACGGGCCGCTTCCGCTTTTCGGTTTCCGCATGGCTCCTTTTTCATCGATGTGAATCTAAGTAGTATATTCATGATGAAAAAGGACCGGTGCCAGTTTTTCTTAATACTTTCTCAAAGCAAAAATAATCAAGCTGAAAAGCCAGCCGAAAACGAGTCCTGCAAAAGCTGAACCTGTCAAAATACCGATAGCCATTCCATTCCAGCCTCCAACAAAGAAGCTGCCCGGCACCGAGATAATACAGAAAAGAAGAATAATCAGTGCAATGAGATTAATGGTTTTCTTTTTCAATAGGAAAGAACCTAAAATGAATAATAAAATGATGGTTGCTGTTAAAAAGAAAGCTAAACCAAATAAATTCATAACGCTTTTGGCTCCTCTTTTTTCTAATCTTGCAATCTTAATACTTGCTCAACAGTCAGATTGCTTTTGTTCAAGAAGTGAATCGCATTATCCTCTTTGTTGCCGGCAAAATTGAAGTTGATGATAAAATAAACCTTCGAGCCGTCAGATGCGAATATCGGACGGCCGGCATATTCATTCAGATACGTCAGCTGCTTTGCTTTTTTCGTCTCAATATTGTATGAAAACAATTCATACATAAAAATTCCTTTACGATTTTCTCCGGCTACTGCTTGAAAGACAATCTCTTTTTCGTCCGGGGAAAAGGCGAAATCAAATATATCTTGATCTATTGTTTTCAAAACAGACAGCTTGTCGGGATTAGAGATTTCCATCTCGAAAATTTGCTGCTTACTGCTGAATATTTCTTCGGCGCTTGCGTCATCAGACATGTCATCTTGGATAAAATAAAGCTTCTCTCCATTTCGGGAGACAGCCAATGAGCCGATAGAATAACTGTCCAAATCAGTGAGCTGTTCAAGTTGTTTTGTTTTTAGATTAAACCGGAAAATATTAAAGTTATGCGGATTCTTACGAGCAATAGGTGAGTAATTTTCAAATGTGCCGGCACCAAGAAGATAAAGATTTTCACCATCAGGCGCAAAAATAGCTTGCGTGATAATATTTTCTTCTTGTGATAGTATTTGCTGTTTCGTATAGTCTTCGAGGTTGTATTCAAAAAGCTCAGTTACATTGTTCTCAAGGTCTTTTTTATTGACGACATACACTAATTTCGTGCCGTCAACTGAGAAGGATAGGTGAGAAATAGTGTGTTGCGCTGATTTTTCATCAATAAGCTCTTGCATATCACCGTTATCATCGGCAATGAACAGCATCGGCTTACCGTCCTGGTATTGCACGAATGCCAATTTGCCTTTGGAAGATACGGCAAATACATCGCTGAGCCCATTTTGTTTCTCGTAATCTTCTTTTGCGAACATGCTTCCCAGTACGATGAAAAATCCGGTCAGCCCGAGCACGAGCACAGAAATAGTAATTAAAGTTGTCTTTTTCATGGCTAACTTCCTTTACATTAAGTTGTACGGAAAAAGAAAAAATAAAATAATAGCTCCAACGAACAGAGTGTATAAGGCGAAAATAGAGTAAATGAGTATTTTATTTTGAAAGTTTACTTGAATGATATATAAGATAATCCAGATTAAAAGCGGAATAAAGATAAATGTTAATCCCCAACTCAATCCTCCAAACAAGAGTATGCCCCAAACAAAAAATAACGTTGCTGCCAATATGACTAATCCGGCAGTAATATTAGTGAAGTGCATAAGCTTCTGTAACTTGGAGAATGGTTTATTGAAATAGGTGCTATGCAGCGTCGTAAGGTAAAGCATGATGATGATAGCCAATAGGACCCCATAATCCATAAACAACAAAAATTGAGTGAAGTAATGGTCGGTATAAGCGAGCATCATACCGTTCATTACGGAACCGAGCAAAGCTAAGACGAGCAGACTGTTAATTACCAGTTTTCTTCTAGTATTGAAGGTTGATGAAACAGTTGCAGTCAGCAGTCCAAGGCCGATAAATACATTAATCAGTAATTCAACATTCGATGCTTCATGAACATTAAATAAATACACTGAGTATGCTGCAAACGAGAGTGCGATGAAGCTCAAGCTGATTGTGATCAGCAACTCCCGTCGGTACGGAAACATAGCCTGCTGGAGCTGATCACCGATTGTGTTCTCAGAACCGAAAACCCGGATAGCTTCCTGTATAGCTTCTTGCTCAGACATGCCAAGCTTCATATTCTCTTCCATCAATATTTCAAGATGAACAGTCAGCTCTTCTGCTAAATCTTCTTTTTCATCTTTTGTGCAATCGGTATGATCGACAATTTTTTTGATATATTGTTCAATCTCTTTCATGTTAATCCCTCCGACGTTTTTTGGATTAACTCTTTTACCACATTCCAATCGCCAATTTTTTTAGCGAGCTCCTTTGACCCGGAATCGGTAATCCGATAATATTTTCGGCGTTTGCCAGCTTCTGCTTCCTGCCAGTAAGATTCAATCCACTCTTTCTTCTCCAGACGTTTCAGCGCCGGATAAAGCGTGCCTTCTCCCATGCTGTAAAGATCTTGGCTATTCTCTTTTAAAGATTTGACCATTTCATAGCCGTAGCAATCCTTTTGAGAAATGAGCGACAATAATAAAATATCGATACTTCCTTTTAATATCTCTTTATCCATATTTTCACATCCTTTGATAATAATGTAATGCAATGTACATCGTAATGCAAGGTATAAAAATGTCGATTGGAAAAAATGGGCGTTTTGTTGACAGTTAATTCTAAAAATTGTAACATTATGAATATTAAAAGAAAGGAGGCTGAACAATATGAAAAAGTTAATGGTAATTCAAGCAGATAATAAAATATTGTGGCAGCCGACGTATAATCATTGATCCTTTCTTGTCTTTGAACGGTATTCGTTTATGTGCGCATGCTGCCAATTATTGAAGCGTGCGCTTTTATATGAGTTCGTGATGAAAGCTTTCGTGCGTACATACGGAGGCTTTTTTGTTTTTAGACAAGAATAGGTGGTATAGAAGTTTGGAGTCAGGGGGGATTGAATGTTTGATGTATATGTGAAACTTGGCTGGTTTTTTAAAGAGAACTGGAAAAGGTATACGATCGCGATTGTTTTATTATGTACGGTTAATGTGTTGGAAATGATTCCGCCGAGACTGGTCGGTATGACTATTGATGCTATTCATCAGCAAACGACTACGTCAGAAATGATTGTGTCGTATGTAGTCTTGATGCTGACTGTCATTTTTATTATTTATGCGGCAGGATATGTCTGGCAATCAGGATTGTATGGTGGAGCTTTCTTATTGGAGAGAAAGTTGCGTTATACCTTTATGGGACATTTATTAAAAATGACGCCGACTTTTTTTGAGAAAAACCGCACCGGAGATTTGATGGCGCGAGCGACAAACGATATTAAATCGATTACGTTAACAGCTGGATTCGGTATATTATCTTTCACTGATTCAGTGCTATTTACAGCAACAATTATATGTATGATGGGGTTTGCGATATCTTGGAAACTGACTTTGTTGGCAATTATTCCATTGCCGTTTATGGCATTATTGATGAATATTTATGGTAAAAAGCTGCATGCCCATTTTACAGAAGCGCAAAAATCATTCGGACAATTGAATGATTCGGTACTGGAATCTGTTGCTGGAGTTCGAGTAATTCGAGCATATGTTCAAGAAAAGCAGAGTGAGAAGAAGTTCAGCGATATGACAGAAGATGTGTACGAAAAAAATGTGAAGGTTGCTGTCGTAGATTCGCTATTTGATCCAACCATTAATGTGCTTGTCGGCATTTCTTATTTGATAGGGTTAGGCTATGGTGCGAAGATGGTATTCGAACAGGCGATAACTTTAGGTGATCTTGTTTCTTTCAATGTGTATTTAGGAATGCTGATTTGGCCAATGTTCGCAATCGGCGAATTGATCAACGTCATGCAGCGAGGAAATGCATCTTTAGATCGTGTTCAGGATACATTGCGCTATAAGGAAGATGTACGCAATAGCGAGTATGCGATGGAGGAAAACGGGGAGCCGGATAAGATTGTCTTCAATGATGTGAGCTTTCAATATCCTTCTTCAACCGTTGAAAACTTGAAAAAGATTGATGTACAGCTGAAGCGCGGTGAGACTTTAGGCATTGTCGGTAAAACCGGAAGCGGAAAAACGACCTTCATCCGCCAGTTGCTTCGCGAATATCCGCTTGGTGATGGAGAAATTATAGTATCTAACCGCAATCTTGCTGATGTGAGATTAGAGGACATGAGAGGTTGGCTCGGATATGTGCCGCAAGATGCTTTCTTATTCTCTAAAAGCATTAGAGAAAACCTTTTATTTGGAAAAACGGATGCAACAGAAGAGGAGCTGCAGGCGGCAATTCAATTGGCAGACTTCGAAAAGGATTTGGCGCAATTGCCAGAAGGACTCGAGACACTTGTAGGGGAAAAAGGAGTTGCACTATCTGGCGGACAGAAGCAGAGAATTTCAATTGCTCGCGCTTTAATAAAGAATCCGGAAATATTGTTGCTAGATGACTCGTTGTCGGCAGTAGATGCGAAAACAGAAAAAACAATCATTGGCAATATTCAGCGTGAGCGTGCCGGCAAGACAACAATTATCGTAACGCACCGATTATCCGCTGTTCAGCATGCGAACCATATTATTGTGCTTGATGAAGGAAAAGTAATTGAAGAGGGAACACATCAATCGTTATTAGATGAGGGCGGCTGGTATAGAGCGCAGTTTGAAAGACAGCAGCTAGAGGAAGAAATGGGGGAGAAATAGTGAGTACAGGAAAACGTTTTTTCCAATATGCAATGATTTATAAAAAGACCATTATTTTTGCTTTAATACTCCTCACCTTTTCTGTTGGTGCTGAATTGGCGGGCCCATTTGTAGCAAAAAGAATTATTGACCAACACATTGTCGGCATTCAAACTACCTGGTACGAAACTACGGAGGGGAAGGATGCGGTCAATTATGAAGGAACTTGGCTGAAAAGAGAAGATTATTTTTCAGCAGATGAAGAAAGAGGCGAGCGATATTCGATTCTTCAAGTCGGTTCGAAATTCGTACTGTCGGATGAAAATCTCCCGGCAGAAGGGAAAACAGAGTTGGACGGGAATACACTTAAAGTCGGTAATGAAACATTCCGTGCAGAAGTGTTGACGGCTAGTGAAATAATGGCTTTTTATGCCCCGGAAATTCCGAGAATAGGAAAACTAATTGGGTTGTACTTCGGACTGATCGTCATTGCTTCCTTTCTGCTATTTGGTCAAAGCTATTTGCTTCAAAAGGCAGCGAATCGTATTATTCAAAAAATGCGCAATGATATATTTTCACATTTATCGACTTTGCCGATTCGCTTCTTCGATAATTTGCCAGCAGGGAAGGTAGTGGCGCGCGTAACGAATGATACAGAAGCGATTAAGGAGCTATATGTCAATGTGCTTGCATTTTTCTTTTCAAGTACGATCTCGATATTCGGTATTTATGTTGCTCTATTTATTTTGAATGTGCAATTTGCGTTAGTTTCACTGATTTTATTGCCGATTCTCGTTGTATGGACAATTGTGTACCGGAAGTTCGCCTCTAAATATAATGTTGTCATTCGGGCGCGTATCAGCGATATTAACGGCATGATCAATGAGTCGATTCAAGGGATGAATATCATTCAAGCTTTTAAACGCGAGAAAAAGATTCAAGGCGATTTTGAAAAGCTGAATGATGAGCATTTTACCTATCAAAATAAAATGATGCGTCTAAATGCGTTAACATCGTTCAACCTTGTGCATGTCATAAAAAACTTGGCGTTTGTTGCGTTTATCGCATATTTCGGTGGCATCAGCGTCAATGGTGAAGGCATTATCTCTATCGGCTTGTTGTATGCGTTTGTCGATTATATAAATAGGCTTTTCAATCCGGTACAGCAAATCGTCAATCAATTCGCCAATCTGGAGCAGGCTATTGTTGCAGGGAATCGGGTTTTTGAATTGCTGGATGAAAAGGGCATTGAAGTGAGTGAACAACATATTCCACGTTATCATGGTGATGTTTCCTTCGAGCATGTTTCCTTCGGCTATAAAAAGGACGAATATGTGCTAAAGGATATTACATTTGAGGCGAAGCAGGGAGAAACGGTCGCTTTCGTCGGCCATACCGGATCTGGCAAGAGTTCGATTATGAACTTGCTATTCCGCTACTATGACTGTGATGAAGGGGCTATCAAAATCGATGGAATAGATGTTAAAACGATCCCTCATCAAGCTTTGAGGGAACATATGGGAATTGTACTGCAAGATCCCTATTTGTTTACCGGCACAATTGCCAGTAATGTCAGCTTGAACGAAGAACGTATTTCCCGGCAAAAAGTCGAGCAAGCGTTAAGAGATGTCGGAGCTTTCAATGTTTTGCATGGAATTGAAGGCGGTATCGATGCACCTGTCGTTGAGAAAGGAAGCACATTATCTTCAGGACAAAGGCAATTAATTTCATTTGCGCGGGCATTGGCATTCGAACCAGCCATCTTAATTTTGGATGAAGCAACTTCTAATATTGATACCGAAACAGAGGCACTGATTCAGAATGCATTGGAAGTATTGAAGAAAGGAAGAACCACCTTTATTATTGCCCATCGTCTCTCAACGATTAAAAATGCCGATTGTATTATTGTTCTTGATAAAGGTGAGATAGCTGAAAAAGGTAACCATGATGAGTTAATGCATTTAAAAGGCAAATATTATATGATGTATCAAATGCAGGCAGGTAAAAGTGCAGCAGTCTAAATTTTACAATATTTATTATTATAGTTAATTTTTGTTCATATTTATTTCACAGTAAAGACAAATAATGTTTCGATTTCTGTCCGTTAACCGGAGTGTTTGTATGGTAGTTTAGCATTATAAGTACGAATGTTTGAAGGGGGAGACGGTTATGGAAATCGAAATGTTTACTGTCACACTGGCAATCGCAAGCTTCATTACATTAGGATATTTTATTGTTTATACATTTTTCAGCAAGCCTGACGTAGAATAAGAAAAACCGTCACCGGTCCTTTTTTATTTTTGATTCCGCTACATGAATTCGCTTCAATGAAAAAGGAGCCATGCGGAAACCGAAAAGCGGAAGCGGCCGCAAGTAAGGAAGAGCGACTAAGGACGCTACGTCCGCATATCTTCGTCGCTGTGACTCTCGTCCTGAGAGCCTCCAGTCCTAGATTGAACGGTAAAAAAGAAGCCGGCACAAGATATTTCTTGTGCCGGCTTCTTTGGCTTCTATACCGATTGAAATCCTATATGCAATAGGTGGTCGGCTGCTCTAAACACGAAAGAACTTGGTTTTTTACTTTAAAATCAAGACTGAATCTTTCGTCTCACTATTTAAATTTAACTCACAGAACGTTCACTTTTTTCGGCTTGTCATTATGATATTTTTTCTCAGCAATAGCAATGATGCCTGCGTATTACCTTCGCTTTGGTTTAAACAGTTTTTACTAAATGTTTAAATAATTTGCTGTCGCTTGCTATGTTTGATTTTGTGGATGGTTATGACAAGTCGTTCTAATCTGTAAGCTTCTGTACAGATACTGTGGCTTTCTTGCCGTCACATTGGCTTTAGCAACCTACCACCAGCATTTTTACCAACGAGATGTTTTTATTATCTCGTTACTTATATATACCCATTCTCTCATTATGGAAACACGATAAAAGAAAAAAGCTTAAGGCGATTATTAGCCTTAAGCTTTTTAAATTTAGGTGATTGGTGATATTAAGAGCGGGAAGAGTATCCGCCTAATTGCTGTTCAGCCATTTGAACAAGACGTTTAGTAATCTCTCCGCCTACTGATCCATTTGCTCTTGCTGTTGCATCAGGACCAAGTGTTACGCCGAATTGCGTTGAAATTTCATACTTCATTTGGTCAAGAGCTGATTGTGCTCCTGCTACAAGAAGTTGATTTGATGATGAATTATTTGAAGATGATGATTGGTTTTGCATAAATAAACCTCGCTTTTTGTTTTTATTTTGCTTTGCTTAAACGGAATATGTACCGCTTACCGCATTTAACAAAGATGGTTGGGTTGTCTGGACTTGCACCAGAAAAGAAAGAACTGACGTTTCGCGATTTGCAGTTTTTCTATTGCCCTGTCGGCTTAACCCAATGTTTGAGGTTTGTACTAATAGTATGGCAGGATGATGAACTCGTATGAGTTGCAATTAATGGAAAGTATGATTGTTTCTTTAAAAACCACAATAGAAAAAAAGAAGGTAAAAGGAATGATTATCTTTGTCTATATGTCCTTTATGCAACGGTTTCCGAAATGTTAATGTCTCTTGCAAGCATTGCAGTGCTTCTTTAGCAGATCAGGGAAAGATAACAGATTTTCTGGATGAATACAGTGCTTATGAAGAAATTCAAACATTAAAGCTCGTAGACGGTTTGGAGCAATCAACTAAACAAGAACAATGTGTTCACCTGTTTTCTTGCAATCAGTGTGGCAACGATGAATTAGTCGCAATTAATGAATGAGGGACCTGCTTCAAGGTCCCTTCTGTTTTGTTTTCTGTTGAAGCTTGTTGCTATTCTTCACTCAGCTATATAATATGAAGGATATAGAGAAATAAAAGGGGTAAAAGAGATGAATAATTTTATTACAATCGCGATTATGGTCGTCGTTGGTGCGGTCATTGGCGGATTTACTAATTTTGTTGCTATCCGCATGTTATTCAGACCATACAATCCGATTTACTTATTTAACAAAAGGCTGCCGTTTACGCCAGGACTAATTCCGAAAAGAAGAGAGGAATTGGCAGAGCAGCTGGGTAAAATGGTAGTCGAGCATCTTTTGACAGCTGAGAGCATTCAGCAGAAGATCATCACACCTTCGTTCCGTTTGGAAACAACACAATGGCTGCAAGAACAAATTGGGCAGCTGAAGAACAGCGATTTGACAGTCAGTGATAGTCTCGAGAAATTAGGCGTATATGATGCGAGCGTAAAAACTGAAAAAGCTATTGCTGCTTTAGTGGCTAGAAAAACAGAGCAATGGCTGTCAAAGAATAAGCATCAATTGCTTGCGGATGTATTGCCTGCGCAATTAGTAGATGTTGTTGATGAGAAAATCCCTCAAATGTCTGACTTGCTTTTACAAAAAGGCAAGGATTTCTTTGCGAGTCCGGAAGGCAGAATTCAGGTAGAAAACATCATTGAAGGATTTTTTGAAGAGCGCGGAAGACTTTGGTCGATGCTGCAAATGTTCATGGGCAATGAAAAACTGACCGATAAATTTTTGCCGGAGATTCAAAACTTTTTAGATACAGAAAGCACACAAGAGCTTGTAACAGAATTAATTAGAAAAGAGTGGAATGTATTTAAGGGGCAGCAGGTAGAGTACGCTTATAATAAATGGGGTATAGAAACAATAATAGTCTCATTAGAACGTGAGCTTATTCCGATGCTGCAATTAGATAAGTACTTCGACATGCCGGTATCTGAGCTTGCTCATAAGTATGATACACTTATCAATGAGAAGATTATTCCGAAGGTTATGGATATCTTTTTTGAAAGAGTATTTTTACAGGTGGAGCCATTATTGAAAAAACTTCAAATCCAGGAAATTATCCGCGATCAAGTCAATTCTTTCTCATTAGAAAGATTAGAGAATTTAATTGTTGATATCGCTAAAAAGGAATTAGGAATGATTACTTTCTTAGGGGCTTTCCTTGGCGGTTTAATCGGCTTGGTGCAAGGTTTGTTTCTATGGCTTATTAATATGTAGAGGGGTGTCGTCATGACTGCGAACTTGTATGATTTTGCTTATGAGTTGGAAAAAGGAATTCGTGTAAGCGATGAATATGTGGAATTAAAGCAATTGATTGAAGCTGTCAATCAAGATGATATTGCGAGAAAGATGTTTGATCATTTCCGTGAGCTTCAGTTGAAACTGCAGCAAAAGCAAATGATGGGGCATGAAATTACTCAGGAAGAAATTGAGCATGCACAAAAGCAATTGCAGCTTGTGCAGCAGCATCCGACCATTTCTAAATTAATGGAGGCCGAGCAGCGCCTAAGCATGATGTTCGGTGACTTGAACAAAATTATCATGAAGCCGCTTGAAGAATTATATGGTTCTCTTAAAGCTTAATCTAAAAACCGTCACCGGTCCTTTTTCATTGTTGATTTCACTCCTAGATATCACATCAATGAAAAAGGAGCCATGCGGAAACCGAAAAGCGGAAGCGGCCTGTTCAGCCCCGACCAGCATAAGACGAATCACGTAGGAAATTGTAAAATTTCTGGAGTGATTTGGCTTATGACCTCGAGGGGCTGGCCGCTGCAGCTAGACATAGACTAAGAAGGAACAGCGACTAAGAGCGCTACGTCCGCATATCTTCGTCGCTGTGACTCTCATCGTGAGAGCCCCACACGAGAAACCCGGTTTTGGTTTCTTGGGCGGGGTGACAACGCCACGGCCGCATGTCTTCGCCGATATGACCTACATCCTGTAGGCCTCCGTGCATGGCAGGTGTAAGGTTAGATAGCTATATTTGTTAAAAAATAGTACTTCTTATTTTGAAAATAAAAAAACGTCCGAAACGGGCGTTTTTTTTTGTGCCTGCAGCTTGTATGATGGTCTATCACTCTTTTTGCTTTCATATTTATAAAATCAGGACATTATAAGAAGGGGAGATCAGCATGGTATATAAGCTTCTGGCCGTTAATATAGATGGTGCCTTGCTGCAATCGAATGGACGCATCAGCAAGACGACAAAAGAGGCCATCGAATATGTGCAGTCAAAAGGGGCAGCTATTTGTTTAGTCACTTCCCGCAATTATCAATTCAGCAAAAAGGTTGCCAAGGCGCTTAAAGGACCGATTATGATTGTGACCGCAAATGGAGCTTTCGTCGGCACTTCGATAAATAAACCTTTGTTTGTGAAAAAAATAGCAGAGAACACGACATTAGATATTGTGAAGCTGTTAGAAGGCGCAGATTGCCGAATTAAGGTGAACTTTGAAGAATCCGAGGTATCAGCTAGAATCAACATTCCGGAAAATATGCTTGGGAAGGCAATCATGTACGTTAATGAACCGAAAACATATACGCAGCATTATGTTGACAGTATCAGCGAATACTTGCAAAAGAAACCGAACACTCCGCTCAGTATAGAAGCTACTTTTAACAGTCAAAAGGAACAGCGGGATTTAAAACACGTGTTAAAAAATATGTTCAGCGATATTACAATTACGGAAGAAGAAAATGGGGTAACGGTCATTGGGCCTGAACAAATCAGCAAATGGAAGGGCATCCTCTATTTAGCCGAACATTTGCAAATCACGAAAAAAGAGATGATTGCAATCGGCACGAGCAAAACCGATTTAGAAATGGTGTTGGGAGCAGGCATGGGAGTCGCTATGGGGAATGGAGACAAAGAAGTGAAACGTCGAGCAGATTGGATTGCCCGCTCGAATGATGATGATGGTTTTGCTTATACCGTGAAAGAATTGTTCCGCAAACAATATCAGCTCACTTTTCTAGAAAAGCTGAACTTATTGAAATAGCGATACGGCAATATTGACCTTGCTGTATGGTTTTATGTACACTAGTAGCAGCAAATGGATTGTCAATATACGAATTAAAATAGGTGATAGGGTTGCAAATAGAAATTAAAGGTCTGAAGGACGATCGCTTCCAAAGACCGTTACAGTTAATAACAAATTTATTTTATGAGGAATCACAGGTGCGTCTGAAGGATTTTCCGGAAGCGCAAATGGTCGCGGAATTTTTAGTTGAGGAGAAAGACCAGCTTGAAGTTAAGCTAACATTAAAAGATAAAAATAGCGGGTCAACCTATACAGCTTCTTCAAGGAAAGACGTGAAGGGTTTAGGAGAGAAAGAAGCATTTAAGCAATTGAAAAACGCAGTTTCAGCTGTTTATTTGAATACATTGCAGGAAATGACAGGTATCATTCAGAAGTGGGGATTTTTGACGGGTATCCGCCCAACGAAAATCTTGCATAAAGCATTACGAGAAGGTGCGACGAAAGAAGAAGCTCATCAAATGCTGCGTGATCAATACATGATCAGCGAAGAGAAGATTGAACTGATGCAGCATATTATCGATCGACAATTGACTGTAGTGCCGGATCTTTACAATCTTCGCAATGAGGTCAGCATTTATATCGGCATCCCGTTTTGCCCGACAAAATGCGCTTATTGCACGTTCCCGGCTTATGCTATCAATGGACGCCAAGGCTCGGTTAATTCATTTTTAGCTGGGCTGCATTACGAATTGCGTGAAATTGGAACAGCATTGAAGGAGATGAATATTCCAATCACGACGATTTATTACGGTGGTGGCACACCGACAAGCATTACGGCAGAAGAAATGGATGCTCTTTATGAAGACATGTACAAATACTTCCCTGATGTGAAAAACGTAAGAGAAGTTACTGTTGAAGCAGGACGTCCGGATACAATTACACCGGAAAAATTAGAAGTGCTGAAAAAGTGGGATATCGACCGTATCAGCATCAATCCGCAATCGTACATCAGCGAAACATTGAAGGCAATCGGACGCCACCATTCTGTTGAAGAGACGATTGAAAAATATCATCTGTCACGAAGCATGGGCATGAATAACATCAATATGGATCTGATTATCGGTCTGCCGGGTGAAGGAACGAAAGAATTCCAGCATACGCTGGATGAAACAGAAAAACTGATGCCGGAATCTTTGACGGTCCATACGTTATCATTTAAACGTGCCTCAGAAATGACGCAAAATAAGCGTAAATACAAGGTAGCTGACCGCTCAGAAGTCGAGAAGATGATGAATATGGCAGAGAAGTGGACTGCTGAACACAATTATGAGCCATATTATTTATACCGCCAAAAAAACATTCTAGGCAACCTGGAGAATGTCGGATATTCGTTTCCGGGCAAAGAGAGCATCTACAACATTATGATCATGGAAGAGCAGCAATCGATTATCGGCATCGGCTGCGGTGCGGCAAGTAAGTTCATTGATCCTATTACAGGAGCGATTCAGCACTTCGCCAACCCGAAGGATCCAAAATCATACAACGATAGCTTTGAAGCCTATACGAAAGAAAAAATTGAAATAATACGCGCATTATTCGCCAAACAAGAAAGCTGATTTAATATCGGCTTTTTTGTTTGGAGAAAGCTATTTTTGAACTTAGATAGCTGTCTAACCTTACACCTGCCATGCTCGGTCCTAATCTGTCTCCCCCAAGAAACCAAAGGCGGGTTTCTTGTGTGGGGCTCTCACGATGAGAGCCACAGCGACGAAGATATGCGGACGTAGCGCTCTTAGTCGCTGTTCCTTCTTAGAGACTTTGTCTAGCTGCAGCGGCCAGCCAGCTTTCATCTCCGATTAGACATCTCTGATTATCTTGTCAAATTCATGACTGGCAAGTGATGAATTTGACAGCTCTATGGTCTAAGCCAAATCACTCCAGAAATTTTACAATTTCCTACGTGATTCGTCTTATGCTGGTCGGAGGCTCTCAGGACGAGAGTCACAGCGACGAAGATATGCGGACGTAGCGTCCTAAGTCGCTCTTCCTTACTTGCGGCCGCTTCCGCTTTTCGGTTTCCGCATGACTCCTTTTTCATCGAGGAGAATCTAAGTAGTATATTCATGATGAAAAGGGACCGGTGACGGTTTTTTTTCATATTTACAAAAAATTCTAATAAGTTGTTTTAACCGCTAGTTTCCGGAGGTATAATAGATGGAGAAAAGCTCTATATTTGTTTAAGGGGGAATTGTTTTGACCGAGGTGAATACGGCTTCTCACGCAGAGCCAATCTTAGTTGAGAGAGCAGAGCGTGTTGCAACAATCATTTTTAACAGACCGCAATCTATGAATGCATTAGACATGAATCTTTTGCAAAGTTTTTTGCACACCCTAAAGGAAATTAGCTTTGATGATGACATTGATGTTGTTGTTTTAAAAGGTTCAGGGAAAGCGTTTTCTTCCGGCGGAGATATTAAAATGATGCTTCAAGGGACTGAATTAGCAGACTTTGATTCAATTATGGACCAAATCAGCGATATTGCGATCACACTTTACAGCATGCCAAAACTGACGATTTCAGCTATTCATGGGGCAGCAGCCGGACTGGGATTGGGACTGGCATTGGCGACCGATTGTTTGATGGTAGAGAAGGATGCGAAAATAGCGATGAATTTCATTGGTATCGGTTTGATTCCAGATGGCGGTTCGCATTTCTTCTTAAGCCAAAAAATTGGAGAAGTGAAAGCAAAGGAACTGATTTGGGAAGGTAAAGTGTTGACTGCTCAGGAGGCATTGGAGAAAGACTTAATTCACGAAGTAGTCGAAGGTAATTTAACAGAGGCTGTTCAGAAAAAAGTAGCTAAATGGCTTCAAAGCCCGACAAAAGCCATGATCAAAACAAAAAAGATATTCGTCGAAAGAAATCGACCAGAGCTAATTAAAATGTTAGAGCTTGAAAAGTACGGACAAGGTCATATGAGAAAGACAGAAGATTATCAAGAAGGAATACAAGCTTTTCTTGAAAAAAGAAAGCCTGTTTTTAAAGGTAAATAAAGAAAAACCGTCACCGGTCCTTTTTACAATAAAAAAGACTAAGTCAGATGATTTAGTCTTTTTTAAGTGCGCCCGGCATGGGTGCAATCTATAGGGTGAAAGTCCCGAGCTGTGAAGGCAGAAATAACAGTTAGCTTAACGCAAGGGTGTCCGTGGTGACGCGGAATCTGAAGGAAGCGGGCGGCAAACTTCCGGTCTGAGGAACACGAACTTCATAGAAGGCTAAGTATCATTG
>NZ_JACXSI010000052.1 GCF_014712675.1 Peribacillus faecalis | reverse complement strand
AGCGTTCGTCCTGAGCCAGGATCAAACTCTCCAAAAAGTGTTTGATAAAGCTCATAAAATAAAAAGTTTTGTTTCGATCAATGCCGAAACGTTTTATTAGAATTAACGTTGGCGTTTTGTTTTGTTTAGTTTTCAAAGATCAATCTGTTGTTCAGCGACAACTCCTATATTATATCATAATAACAATTTGTTGTCAACAACTTTTTTGAAATTTATTTTCGTTTCTGTATATCTCTCGGAAACGACTCGATTATTATATCACCGTTTACCCGAACGAGTCAATACTTTTTTAAAAAAACTTTTTGTTTTATCAGCAGAAGTTGTTATTTCAATATGTTTCCGCCTCAGGATTTAAATAATACTATCAATCCAATTAAAGGTCAATAACTTTTCCGCAAAAACTTTGATGTTATTTTATTCTAAATATTCTACTGATTATTACAGAATATATGGACACCCTTCTCCTCTATAAATAGCAGTTTGAATATAGATTTCAACGCTCTATTTCCTCTTTTCTTTCTTAATGAAAAAAGACCGGCTACGAAAAGTGTTAAACGTTCCATAACCGGATCTTCATTTATTGCAATTAAATCTTTTTAACAAATTCAGATTTAAGCTTCATAGCTCCGAATCCTTCGATTTTACACTCAATATCATGGTCGCCATCTACTAAGCGAATGCCTTTTACTTTTGTACCTTGTTTTAGTGGCGTTGAACTTCCTTTAACTTTAAGGTCTTTAATAACTGTAACTGTATCACCGTCGTTTAAAACATTTCCATTTGCGTCTTTGAAAACTTTTGTTTCTTCAACGTTTTCTGCTTCCGCTTCAGGATTCCATTCATGACCGCACTCAGGGCAAACTAAAAGAGTTCCGTCTTCATATGTGTATTCAGAATTACATTTTGGGCAATTTGGTAAAGCCGCCATATATTCGTTTCCTCCATTCAATCCTGCTCATAGTCTTCTTCGTATAAGCAACTGCAATATAACCTCGTTAGAATAGCAATAACAAACTGTGAAATCAACTTCTATTTTATGAACAACCATTGACACGTCGGATGCATACTCATTTCACTGATTTAATTACATTTGTATATCCCTATTATCTTTACCCAAACTGAAAATTTTCATGTCGCATAAGCGTGCTCTATATAAAGAAGGTGCCCGAAAATTTCACAGGCACCTTCCATTTTATTTAGATAAGTTTACTTTTTTATTAATAAAATATATCAATATACCGCCGACTGTCATAGACAGCAATTCACCGAGTCCGACTGTTAAGTACGTTACCCAAAACGGCAGACCGTTTAGAATCGTCAGTTGTCCGGCAACTGTAAACATGGACAAAGCAAAAATCAACGCAGTCACAGCCATCTTCAAAACATCGTTTTCAATCTTTTTAGTCACCGCGCGACACAAAATCAATACTAGAAAAGTTGCAATTCCGCCAATCGGTACATCTAAAATCCATGTCGGGGACATAAAATTGGCTACTATGACTCCAAGTGTTACCGCTAAAACATAACGCTTATTATATAGAGCCAAGTAATTGAACATTTCTGACAAGCGAAGTTGTACTGCTCCAAAGCTTATGACAGATAGTGCAAGTGTCACTGTCACATATAAGGCTGCCACAAGAGCTGTTTTTGTAAGCTCGCTTACAGAAGTGCGCGATAAATCTTTTGATAAAGATGTATTCAAATGAATTCCTCCTTTGTAAAATAGCTCTACGCTATTTTAGTAATAACTGCGGCTAAAGGAGAGAGAGCCAATTGCCCTGTCTGAAGTTCCGCAGTGCAAGCATATTTTCTGCTTACTCTCGTATTGTAACAAAAGACGATATACAGTGAACAGCATTATTTTACAGTCCAACCACCGTCTATCGGCACAACAGCTCCATGGATATAATCAGCCGCTTCACTCGCCAAATATAAAGTCAGTTTTGCCACTTCTTCCGGCTGGGCCCAGCGTCCGGCAGGTGTCTCTTGCGCAACCCATTTCGCCATTTCGCCTTCGCCTTCAAAATCTGCTTTATTCATTGGTGTTTGAATTGCCCCCGGCGCAATCGCATTTGCTCTAATGCCTTCACGACAGTAATCATGGTCGAGCTGTTTCGTATAACCGATAATTGCATGTTTAGATGCTGTGTAGGCAGCTCCGCCTCCTCCAGCCACAAGTCCTGCTATTGAGGCCATATTAACGACTGTGCCTGATTTCTTCTGAAGCATGTGAGACAGTACCGCATTCGTGACAAAATAAGTACCCTTCACGTTTGTATTCATAATGTGATCCCAGAGTCTTTCATTAGTATCCAATGTTTTCGCATAGCCATCTAAAACCCCTGCTGTATTCAGCAAAATATCAATACCTTCAAACTGCTGAATTGCATGCGCAACCGCTCGCTCAACATCTTCTTTATTACTTACACTTCCAAGCTTATAACAGAAGTTTTCACGATATTGTTTATGAATATCCGCCATGCCTCGCTCCGCCAAATCTAAAGCATACACATTGGCACCATTCTCCAAAAAAGCTATCGCTTGCGCTTGGCCGATTCCTGAAGCAGCACCTGTTATGAACACAGTCTTTCCTTTATACTCATCAAACTTCATCCAACATTTCCCCTAACCTCTAGGCTTTTTAGCAAACAGGGCCTCTAAAAAGTGACAGTTCAGCTTTTTAGAGGCCCTTCATTTGTATTACTTGACAATCTTCCAGTCATTTGCCAATAGGTCGCATACAGTCGGCGTAAACATTGTATATCCTTCGCCTTCAACATTGATCAAGAAGTATGGATTTAACCTTTCCCCGTTATGATTGCTTTCTCTAACAAGCTTCACGTATAATTCCGCGCCTGGCCAGCCTTCACGAATAACTTTTTCCCCATTTTTCAAACGCGGTAAAATTTCTTCAAAAGTCATCTGTATCCATCCTTTAATATGTAATATAACGAACGTCATTTTCGAAAAAAGTATATCGAATATTACATCGGTTTACAACCGACATATCGATTAGCCTAAGTGAAGAATAATCCCTATAAACGCGGCAACTGCAATATAAAAAACAGGGTGTTTCTTGAACTTTTCCATCAAAATGAATAAGATGATAGCAATCAATATATTTTTCCAGTTAAATAAAAGCAGCGGACTGTCTGTTGCTGATGAATTAAGCAATGAAATTCTGCATACTTCAAGACCCGCTGCCGCAATCAGTCCGGTTGAGGCAGCCCTAAGTCCGTAGAAAACGGAATCTACTATATGGTTATCCTGAAACTTCTTTAAAAAGTGGGCTATGATGACAATAATGATCAAGGAAGGTGATACAAGCGCCAGTGTAGCTACAAGGCTCCCAAATATTCCGGCAGTGGTAAACCCTACATAGGTAGCCATATTGACACCAATCGCTCCAGGTGTAGATTGAGAAATAGCCAACATATCCGCTATATCTGATGCTGTAAACCAGCCCGTCCTTTCCGCCATACTATATAAGAACGGCAATGTCGCCAGTCCCCCGCCGACAGAGAATAATCCAGTTACAAAAAACTCATAAAATAATCGCAGTAAAATCATGATACAACACCATTAAATTTCTGAATTAATATCCCTGCTACACCTGCTAATAGAACAAATACAATCGGCGAGAGAGAGGAAACAGCTGCAAATAGCAGCACACTAATGAAAATAAGACCCGTCGGCCAATCAATAACTGAGCTTTTCAACAGCTTACGTACAGCATTAAGTATCAATACACAAACGCATATGCGTATTCCGGCAAAGGCATCTTTGACAACTGGCAAATCTGCAAAGTTTTGAATGAAGGTAGCGATGATTGTAATGATTATAAGGGAAGGTGTTATAAATCCAAGCGTCGCTACAATCCCTCCAGTAACGCCCTTTTGCTTCTCGCCAATAAATGTCGCTGTATTGACCGAGATCACGCCCGGCGTACATTGCCCGATCGCATAGTAGTCCGCTATTTCTTTTTCTGTTGCCCAATGCCGCTTCTCAACAATCTCCCTGTGCAGTATAGGAAGCATTGCATATCCGCCGCCGAATGTGACAGCGCCCAATTTAGCAAATGTAGTATATAATTGCAGCAATTCTTTCATATCTTTCAAAGGTTCCTTTCCAAGTAATACAGGGTTGGCTTATTACTCCATAATATAACCAACTGTATTCATTCTAGCATTGTATAGGTTTAATTGTTCAAGAAATCACAAAACAAAACCTCTCCTTTGTACCCTATTTGACTTTTCATATATAATAATGCCTATCTAATGGATTGGGAGGCGGTTATATGGAGAAAATATACTTTGCAGGAGGCTGCTTTTGGTGCATGGTAAAGCCGTTTGACTCTTATGAGGGAATTGATTCTGTTGTTTCCGGTTACATAGGCGGCCATGTCGAGAACCCTACATACGAACAAGTGAAAACAGGAACTACTGGTCATTATGAGGTGGTGGAGATCACCTACAATGAAGAGCAATTCCCGTTAGAAAGAATATTGGAGATATATTGGCCGCAAATTGACCCAACTGACCCGAACGGTCAATTCCAAGATCGCGGTCCTCAATATCGAACAGCAATTTTTGTCACAAATGAAAAGCAAAAAGAAGCGGCGGAGTATTCCAAACAGCTGCTTGCTGAATCAGGCAGGTTTAAGGAAGAAATCGTGACCGAAATTAAAGAAGCCACAGCATTCTACCCGGCAGAAGAATATCATCAGGACTATTACAAGAAAAACCCAAAGCATTATAAAGAAGATCGCGAAGCAAGTGGCCGAGATGAATTCATAGAAAAGGCTTGGAAATAATAAATCCACCAGAGGGATAACACCTAATGAAAAAGGGCTGCAGACAATTAATTACTGCAGCCCAGCCATACACAACTTATCAGCCTAACCGATTGTAAGAAATCAAACGATAGGCCAACTCTTCATTCGGAATTGTCTCTCCATTTGTTTGCCTAATACATTCTTTGTTTTTAAAAGCACCATCCATCACTTGTCACAATTAGTTTGATTCCATACTTTTTCATTTCGGCGGATAAGTTATTATAAAACTTCAGACCAGACTCATTTGGCTCAAGTTCCTCACCTATCATTATCTGATTATAAAAAAGCCTTTAAAATGGATATCATAAAAGGGACCTTCGAAGAGTCAAGTATCGGCACTGTACAACTACGAAACAGACATGTGGAATACTTAACTACTTCTTAACTGATTGAAAAAGCAATCACCAGACCGAATAGAAAAGTCAAAAGGCTGCCGCAAAAGTAACCATCTGCTTGAATACAAAAAGGTAAAACGTTATCGGACTTCTCTGATAGCATTTTACCTTTATTCAATGCCTGAACCACCAAATCCTTCTTGCTTTTGTAAAACCTCCACCCTGTGAAGAAATCAATTTGCCCTATAAGTAAATTGATTTTACCCGAATATAGTAGTTTCAAGCTTACGCTTTACTATTACTTATGATACGGTTCATTTCGATTAATTCGGAATGCCCGATATATTTGCTCAAGCAAGATCAGTTTCATTAATTGATGCGGAAATGTCATTTTAGAGAAACTCAAAGCTTCATCCGCCCGCTTCATGACATCTTGACTTAGACCAAGGGAGCCTCCGATGACAAATGCCACCTTGCTTTTCCCGTAAGTTGCCAGCTTATCTAAATCAGCGGCTAATCTTTCAGATGTTTTCATGCTACCTTCAATTGCTAAAGCAATCACATATGTATCCGGGGAGATCTTGGATAAAATACGCTCTCCTTCTTTTTGTTTGACTATTAGCATATCGTTCTCGCTTAAATTTTCCGGTGCTTTTTCATCCGGTAGCTCTATTTCTTCTACTTTTGCGTAGGCAGACAGCCTTTTTGTATATTCGGCAATGCCCTGCTTTAAGTACTTTTCTTTCAATTTCCCGATTGTGATGATTGAGATATTCACAAACCACCCTCACTTTACACACATTTTACAAACAAGATATCAACAGATTTTATCCACATATCCACAATAACTATCCACATTTTGTAGGGGAATATTAGTTCGCCACAACATATATAGCTTGCTCTTTGCAGTATGCACAAGTTGTGGATAAACGTTCTTCTTCAGTAAGTTCCTTCATAACAGGTGCTACCTCATATTTGTCTACTACCTCATCTAGTGCCATTTCTACGTGTTCTTTGCAGCAATAAATCATTGAATTGTACCTCCAAGTTTCATAGTCACTTTCTATTTTTTCCGTTTATTTAAAAGAAAAACTTCTTTTCTCAACTTTATTTATCCACAATGGATAATCAGTGCACCTTAGTCATAATAGCACACCCAGAAGAGTTATCAACAAATAATCTCTGCTCTTACTTTTAATCAAACGAAAATAAAGAGCCGCTTATCAGCAGCGGCTCTTTATTAAAACGTTTGGCTTTGGAGTTTCATTGTGATTGTTTGCAGTTTCCCGTCACGGTAAATTGTCACTTCCAGTTCGTCACCAATCTCTTTTTCCTCATAGAGATGAGTTCTGAAGCTTGCCAAGTCTGTTATTTCTTCGCCATCCATTTTGACGATAACATCATATTTTTGGATGCCTGCTTCATCTGCTGATGAAGCAGGTTCCACTTCCATGATTGCCACGCCTTCTGTCACATCTTTAGGCAATTTCAGTGTGCTCTCACGATGGAATTGCGTGATTTGCGAAATCGGCACCAGGCTTACACCCAAATATGGACGCTTCACCTCTCCATATTGCTCAATATCCTCGATGATGGGGATGACTGAATTGATCGGAATCGCTAACCCAATGCCCTCGACTGCTTGTTCGGCAATCTTCATCGAGTTAATGCCCACGACTTGTCCAAGCACATTAACAAGCGCCCCACCGCTGTTACCCGGATTAATCGCCGCATCAGTTTGGATAACCTCCGCATTCCAGTCGATTATTCCATCTTCATTAATGTCAATTTCAATGGTTCTTTCAAGACCTGAAATAATGCCCTTTGTCACAGAACCAGAAAACTGCAGCCCGAGCGGATTTCCGATTGCCATAATTGGTTCTCCCGGCTTCAAAGAGTCTGAATCTCCAAACTCAGCAATCGTACTGATATCTGTAGCTTCAATTTCTAAAACGGCTAAATCTGTCCATACATCGCTGCCTAACAACTCAGCATTTTTCTTTGTGCCATCAGCGAGTGTCACTTCAATGGTTGATGCACCCTCAATAACATGGTGATTAGTCACAATATAGGCTTTTCCGTTATCCTTTTTGTAAACCACCCCTGAGCCTGTACCTGCTTCACCGCTCGCACTAAAAATACTCGCCTCCTGAATATTAGTAATCCCCACAACAGCGTCTGCCGCTATATCATAGGCACCTGTCACAGCTGTATCGACGTCAAGAGAAATGCCTTGCTCTATCTTTGCAGGTGTGCCTTCACTATTATTGGTTGTGCTTTTCTGATTGTTAGAAGTGACCAACGGAAAAATAAGTGAAAACAGCAGTGCGCCAATAACCGCTCCTATGAAGCCTGACCAAAAATAGCCTTTTTTGCTCTCTTTCTTCCTTGATTCTCTACTATTGTAGTCTTGATCATAGTAGCCCATCTGTTTCAATCCCCTCTCGCTAAGTCAAACTCTTACTTAATTTGTAATTTTTTATATTATAGCCTTAATTTATTCATTTTATAGAAAAAATGCAAATAGAAAGAACTTGTGAAGCAGGGGAAAGGACTTTGTTTTGTTTCGCAAACTCATCCAATGATACCTAGCCTTCTATGAAGTTCGTATTCCTCAAACCGGAAGTTTGCCGCCCGCTTCCTTCAGATTCCGCGTCACCACGGACACCCTTGCGTTAAAATAACTGTTACTTCTGCCTTCACAGCTCGGGACTTTCACCCTATAGATTGCACCCATGCCGGGCGCACGAAAAAAGCCTCCGGAAAAGATTCCGGAAGCTTTTTATACTAAAACAAGTTCTGTCGCCGACTTTGGATCTGTATCGTACAGGGAAAAGCCTTCGCCCGGCCTCATTCCCTGACTTTCTAACGTTTGTGTGACAGACATTCTTGCTAAGTCCTTCATGTTATTGTCCAAGCTCAAGTGAGCTAAATATATGCGTTTTGTTTGGTCCCCAATTACCTCGCTCATTGCAATAGCAGCATCTTCATTGGAAACGTGCCCAACGTCACTTAATATCCGTCGCTTAACACTCCACGGATATCGCCCCATTCTTAGCATCCCGACATCATGGTTGCTTTCGAATATAAAGCTGTCGGAGTTCGATATAATGCCTTTCATCCGGTCGCTCACATAACCGGTATCTGTTATCAACGTCACTTTTTTTCCTTCATGATGAAAAACATAAAACATCGGTTCAGCTGCATCATGAGATACTCCGAAAGATTCAACATCCAAATCCCCGAATGATTTGACGGTTTCCATATCAAATATAAATTTCTGCTCCGTCGGTATTTCGCCTACTAAACCATCCATTGCACGCCATGTTTTTTCATTCGCATACACAGGCAATTTATATTTTCGGGCAAGAACGCCGATCCCCTTTATATGGTCACTATGCTCATGTGTAACCAGCAATGCTGTCAAATCAGCGATATTGCGTTCAATTTGCTGAAATAACCCTTCCATGCCTTTGCCGCTCAATCCGGCGTCTACTAAAATACGCTGCTGTTCCGTTTCCACATAGAACGCATTTCCTGTACTGCCGCTAGCGAGTACGCTAAAATGCATCGACATCCTACTCACTCCATTTTTTCTTCTTTGTTTGTTAGTGTATCTACTTGTATAATTTGACCATCAAATGCATTAACATAGAAATCTTCTGCTTCATTCAATACAATGTGCCACACTGGCCTTAGGACATGTGAGGATGTCAATTGAATTAAATCATAATATCCAAGCTCCACCTTTGTAATTGTACTTTTTGATGGAATAAACCCTTTGTTATAAAGCATACTGATTGCTTTAATAGCTTGTAGTACTTCTTCTTCATCATTGAACTTCTCGATATTATCCAAATACGTTTGCTCATATGAAGTAATTTGACCTTCATTATTCAAAAACAAAACGAGCCTAGCATTGTTGTTATCGAAAATTACTTTTTCATTATACTCCTGATAATACAAAATAGTGTTGGTACTTTCATCGTACTTCCAATATTGATAGTCTTCTCCGTAAAGCACATTCTCCTTCACAAAAGTATCCAGCGCCTCAGAATGCTGCTTGTTGTTCAATAAAAATACTTGATCAAATACCGAAAATAACTTATGGTCGCTAAAATTGCTAACCGTTTGATTTTTTAGCTTCTTTAGTTCATCTTTCGTGAACTGTTTGCTTGTTGCGTTTAAATACTGTTCTTTAACAGCCTGGTTTGATAAGGTCGGATATGTGATTTCATTTTCCTTAAGCTCTTCCTCAATAGAAGATTCTGCAAAGTACTCATAATCATTAGCTGTCTTTTTATCTATATATTGATAGAGCAAAAAAGCATTTAATATAAGGAAGACGATGATAAATATTGTTTTTGTCTTACTCCAATCCATCGGTAACCCCTTCCACTGCTGTTGGCATTAATGCCCGCCAAACACCGTTATACTTATAATGCCATGCCGGCTCTAATGTAATCAGACGCGAATCAGTCGAATCACGTGTCATCCCATACCCGATCGCTAAACCTTCAAGTAAATTCACTTGAAAGTCTTTCAAACTCAGCAGTTGTTCAACAGCTTTCTCGCCTGATGGAACGGTTACCTCTTTCGTGCCCGGTGGAACAGGGAAATTCATTGTGAAAAACGGACGATCATAAGAATAAATTTCTTCTTGAGTCCACACTTGGATAATCTCCGACATGCCGGCGCTGTTAAAGACAGGCAAACCGTCTGTGTACAGGCGGAATATCACTTCCTGTTTATCGGTGTCCATTTCAGCGAAACGATAATTTTCCTCCCAGCCTGCATGTTCATTGACAAACTGAATACTTCTGTTCAGCAGATCTGAGGAAGGTACTTTCACACTCTCTTTCTTAGATGGAACAATATAATTAAGCATCATTATATCAGTATTAACTGTCATTTCTCTGAGTCCATCTGTGTACTCCTTCCCTCTGCTGGTTGGAGTTTGCCTCACTAACTTTGGGTCTTCAAACAGTGCGTCTCTGAATTCGCGTTCATCAAGAAGCTCCGTGTAATACTTATAGCCATTTATTTTTAGTTCAGTGCTAGGCAAATAAAAAGATTTACCTTCTGTTACTTCAATTAAAGAGAAAGGCTGGAATGTTTCATAAACAGCTCCTATTGCTTCCGCGAGTTCTTTCACATTGCTTGTTTCCGTATTCATGCGGTAAACTGACTCGGCACTGGTGTTAATAAAATATACGGGGCTAAAAGTGCTATTGTCCGAGATAGCTCTGATTAAAATACGGTCAAACTCTACATCAGGAAGCTCCCGGTCTTCTATATTGATAACTTTTTTATAGAGAAGCAACGGAACTTCATCGGCAAACAATATTTCATTACTTCCATTTTTCTTTATAATATTTTGTAGCTCCTGCGAGGAATATTCCAGTGACAAATCCTCAAAGTTAGAGAATGACCAGCTGGTAACTAAATTCATCACATCTCCGAGCACACTTTCAGAGCTGCTGCCGTAATGTTTACCATCAAAATGATATAAAATTTGAACGGGCTGCACAATGGAGGCAATCTCCTGCTTATTAGAGATTGTTACATCCTCCATATATTGCGGCTGGTTAATTTCATCAAAATTCGGTGAATACGTCCATATATTCCAAGTTAAAAACAAGCTTAAGATTACTAAAGCTGTGAGAAAAATTGATTTTAATCCCTCTTTGCTCATAACCACTCATCCTCTTGATTTCGATCATATGGTAAAGTAAAGAAAATCGTCGTTCCTTTTCCTTCTCTGCTTGAAGCCCATATTTTGCCCTCATGAGCCACTACCATTTCCTTGGCAATAGCCAAACCTAGACCTGTACCTCCAACACTGCGTGCACGCGCCTTGTCGACTCGGTAGAAACGATCAAAAATTTTCTCCAGCCTATCTTTCGGTATACCCATACCTTGATCTTGAATGCTTACTTCTATATAATCATCCAGTTCCTTTAAACGAAAAGTTATCCTTCCGCCTTCAGGGGAATACTTAATTGCATTCGAAATGATATTATATAAGACTTGCGTAATTTTATCTTCATCTATCTCTACAAATATTGTTTTATCCGGAATAAGTCGTTTGAACGTTATATTACCTTCTTTCCCCATCTCAAAACGATCAATGATGTGATTGAAGAAATAGCTGAAGTTTACCCAGTCCTTCGTTAATTGATAGTCTTTGCTGTCCATTTTAGAAAGCTTCAGTAAATCGTTGACTAAACGTATCATTCGTTCCGTTTCCTGTTGTGTAACATTTAAAAAGTTCGGTGCCAACTTCTCATCCTGCCAGGCTCCGTCTGTCAATGCCTCTAAATAACTTCGCATCGTTGTTAATGGAGTGCGTAATTCGTGTGAAACATTGGCAACAAATTCACGGCGTTCCTGGTCGATTTTTTCTTGTTCTGTAATATCATGCAGCACGGTAATCAAACCATTCACAAAGCCCGTTTCTTTTTGGATAATCGAGAAATTCGCCCTCAAAATAAATGGTTCATCCTTTGTGCTGAAGTCTAGTATTAAGGAATCTTGCAACTTCAACAAGTCTTCGAAGGAGTGCTCTTTTTCCAGTCCAAGCAATTTTACAATTGGCATCGACAATACTGTTTCACGTGAAACATCCAATAGATGCGCCGCCGGTTCATTAATCAAAATAACTCTTCCTTTTCGATCTGTAGCTATAACACCATCTGTCATGAATGCCAAAACAGACGATAATTTTCGCCGTTCTCCCTCAGTGGTCGCTTGTGCATCTTGCAGTTTTTTTGTCAAGCTATTGAATGTAACAGCCAATTCGCCTATTTCATCATCACCATACACTTTAACTTTTCGCGAGAAGTTTCCTTTCGCCATTGCTAGTGCCTGCTTTCTCATGTCTGACATAGGCCGTGTGATAGTTTGTGCCAGCAAAACGCCAAGTACGGCTGTCACACCAAGTGCAATAGTCGTCCCGGTGGCAAATATATTGTTAATTTCCCTCAGCTGCTCATACACCTTTTCAATTGTTGCAACAAGGTAAATGGCACCAATTACTTTATCTTCTTTTTTGATTGGTGTCGCTAAAACCCAAATACGCTCATTTGTATTTTTATCCAAGTACACATTTTCATCATCTAATCCAACTACCAGTGTCCGTTTAATCAGCAAATCTGTAGTTCTTTTTCCGACGATCCCCTGGTTATCCCGGTCGGATGTTCCAATGATTCTGCTTCGGTCATCAATTACTTGAATTTCAGAAATATCGCTTGAAGAGAAGTCATACAATATTGAGCGAATATCTTCTTCTAATGTATTAGGATCTTCCCGTTCCTTAGATATTTCTTCCTCAACGTTAAATGCAAGCAGACTGATTTTTTCTTGAACTGATTCTTTAAAATTACTTTCTAGGCGTGCCTCTAAGCGATCCGTAAAATACACACCGATAATTTGCATAGCCACGAGTATTAACAATACGTAAATAAGTACAAATTTGATATGAATTGAACGAAAAAAGCCAACTTTCTTCATTAACCACTACTCCTGTTCCGGATTGCGCAAATAGTAGCCGACACCTCTTCTTGTAACAATCCAGCCAGGGTGACTAGGATTATCCTCGATTTTCTCGCGTAAACGACGCACTGTTACATCGACTGTTCTGACATCCCCATAATAATCATAACCCCATACTGTTTGCAGCAAATGTTCACGTGTCATGACTTGTCCAATATGTCTTGCCAAATAATGCAGCAAATCAAATTCGCGATGAGTAAGCTCAATCGTTTCACCTCGTTTAGAGACGACATATGCCTCAGGATGAATTGTCAGTGCTCCTACCGTAATTTCTTTCGAATCATCCTCTTCAGTACTTTGATTAGCAATTGATTGCTGTCGTCTTAGGTTAGCCTTCACACGTGCTAAAAGTTCTCGTGTACTGAAAGGCTTTGTTACATAATCATCCGCACCAAACTCCAGCCCTAAAACTTTATCTATTTCTGAATCTTTGGCCGTTAACATAATAATAGGTGTATCATACTTTTTGCGTACCTCACGGCAAACTTCCATGCCGTCTCTCAAAGGAAGCATAATATCCAATAAAATGAGGTCGGGCTTTACCTCTTCCACTTTTTCAAGTGCCTCATTTCCATCATACGCACAATAAACCTCGAACCCTTCTTTTTTTAAATTAAACTCCAATATATCTGCAATTGGTTTTTCATCATCTATGACAAGGATCTTCTTTTCCATAGTAAAAGCCTCCTTTTTACCGATATTATCGTATTTGCTCTATCATTTGCAATGATAGGACAGGTCCTAAACCCTTAATAATACTTTATCATTTATATAAGAGCAATTCACCTTTAAAAGTATAAAAAGACTCTCATATACAGGATTTCATCCCGTTCCTATGAGAGTCTGTTATTAGTGTGATAGATAGTTCAGCGGATTCTCTAAAGAACCGTTTTTATATACTTCAAAGTGCAAGTGGGTGCCGGTTGAATTACCTGTTGAGCCCATAATGCCGATCGACGAACCGGCTTCGACGATTTGTCCAGTTTTAACTGATATAGAATCCAGATGTGCGTAGACAGTTTTCATGCCATTCTTATGGTCAATGACAACCTTATTGCCGTATCCACCATTATTATAACCTGCTTCAACTACAATTCCATTGTCAGCTGCTTTTATTGTCAGACTGCTTGGTCCCGCGATATCAATGCCTTTATGGTACTTGCCCCATCGAGGACCTTGTTTACTAGAAATAGAGCCTCCAACTGCCGGCCATACAAGATTACCGGTTCCGACTGATGGCGTTTTTGTACCTTCTAAAACAACCTCAGTTATAGCTTCTTTAGTTGTGGCTTCAGATATTATAGTTTTTGCAATCTGTTCCCCGTTTTGCCGGGTTAATGTATAATGTACTTTTACCTCACCATCTTGCCCTTGTTGTTTTACCTCTGTGTCACCTTTGTTCAATGCAGCTGTTTTTTCGACAGTTGTTTCATGGGCAACGGCTTGTAGTTCACGAATTTCTCTTGTTACTGTTAGCTCAACTAAAGGTTGTAAGACCGTGACATTGATTTCTTGTCCAATCTGCAACACAGTCTCATCTGTCAGGCCCGAGTTCAATGCCAACAGTTCTTCAGTTGATAGTTGGTGGTCAAAGGCAATAGATTCAAGCGCGTCTCCCTCTTTGACAGTGTACATCTGCACTTCCTTAACTCCCGTATTCAGCAAGTTAAGAGCTTCTTCAACAGACATTATATCCGCAGGGGCTGCAGTGGATTCTACAATTTCAACTTCTTTTGACCATTCTACCGCCGTTACACGTGAGCCAAGATCAGCGAGGGGCTGAATTTCACCCTTTTGACTTTGTTCATAGGCGTTCAGTTCATCAGCTGTCATATACTGAAGCTGAAAGCTTTTGACTAGTTGTTCGACCTCTTTATTATCGGGAAGTTGAATTAACCGTTTGCCATCTATTGCAAGAGCAACCGTTTTTGCTTCTATTTGAATCTCATCCTTTAATTGCTCCATGAGGATTGGATTTTTTTCATATGCTTCAAAAACTTGCTCAGGTATGAAATGAAAGTCAGCATCTGCTTCCATTTCATATGATTCAAAGTCTTTTTCCACACTTGCCAGTTTCCCGTCAAGATAAGAATCCAACTGTTCTTTCTCAGCTTTAGTAATGTTCCCTAAAAATGTTGTATCTTTATAAACGTGGTATACAGTTTTGACTTGCTCATCTATTGCTGCTGCAAATGATTGAGAAGTTAATGAGGTGGCGGCAACAGCCACAGCGATGATTGATAGCCTGATTCCCCTCATATAATCTCCAAAATCAACTTTATTAAACGAAAACACCATGATCCTCCTCTGAAAAGTTTCTATGTGTGTTGACTTGTATTTTAAGTGAATTTTCACCTCTAACACTCTATCACATTTTCACTATTAAATTTTAAAAGTAGTGATATTGTAATAAAAATGTATAAAAACTAATTTATTGCATATTAGAAAATAATAAGGAAACCGCCTTTACTTTATTACATTTGTTCCTTATTTTTCGTCCAAACAGCTGCTATAGTGTAATAATTTTGTAACACTGCTGAGAAATCAAATAATAGAATAAGCCAAAATAAAGTCAAAACCACCCGTGACAACGGGTGGTTTGCTCTGCGGCTGAAAGCCTTTGTTACTGACCAAACCCTAAAGGGCTACTGAATGGTTCGCCATGTGTACTACTTTCACT
>NZ_JACXSI010000051.1 GCF_014712675.1 Peribacillus faecalis | reverse complement strand
AACATCCATTATTCTTCCCAAACTTTAACTTCTTTCATTACGTCGCCTTGGCGGATATAAAGAACTGTGTCCATATCTTCTGCATTAACTTGACCGAATACTGTATGTACTCCATCAAGATGCGGTTGTGATTCATGAACAATAAAGAATTGTGATGAACCTGTATTACGTCCAGCGTGAGCCATTGACAATGCTCCTGGAACATGTTTATGAGGATTATTAGCAGTTTCACAAGGAATATTTTTGCCGCTTCCGCCAGTACCGTTACCGATTGGACATCCTCCTTGTGCAACAAATCCCGGAATTACACGGTGGAAAGTTAATCCGTTATAGAAACCTTCGTTAGCTAATTTTTTAAAGTTTTCAACAGTAATTGGCGCTTCTTCAGGGAAAAATTCAATATGAATTAATCCACCATTTTCCATTTCAATTGTTCCTAAAGTTTTAGACATGTTAAGTAACATCCTTTCTTTCGCTTAAATCATATTCATTCTACCATTCATCTCAAGAAAAGAGAAATACAATAGTATAAAAACATGAAATACAGCGAAAATTTTTTATTCCATCAGTCAAAATCGCATTTGACTGTTGCTTGTAACGAGCATATACTTAGCTAGGTAACTATTTTACATAGTCAGTAGGTGGACATATTTGAAAGATACGAAACAATTTATTCATTTGCTTCATTTAGCTTCAAGACAGTTCTCCAAATCCTTCAATGATCACTTTGCGCCCGCCGGTTTATACGCTGCTCAATGGACAATCATTCGCTATTTAGCGAAAAATGGCCCTTCTTCACAAGTTGCCATGAGCCAATATTTAGGGGTTGAAGCGCCAACGATGACAAGGACGCTCTCAAGAATGGAGAATGCGGGATTTATTAAAAGAATTGAAGGCAAAGACCGGCGCGAAAAAATTATAACTTTAACAAACCTGACAATCAGTAAAATTCCTGATTGGGATCGAGAAATAAGCCAATTCGAAAATCCGCTATTCGGACCACTGACAGTTTCTGAAGTGGAAACGGCCGAAAAAGTGCTGCAAACACTTATTCTCAATTTAAAACAACAAGATCACACCGGAGGTGTAAAACATGAAGAAAGAAACGATATGGACTAAGGATTTTCTGTTTATATCTATTAACAGCTTCTTTGTCTTTTTAATTTTTTATTCATTAATGACCGTACTGCCCTTCTTCGTATTGGATGAATTGCACCAACCGGAAGAGTCGGTCGGCTTAGTGACGTCGATCTTTTTGCTGGCATCCGTAATAATACGACCATTTGCCGGCAACTGGCTTGATACAATCGGCAGAAGGAAAATTTTATTGCTTGCACTCATTACGTTCTTGCTTTCAACCGGTTTATATTTTATTGCTCATTCATACATTGTGCTGCTCATTCTCCGCTTTTTCCAAGGAATCGGTTTTGGACTTGCGACAACAGCAACCGGAGCAATCGCAGCCGATTTAGTGCCTAAAAGCAAGAAAGGTGAAGGCATTGGCTATTATGGCATGTTCATGAGCATTGCGATGGTAATCGGTCCATATTTGGGACTGCTGCTTATCCAACAATATAGCTTTACTCTTTTATTTATTTTTTGCACTATTTTCGCGCTCCTTTCATTTGTGCTTGCCCTTTTTACGAAACTTCCGGTACAAAACGAACAGCTGGATTTCAACCGAAGTTCAGCAAAGCTCTCTTTCCGTGAACTTTTTGAGTCGAGCGCTATTCCGATTTCGATTACTGCAGGGATTTTCGCGTTATCCTACAGCAGTATTTCTTCATACGTTTCTCTATACGCTGAAGAACTGGGCCTGCAATCGATCGCCGGATTTTTCTTTATCATTATCGGACTGGCCGTCATCATTTCCAGACCATTCACCGGCAAATGGTTTGATTTATACGGAGAAAATAAAGTCATATATCCTGCATTAATTATCTTTATGATTGGTATGATTTTGTTAAGCTTTACTGATAATGCCGCTTTATATGTTGTGTCCGCCGTGATTATCGGATTAGGATATGGAGCTGCCATACCAAGTTTTCAAACGATCTCTGTGCAATATGCACCCGATCATCGACGTGGAGCTGCAACGGCGACCTACTTCTTCTTTTTTGATACCGGATTTGGTATAGGCGCCTTTGTTAATGGAATTATTCAAGCAAAGACAAGTTTTCAATTTATGTTCTTCCTCTCAGGGATGATTATGATTGGTACGATCTTGATTTATTATTTCATTCACGATAAAAGAAAAAATTTGCAAACTATATAAACAACATATAAAGACAGAAGGATAAAACATGGATCGAAGGTGAAATATATGTATCGGAAGTTTTATACTTCCGCACTGACAAAAAAGAAATGCCTGACCATTTCATGTCCGATTTCGTACCAAAATGAAATATTCGGCGTAATAGGTGTTGACTTATCATTAACAACTAAATAGACTAATAACGAACTCAAATATCCGGAGAATATTTGAGTTCGTTTTTCTATTACTATATTTAAATGAGGGATCGTATGGATTTATTTTCGCTTCTTAACATTTTAGGCATAATCGGTTTCTCAATCAGCGGTGCCCTGGTTGCGATCGACGAAGATTTTGATTTGATTGGCATATTTATTTTGTCCTATGTAACTGCCTTTGGCGGAGGGGCAATGCGAAACTTATTGATCGGCGCACCTACGTCCATTTTATGGGAACAATCTGATTTATTTATTCTTGTGCTTGTTGTCATTATCATATTATGTATCTTCCCTTACATATTCACAGACTATTTAAAGTTTTGGATTGATTTATCTGATTCAATCGGACTCGCTTGTTTTGCGATTCAAGCGGCTGCTTTGGCACAGCAATATCAACCAACTTTTGGAGCAATTATTTTATCAGCAATGATTACCGCAATGGGCGGCGGTATATTACGAGATTTGCTTGCTAAACGGAAACCGGTATTTTTATATTCTGGTCTATATGGAACATTTGCTTTCATTGCCGGTGTAGCTGTATATTTTGGTATTAACGACTACACATTGGCTACAACCGCATTGATTTTCATCCTTGTCATCAGCCGGATGCTCGCCATTAAATATTCCTGGAATTTACCCGGCTCCCGGAAAATTGATCGAGCTGACGCAGCGTAAGCCTTTGTACACTAAAAGAACCTACTCCATGCGGAAATAGGTTCTTTTCAAATTATGCTATTTTAAATCATTTAATATAGGAAACAATTGTTCAAGATGTGAAATCTCATATGTCGGTACTACTTCATTTCTTTCTTTATCGTGCCGATTAATCCAGACAGATTTCATTCCGACTCGGGATGCACCAAGTATATCTGTCATTAAATTATCTCCAACCATAATTGCTTCGTCGCTATTCAATCCCATTAGTGATAAAGCATGTTCAAATATCGAAGCATCCGGTTTCCCTCGCCCGAATGCACCGGAGATTACGATTTGCTCAAAATACGGCACTAATTCCGGTGTAATTGCCAATTTCGTATTTTGCAGATTGGGGGAACCGTTTGTTAATAGCAACAGGCGATATTCTCCTTTAAGCTCTTCCAAAACTTGAAACGTCTCTTCATATAGAAATGGTGAATTTTTTCTTTCTAAAGGAAATCTCTCTCCTAATTCCCCACCGAAAACCGGATCGTCTACACCTAACTTCAATAACCCTTTCGTCCACGCTTCTTTGCGATATCCCGGCACAATTTCTTTCATTTTGGCAAATTCAGGCCCTTCATCTGAGAAATTGCCCCACAGTCCTTCAAAAGGATTGATGCCGATCATTTTAGTGAAATCATATGTTTCATATGATGCATACAGTTCCTGAGCCGAAGCACGCACGGCCTCTTCAAGTTTCTCAGGATTGATATTATATTTTTCGCCCGCATAACGGCAAGTAGCTTTAAATGCTTCACTAATACTTTTATGATCCCATAGTAAAGTATCATCTAAATCAAAAAAAACAGCTTTAATCAAGTCATCCACTCCCATTCTGTCTCTTTCTCTATGATACACGCTTTTTATTTGATTGAAAAGTCAGAAAAAATAGTGAAGGCATTTTATTTTAATTTAATCTCTGGAACGTCTTTAGTTAATTCTGTTTCTAATTTATTTAACTCTAATTTTAATTTTTCTGTTTCAAGTAAATAGTTTTCATGTTTTAATTGCTCTAATTTAATTTGATCTTTCATGATAGCCGCTTTTAACTTAGTCTGTTTACGAAAATGATTTGTTATAATTGCTGATAATGGAATAGAAAAAATCATGACGACAGCGACTAAGCCAATAAATTCCCCCATGTACTTCCCCACCTTAATACTATTAATTTACACTTTATAACATTATAGAAAATTATACTATTTACCACCAAAACTTTCTAGATTATCTTACATTTCAAAAAAGAAAAATGCCGGAATTTTAACATTCCGACATTTCTCTTAACAAAATGGATTATTTAAATGTAACGTCTTTGAAGAATGGCGTGCCGCTGAAGTTAACGAATAATCCTTCAACACCATTTTGTCCGAATACGAAATCCGGATGTTGCAAGTATACAACTGGTACTTCTTGCACTAAAATCTCAGAAACTTCTTTGTATGCAGCATTTCTTTCCTCTTGGTCTACACTTTGACGACCTTTATCTAGCAATTCATCTACTTTTTCATTTTTGTAGAATGATCGATTACCAGGGTCACCGAATTGTGAAGAGTGGAATAATGCATATAATCCATAATCCGCGTCAGCAGTAACAGTAGTCCAACCAAGAATGAACATATCATGCTCACCGGCAGCTGTCTTCTCTAGGAACGCGCCCCATTCAACTACTTCAATATTTACAGTGACACCGATTTCTTGTAAATTAGCTTGTACATATTCTGCGATATCCGCACGTTCTTTACTGGCTTCGTTTACCCATAATGTTGTTGTGAATCCATCCGGGTAACCAGCTTCAGCTAATAATGCTTTCGCTTTTTCAGCATCGAATTCTAATGGTTTCAATTCTTGTGAGTTTCCTACAACTGTAGGTGCAAGAGGACCAACAGCCGCTAAACCTTGCTCATCAAGTACGCCACTTACGATACTTTCTTTGTCAATAGCCATTGAGATTGCCTGACGTACTTTCACATCACCAAAAGGCTCTTTTTCTACGTTAAAACCAACATAGTCCATACGTGTTCCATTTACTTTAATTAAATCGATAAAATCAAAGCCTTCAATTGTTTTAACATCTTGTGATCCAACTTGGATTACATGAGCTTCACCAGTCTCGATCATGGCATTACGAGTAGATTGCTCAGGAACAACTACAGCACTGATAGCTTGCAGTTCAGAAGCTTCTCCCCAATAATCATCATTTTTAACTAGATCGATTTGTGCGCCTCGTTCCCACTTTTCAAGTTTGAACGGACCAGTACCAATTGGATTTTCATCTACTTTTTTACCGCCGGATTTTTCTTCTTCAATTGCTGAAGGAGCGATAATTGATCCCGCATTATGAGCAAGGTGTGCCGGAAGCGCTCCGAACGGGAATTCTGTTTTCAATTGAACTGTGTAATCATCAACGATAACTACTTCTGTGATCATATTCAAGATGAATGCTTTCGGAGAAGCCAGTTCTTCAGATAAAATACGATCGATATTCGCTTTGACTGCCTCTGCATTAAAATCAGTGCCGTCATGGAATTTAACACCTTGTTTTAATTTGAATTCCCAAACAGTATCTTCAATTGCTTCGAAAGATTCCGCGAGCATCGGAATAACTGTACCGTCCTCGGAATAATCTACTAGTCGGTCAAAAATTTGTGAAGTAACATTATTTGATTGCGAATCATTTTGACCGTGCGGGTCTAGAGTCGGTGCATCAGAACTAACAGCCCAAACTAATTTGTCGCTTGATTGAGCAGTTTCTTTTTCTTTGTCATCTTCTTTTGAAGATGTATCCTTGCTGTCTCCGCTACACGCAGCTAAAGCAAGTACTAAAGACATAACTAGCATTAGAAACCAATTTTTCTTTTTCTTCATAAGCCTAACCTCCCATAAAAATATTCAATAGATATTTATAATAATCTAAAAATTTAATAATTTCAATATTTTTCTTTTTTTAGTAATATTAAATAAATTTTCTTTTATATGGTTTAATTGGTTAATACTAGTTTTTTGTTTAGTAATTCAATTACTATTCTAGTAAATATATAAACAACTATTTTTCAGAAAATAAAATTTATTGAAATATTTTGAAATACTAGATATTATAAGGAATAACTGTGCGAAAATTTACAGTTATTCTATAAATATACAGAGAGGAAGGAGAATTATATGAGTCAAACTTCAGTTCAGCCACCGATTATTAATTCTGTGGCGAAGGAAAACAAAAAAATGAATAGTTTTTTAGAATTTTATAAAAAGCTATCTAAAAACAAAGCTGCTCTTGCAGGAGCGTTCATCATTATAGTCTTCATCTTACTGGCAATACTCGCACCTATGATTGCGCCGTACGATCCGACAAAAATGAGTCCTGCTGATAAGCTGCAAGGACCTTCTGCTGAGCATTGGCTCGGAACAGACGATAAAGGAAGAGATATATTAAGCCGTTTATTGTTTGGTGCGAGAATCTCTCTGACAGTAGGAATTTTATCCACATTATTAGGAGCGGCTGTAGGAATAGGACTTGGTCTCGTTTCCGGTTATTATGGCAGATGGATCGATTCCCTCATTATGCGCATTTGTGATATTTTATTGGCCTTTCCTGGCATCTTACTAGCTTTAGCGATTGTCGCGATCTTAGGAGCAAGTACAACAAATGTAATTATAGCGGTCGCTTTTTTCGCCGTACCGACTTTTGCGAGAATTGTTCGAGGCTCGGTTTTAAGTGTTAAAAAATTGGAATATATTGATGCTATTCGTGCATTAGGAGCAAATGATTTCAGAATTATATTCAGGCATATACTTCCGAACATTCTCTCACCTATCATTGTGCAAGCAACGTTATATATTGCCTCAGCAATTATTACCGCAAGCGCTCTATCATTCCTTGGAATGGGAACAAAACCTCCAACACCTGAATGGGGAACCATGCTTAGCGACGGACGTTCATACATTAGACAAGCTCCGCATATTACGTTTTTTCCTGGTATGGTTATTTTCTTAGTCGTAATCGGCTTTAACCTATTCGGTGACGGTTTACGAGATGCATTAGATCCAAAAACAAAAAAATAACAAAACAAAGTAGGTGATAGTATGTTCATTTTCATTCTTCGAAGAACACTTCAGATTATTCCTGTAATGATTGGTGTTACTTTAGCTGTATTTTTAATGATGCATTTATTGCCCGGAGATCCTGCTTCAATTATGGCAGGAGAAAGAGCTGATCCTGAGCAAGTCGAACAAATGCGTGAAAATCTTGGACTAAATGATCCGCTGCATATTCAATATTTCAACTATGTAAAAAAAGCGGTACAAGGTGACCTAGGCACTTCAATCCGCACAAAAAGTGATATTGCCAGTGAAATATTCGATAACCGCTTTTGGATTACAGTGCAATACGCAATACTTGGTACAGCATTAGCTGTTATAACTGGTTTAATTATCGGAATCATTTCTGCTACAAAAAAATATTCCTTTACAGACGTCTCTTTAATGATATTTGCTCTATTTGGTCTATCCTTGCCAAATTTCTTTTTAGGAATCGTGTTGATTTATATTTTCTCAGTCGAATTAGGCTGGCTACCGGTAATCGGTTCTGATTCTTGGAAACACTATATTTTACCTACAATTACACTAGCGACTGGTGGTGCAGCAATTATTGCCCGGATGACGCGCTCAAGTATGCTTGAAGTATTGAATCAAGATTATATTAGAACGGCCTATGCTAAAGGTGTAAGCGACCGTCTTGTTATATATAAACATGCCTTGAGAAACGCTTTAATCCCTGTAGTTACTGTAATTGGTTTACAATTCGGAACTTTACTTGGCGGTGCAGTCGTAACTGAAACGGTATTTGCGATTAATGGGCTCGGACGATACATCGTAGACTCGATTCGCGCATACGATTTCCCGGCAGTTCAAGGAACAATCCTTGTCTGCGCAGTACTGTTCGTTATTGTCAATTTTATAGTAGATATTACGTATCGTTTGTTAAACAAACGAATTGACTTAAATTAAGGGTGGTGAAGCATATGTCTTCTACTAAAAAAGAATTAATCTTAGAAGTAAAAAACCTGAGAACTTCCTTCTTTACCGATGAAGGTGAAGTAAAAGCAGTTAACGGTGTCGATTTCTCAATTGAAAGAGGAAAAACAATCGGTATCGTCGGTGAATCAGGTTCCGGCAAAAGCATCACTTCCCTTTCTGTCCTTCGTCTCTTGCAAGAACCTGCAGGAAAAGTTGTTGGCGGAGAGATTATTTTTAAGGGTGAAAACCTTCTGAATAAAAGCAAAAAGGAAATGATGCAGATTCGCGGAAATAACATTTCGATGATTTTCCAAGAACCGATGACTTCCTTAAACCCAACTTTGACATGCGGTGAGCAAATAGCGGAATCGATCCGCATTCACCAAAAGTTGAAACGAAAAGATGCATGGGCAAAAGCTGTTGAGATGCTTCGTTTAGTAGGGATTCCCTCTCCGGAAAAGCGTGCAAAACAATATCCATTTGAGCTATCTGGAGGAATGCGCCAACGTGTCATGATTGCGATTGCCTTATCTTGTAACCCAGAGTTGCTAATTGCTGATGAACCGACAACTGCGCTAGACGTAACTATTCAAGCACAAATTCTCGACTTGATGAAAAAACTACAAGCAGAACTCGGTACTTCTCTCATGCTTATAACGCATGACCTAGGTGTAGTTGCGGAAATGTGTGAAAAAGTAGCCGTTATGTATTGCGGTAAAATTGTCGAATACGCTGAAGTTAATACAATTTTCACAAATCCGAAACATCCTTATACAATTGGACTATTAAACTCTGTTCCAAAACATGACCAAGATTATGAGGGAGATTTATCCGTCATTAAAGGCTCTGTACCGAGTCCATTTAATTTGCCGGCAGGTTGTTCTTTTGCTCCGCGCTGTCCGCATGCACGCGATATATGTCACAATAAACTTCCAAACTTGGAACAGACAACAGACGGTGAACAAGTTCGATGCTGGATTTATACAAATGAATGGGATAAACAAAAGGAGGTTTCGACGGCACATGAATAAAAAACCTTTATTGGAAGTTAAAAATCTAAAACAATACTTCCCTATTAAAGGAGGTATTTTCGGTAGAACAGTAAACTATGTAAAAGCCGTCGATGATGTGAGTTTTGTCATTAATGAAGGTGAAACGGTCAGTATTGTCGGAGAATCCGGTTGCGGTAAGTCAACTACAGGAAGAGCCATTCTTCGTCTTGATGAACCATTTGATGGTGAGATTTATTTCGAAGGTGAAAACATTTTAAAATTAAGCAAATCCCAAATGCGAAAAAAACGGATGGAAATGCAAATCATTTTCCAAGATCCGTATGCTTCACTTAATCCGAGACAAAGAGTCAGCCAAATATTAAATGAGGCACTTTCTATTCAAAATGTCGTTCCGCCAAGTGAACGCCGCCAAAAAATTATCGAACTTTTAGAAAAAGTAGGAATCGGCACTCATCAAATTGATCGACACCCGCACGAATTCAGCGGAGGCCAGCGACAACGGGTCGGCATCGCCCGTGCTCTGTCAGTAGATCCGAAGCTGATTGTCTGCGATGAAGCTGTATCTGCACTTGACGTTTCGATTCAAGCGCAAGTTTTAAACTTGCTGAAAAAGCTGCAGAAAGAATTTGATTTGACATACTTATTCATTTCACATGACCTTGGTGTAGTGCGTCACATTTCTGATCGCATCATCGTTATGTACCTTGGCAAAATTGTCGAAATCGCTGATAAACGCTCTCTGTTTGAAAATCCGCAACATCCGTATACGAGAGCATTATTATCCGCTATACCAAGTACAGATATCACACAAAAGAAGGAACGCATTATTCTGCAAGGAGATGTGCCGTCTCCGATTAATCCGCCATCCGGCTGCCGTTTCCACACACGTTGCCCATATGCGATGGAGCGTTGTAAAACGGAAGATCCTGCACTTCACCAAATTCCGGGACAAGACCAAAAAGTTGCTTGTCATTTAGTTGAAAATGGTGTTGCGGATTATAAGCAATTAACAATGAACTATTAAAATTCAAAATTATAGGGGGTCTCTGAACTGTTCAGAGACCCCCTTCTTCTTTTTATTTATCACTCGTTACTTGTTTTCTTTTAAACCCGCGCACCACTTCAAAATTTTTAATATGTACACCTTCGTTGACCGAAACTGAAGGATCGCCGTCAATAAATTGATCCATCTCTTTTTCTGTCGTAAACCATTTATAGTGAGGCAGTCCGTTTTTTTCATATGTTAATAAATAGTTGTATGATACCATAATCAATCATCTCCATTATAATATTTTTACCTTCCGTCAATCTTCTTACGCCCGATTGATTCATAAACAAGACCCGCTTCTTCGACATCACATAAGCTGAAGCAATTAACAGCGTCAAGTACGATCGGTTGTTCCATATACTCTGTAAAGTCATATACATCAAAATATTTTATGTCTTGCCACTTTGTAAAGATAAAACAAATATCCGCACCGCTTAGCGCTTCTTCTATCGATGAACAATATTCAATATCATCGCCGAAAATTTTTCTGACACATTTAAGTGCAGCATAATCCCAAACTTTAATTATGCCGCCCTCCTCCAGAAGCACTTTTATATAGCTTAAGGCCGGAGCATGCTCAATCATATCTGTTTCCGGTTTACAAGATACACCTAATATTGCAATCGAAAGACCAGCAAAATTGTGATAATACTTCCTTGCTTTGTTTAATAATCTCCACTTATGAATTTCATGCGTTTCTGCTGCAGCCCTTAATGTTCTCGGGTCAATTTCGTGAAGTTGCGATAAATAACTTAACATTTGATTTTCTTTTATGTATGGTACTTCTCCATATCCAAGATTTGTTTGAATAAACTGTTTGCTGATTCGCCTATCTTGCTCCAATCCTCTAATAATATCCTCTATATTCGCACCTGATTTTTCGCAAATAGATGATAATTCAAGCATGAAACCATTATGTACCGCCTTTAGTCCATTTGCTGCGTATTTGAGCAATTCAGCGCTTCTTCTATTAATAATGACAAACGGGCTCTGTACATGCTTGTATGCTTCCCTCATCACAGCTTCTCCGTACTCAGACTCAACGCCTATTACAATATGAGAGGCATGAAAGAAGTCACGTACAGCGCTTCCCAATTGTAGACTATCCGGATTTACGACAAATTCTATCCTGACGTTATTCGCAAGCTCCTCATTTATCATTTGTTCCATTTCTTCATGCGTTCCGACAGGCACTGGAGATTTAATTGTTATAACGCAATTCTTTTCGGCATATTTTGCAGCATCCGCCACACAGTTTCGAATATTTTCCATATCCAAGATTCCCTCTTCATTTATAAGAGGGGGTATAGCAATAATAATGAAATCTGCATATCTGTATGCCTCTTCCTTATTATTTGTAAAGTGAAGCATATCTCTATTTTGTCTCAGCAAATCCCGTACTTCCGGTTCATAAAAAGGAATATTGCCGTTTTTAAGCAACTCTACTTTTTCCTTCTTATCTATACAAGTTACATCATGGCCGCCTTCCGCAAAGCAAACAGCATGAACCAGACCGATATAGCCTATACCTGCTATTGTTATATTCACTTTACAAACCACTTCCTTTATACAGGAACATTCAAACATACTTCATTCTTATAGAGAATTAATTATTCTATACACATTTCTTTAGTTCTTTAAACCTATTTGTATTAAATTTTTTCAATAATATGTATAATAGACTAAGAACATTTTAGAGAATGGAAGGAAATGAAAAGTGAAAAAAAGAGAACATAAGAAAAAGAAGAAAAAAACATGGCTAAAAGTAACTAGCATAATAGTTGGACTTTTAATCTTAGCTGGTGGAGTAACTGCCTACTCTGTATGGAATACAATTGCTAATACTGCCGAAAACATCCATAAACCGATAGAACGTGAAACTGACAAACGGGAAGAGGCTATTACATTAGAAAAACAAGATCCCTTTTCGGTTCTATTACTAGGTGTTGATGAGCGAGAGAACGATCGCGGACGTTCTGATACAATGATTGCCATTACTGTTAATCCTCAAACTAATAGTGTTAAAATGTTGAGCATTCCTAGGGACACACGAACTGAAATTATCGGTCGCGATAAAGAAGATAAAATTAATCATGCTTATGCATATGGTGGCCCCAAAATGTCAATGGACACTGTTGAAAACTTATTAAATATACCCATTGATTATTATGTAAAGGTAAACATGGAAGGTTTTTCTGATTTAGTGGATGCTGTCGGAGGCATAAAAGTAAACAATACATTCGCTTTCTCTTATGAAGGCTTTGATTTCCCTCTAGGTCAAATCGAACTTTCCGGTAATGAAGCATTAAGTTATACACGTATGCGATACGAAGACCCGAATGGCGACTTCGGCAGACAACAAAGACAACGACAAGTAATTGAAGGGATTGTCAGAGAAGGCATGAGTGTTAATTCTATCAAAAACTATCAAAAAATTTTTGATGCACTCGGAAAGAATATTGAAACAAATATGACATTAGCTGAAATAATGTCCATTCAGGAAAACTATCGTGATGCCTTAAATTCTATTGAACAATTAACTGTCGAAAGCAACGGAACTATGATCAATGATATCTATTACGGTATTATTGACGAAGAAGAGATTTCAAGAGTTCAAAAAGAGTTGCAAGAACACCTAAAGGTGAGTTAATATCCCAAAATTTCAATACCACAGAAAGCGGGTCTTCGAATAATCATTAGATTATTTAAAGACCCGCTTTTTTACTTAAACCGCTCTTCTTTTCCTCATACGTTATTTTTTAAAAAAACAGTAATTATAGTAAAAAATTTTAATATTAATATACTAACTAAAATAAACAGTTAGAGGTGAAATATGGACAATCGAGCTATTTGGTCTCCTTCTGATGAGCAATTAAAAAGTTACCGTCTATATAAGTGGATCAAGAAATTAGGGTTTCAAGATTATGATAGTTTTTATAAAAAATCCATTGATGATATCGCCTGGTTTTGGGATGAAGCGGTAAAAGAACTGCATTTAAATTGGTATAAACCTTATGAAGAAACAATACAGACTGAAGAAAATTGGAAATATGCCCGCTGGTTTGTTAACGGGAAAATTAATGTAGCCGAAAATGCTTTAGAAAAATGGGCCCGAACTGGAAAGACGAAAAATAATACCGCATTGACTTGGGAAAATGAAACCGGACTTACCGAAACATATACATATGAGCAATTACAAGGTGAAGTCAATACGATTGCATCCGGGTTTCTTCACCTTGGAATGCAAAAAGGAGATGTAGTCACCTTATTTTTGCCAATGATTCCTGAAACCGTAATTAGTATGTTAGCGCTCGCTAAAATCGGCTGTATCTTTTCTCCTGTTTTTTCAGGATATCGTTCAGATGCTATTGCTGCTCGCCTGAATGCTTCCGGTTCTAAATACATCATTACAGCTGATGGATTTAAAAGAAGAGGTAAATATATAAATATGAAAGAAGAAGCCGATAAAGCGATTGCTTTATACCCTTCTATTAAACACGCAATAATTATAAACCGAAACGAAAACTCTCTTCCTTATAATAACATTGATGTTGCTTGGGACTCCTTAAAACAGTCTCCCCCACTCTCCGAAACACTTCAAACATACAGCGACGATGTTTTCATGCTCATTTATACATCAGGCACGACCGGCAAACCAAAAGGAGCCGTTCATACTCATGGCGGATTTCCGATTAAAGCCGCTTTCGATGCCGGTATCTGCATGGATGTGACCAACAATGATACTTTCTTCTGGTATAGCGATATGGGATGGATGATGGGACCATTCCTCGTTTTTGGCGGACTTATGAACGGTGCCAATGTTGTTCTGTATGATGGAGCGCCTGATTACCCGACTAGTACTCGCCTATTGGAATTATGCAGCAAACATGCTATCACTCACCTCGGCCTCTCTCCGACTCTTGTACGTTCCATGATGGCAAAACCCCGCTTCGACGATCAACCACATGATTTATCTAGCCTTAAAGCCATTTGTTCAACCGGCGAAGCCTGGAACCCAGAGCCTTGGATCTGGCTGTTTAAAACAATCGGTAAAGAACACGTGCCAATCATTAATTATTCCGGTGGCACCGAAATTTCAGGCGGCATCTTCAGCAATATATTGCTCAAGCCAATTTCTCCAATCACGTTCAATTCCCCCATGCCGGGGATGAGCGCTGATGTTTATGACGAAAATGGTCGTTCCATTATCAATGAAGTGGGAGAACTTGTTATTACTAAGCCTTGGGTTGGCATGACGAAAGGTTTTTGGAACGATTCGGAACGCTATGAGCAAGCTTATTGGAAAGTCTATGAGAATGTTTGGGTGCATGGCGATTGGATTTCACGCGATGAAAACGGATTTTGGACAATTACTGGAAGATCAGATGATATTTTAAATATCGCCGGCAAGCGTATCGGCCCTGCTGAAATTGAATCATCTATCATTAAACACCCGCTTGTCATCGAAAGCGCCTGTATAAGTGCGCCTCACCCTATTAAAGGGGAATGCTCCGTCTGCTTTGCAGTTTTAAAGGAAAAAGTAAAACCATCAATTGAACTCGAGAACGAACTGAAGCAACTAACAGCGGCGTCTTTAAGTAAAACATTAACTCCCGAGAATATTTATTTCGTCCCTGCCCTTCCTAAAACACGGAACGGAAAAATTATACGCCGGGTCATTAAAGCCGCCTATTTGAACAAACCTGAAGGCGATTTATCTTCTTTAGACAATCCCGATAGTTTAATAATCATCCGCCGCTTATCGGCTGACTCTAAATGATATGCTATAATGACAACACAGCCGTTTTTGACAGCTGAACTAAATACGAAAGGATGATTTGATGCAAGTTTATAAACAAAGAACCGACGTCCCGCAGCATGAAAAGTGGGACTTAACACACATATACGCTTCTGTTCAGGATTGGGAAGATGACTTCAAAAAAGCCGAAAAACTCGGAAAAGAACTGAAGCAATTTGACGGCAACATCGATAGCGGCCAACAATTGCTGCAATTTTTGCAACTGCAAGAAGAGCTGTCCAAGACGTTCACAAAAGTATTCGCGTATGCGCGTCTGAGCAATGATTTGGACACTCGTGATTCAGCTACACAAGTCTTGCTGAGCCGTTCACAAACTTTAAGCTACCAAATCAGCAAAGCAACATCCTTCTTCACTCCTTTTTTATTAAGTTTGGATGAATCCGTTTTAAAAACATACATAGAAGAAAACGCAGGATTGAAATATTTCGAGGATGATTTGTGGGAAAGCTTCCGTTATAAAAAGCATGTTTTAAGCAAAGAACAAGAAGAAGTCATATCTGCTATGGGTGAAGCCTTGTCTTCTTCATCCAATACTTTTACGATGCTAAACAATGCTGATATTAAGTTTGGCGATGTAACGAATGATGATGGTGAGCAAGTTGAACTGACACGTGGCATGTACACAAAGATTATGGAAAGCGATGACAGAGAGAAACGTAAAGAAGCATACAAGGCTTTCTCTAAGCCATATGTACAATTGAAAAACACATTCGCTTCCACCCTTTCATCAAATATTAAAAACAATGTCACAATGTCGAAGCTGCGCCATTATCCGTCAGCGCTAGAAAAAGCTTTAATGCCGGACGAAGTGCCTCTAGAAGTATACGAAAACTTAATTGCGACTACGAAAAAGCACTTGCATCACTTGCATGCCTATTCTGCATTGCGCAAAGAAATACTCGGTTTAGATGAGCTGCATCAATATGATATGAGCATTGACCTAGTGAAACAATTTAAAAAGGAAATTCCATACGAGGAAGCTTATGAAACGATGCTAACAGCTTTAAAGCCGCTTGGAGATGAATATATCGAAACGCTGGCAAGCTTTAAAGATGCCAATTACATCGATGTCCGTGAAACGCCTGGTAAAATGTCCGGCGCCTACAATTTTGGTGTCTACGGCGTTCACCCATATGTGTTATTGAACCATCAGGACAATCTTGATAGCTTATTCACATTGGCACATGAAATGGGCCATGCAATGCACAGCTACTATTCGAGCAAAACACAACCGTATATTACAGCAAGATATACAATTTTTGTTGCTGAGGTCGCTTCAACTGTCAATGAAGTGTTGCTAATTAACCATTTATTAAAGCAAGCAGACAGCAAAGAAGAACGTAAATATTTATTGAATCACTTCATCGACCAATTCCGAGGCACATTCTTTACACAAGTGATGTTTGCCGAGTTCGAAAAATTGACACATGAAAAAGCGGAAAAAGAAGAAGCGCTGAATGCTGATGTTTTCAATGGAATTTATGAAGATTTATATAAAGAATATTACGGCGATGTAGTTGTACTTGATGAAGAAGTAAAATACAATTGGGCCCGTATCCCACACTTCTATCGTCCTTTTTATGTATACAAATACGCAACCGGCTTCGCTTCAGCTATTGCGATTGCCAAGAAACTGCTGAAAGGGAACAAAGAAGATCAGCAAGCTTACTTGGATTTCTTGAAAAGCGGAAGCTCCGACTACCCGCTTGAGCTGCTGAAGAAAACAGGTGTTGATTTGAATTCTTCAGAACCAATTGAAAGTGCGCTCACTTATTTCGGTGAACTGCTGGAAGAGTTTGCTTCGATTTAAAGCAGATATCTGTTAATATTTAGGAGCTGATACAAAACCCTACTCTAAA
>NZ_JACXSI010000050.1 GCF_014712675.1 Peribacillus faecalis | reverse complement strand
AGAAGTTGTCCTTATTTTATTATTTAAAAGTTCAAAGCCGGTGAAATTTTACTTGTCGTAAAACTTCACCGGCTTTTTTAGTTCGGAGGAGGGTTTTGTCCCAGCCTCTTTCTTCACTATCTCGTTTTACCGCTTCGCAAAATAATCAGCTCAAGCAGCAATACTTTGTCCATTTGTCCTGTCTTCATCTTGTAATCCGCATCGGCAACATTATTTAAAAACGTCATCAGCTCCTGCTCCTGGAAGTATTGAGCTTTTTCTAGTGCAAGTTTCACACGATACGGGTGGATTTTCAGATGGGAAGCAATTTTTTGTTGGCCGTACCCTTCCTTTGCCAACCCTTTCGCCACGTACATTATTCTAATTTGCGATGCCATCAAAGCCAATATTTTGATCGGCTCTTCATTTTGGCGCAGCAAATCTTGCAGCAACTCGATCGCCTCTGCTGTGCGGCGATTCATAATGAAATCTATTAAAGTAAATATATTTTGCTCTAACGATTTAACCGCTAACTGAGTTACAGTTTCAACCGTAATCAGCTTCTCCTCTTGAGCGTAAAGGGCCATTTTCGCGATTTCATTCGCCAAAAGCATTAAGTTTTGCCCGGCAGTCGACAACAGCTCATTCACTGCTTCCCGCTCAATTCCAACCCCATGAAAAGAAGCTTGCTCTGTCACCCAGCGCTCAAGCTCTTGTTCTTTCAGTTTTGTCGCCTCGACAACAGTCGCATGCTTTTTCAATTGTTTTGTGATTTTCTTCCGTTCATCGAGCTTTTCATATGGAGCCGCCAACACAACAATCGAAAATGGAGAAGGATTCTCTAAATAAGCGAGCAGTTGGTCAATATTATGCTCTACCTTCTCTTTCGTTTTTTCCGCCGTCAAAAAGACAGGATTATGTAATATAATTAATTTTTTTTCACCGATAAACGGAAATGTTTCCGCCTCTTCAAGGGCAACAGAAAGCGGGGTTTCTTCCAAATCAAACGTGCTGATATTAAATTCTGCCTCATCATCTTCCAATGCATTTTCTGCAATTTTTGTAATCGTTTCTTTTATAATAAAACCTTCTGGACCATATAATAAATATAAAGGAGCAAACTGCTTCTTTTTAAGCTGTTTCCATACATCTAAAACCAAATAAATCGCCTCATTTTGCCTATATAATCATTTATGGTAGCGATAGTTGATTTAATTAGCAAGCAAAAAAGCAGAAAACATAGAGGGGTTATCAAAATCGAAGCCGACAACCCCTGATCTATATGAACGCAGAACGAGAAGACCCGGGATTTCTTACTCCTTCTACGGTTACCACAACCATGACTTAGGGACTAATTTGTACTATTATTTTTCACTAACAGTATTTAAACTATTTGTGACAACTCTTACTAGTAGTGGAAATGGTCATTGAGTATCTATAGATTTTTTCCTTTTGTTGATTTATACTATTTAGGAATATACAGGGAGGTATGGTAAATGAATCCATTCGAAAAAGATGTACAATCCAAAACTAATGACGTTTCTGATTCAGCAGTTGGTTTCATCGTATCGTTTGGCTTTTTTGCAACCATGTTCATCATCGCAACGGTAATCCAAATAGTAGGATCGTAATTTAGGTACACTGACCTTCCTAATTATTGCGAAGGTCGTTTTTTATTTATTAAGAATTTCGTATGTTCACGCTTATATTATGGCAACTGCACTGAAAAGGTTCCTTTACCGCCAAAATATGAATACGCGATTGCTCCCTGCTCATCAGTTCTATAAACACGCATATTCCTCTCGGACAATGCAGATAGAACATCAGCATGCGGATGACCGAAACGATTGTTATAGCCCGCGCTTATAACTGCAACCTTGGCCTCAATATGATCCAAAAATGCTGGAGAGCTTGAAGTTTTACTGCCATGGTGACCAACTTTCAGCACATCTGCCTTTAAATTGGGGTATTGTTTCATTAACGTCAATTCCCCTTCTTCACCGATATCGCCGGTAAACAGCCACTTCAGTCCGTTAATTTCCGCTAACAGCACAAGCGAATTTTCATTAGAATCACTCATTTTTTCATGCGGATGCAAAATAAAAAAACGGCTATCTCCGATTTTCCAGCCATCACCTGCTTTCATAGCTGTCACCGGAATCTTATTATGTCTTGCATAAGCAATAAAATCTGTTTCTATAAACTCCTCCTTCAATGTTTCTGCTATGACGATTTCTTTCACAGCCAAATGCTGCAAAACCGCTAATCCGCCACCCATATGATCCGCGTCATCATGCGTAATAATCAGCTTATCAATGGATGTGATGCCAATACTTTTCAAATATGGCACAACAATTTTCTCACCTGGATCATACATACTTTTTCGCTCCTGCCATTCTTCCCTTTCAAAATGCATTACCCCGCCTGTATCAATTAAATATGTGCCCCTCCCGTATTGCAATTTAATGAGAATGCTATCTCCTTGGCCAACATCAATAAAAACAATTTCACCTTTAAACGAAAAATATTCTTGATGGTAAAAAAGTACAAGGGCAAGCACACATGCTATCAGCGCAAGCATCGACTTTTTCCTTTGTCCTTGTTCAAAGAAAGAAAAGTTGGCGATAGTCAGCGCAATCAGCAGCAGAAAGAACCAAAAGGACGGTTTTCCTAAAGACACGGAAGTCAGCGGAAGATTCGAAACAGAAACTGCTATCTTATTCACGAAGGTAAAAGCGAACTCAAGAGCTGATATGAGAGATGAGGAGAAGGGAGCTTGAATGACCGAGAGAAAGAAAACAACGAATGTAAGAGGCATAAGGATGAATGTATAAATTGGAATATATATGACATTTAACATGAATCCCCATAGCGAGAACTCATAAAAATAAAATAAAATGAACGGCATGGAGCATAACTGGCATAAAATCGTCACTGCCAGCGACTGGATGATGATGTTGGAGGTTTGAAAATACTGAAGCAGCTTCACGCTCATTAAAAGAGCAAACGTGATGAAGAACGAAAGCTGAAACCCGACGTGAAATAAGTACAGAGGATTGTATAACAACAAAAGCATAAAGACGATACATACAATAATGACAGGAGAAAGCTTTCTTTTACAAAGCGACAGCAGCAAAACGAGCATAACCATCAAACATGCCCGCACGACTGAAGGAGCTCCTCCGGCAATGAGGCAATAGACCGGCAGCAACGCTATTAATGCTATTTTGGTCATTTCTCGTGTCATTCCAAGACGGATACCTAAATAGAAGAAGGCGCCAGAAATGATGCCGACATGCATGCCTGAAATCGCTAAAATATGGACAAGCGACAACTTTTTATAAGCATCATATGTATCGTCATCTATCCAGCCGCTTTCGCCGAATAGTAAAGCAGCCGCAAATGCCTTTGCCTCTTCCGGAAATCGTTGATCCAAATGAAGAAGCCCATTTAACCTAAAGGTCTTTATGCGCTCACTCAAGCTAAGCTTCGTATGTATACAAGTTTCATGCGGATTATGAGTGCTTTTCAATAGCCAGTGCACATGCAAATTGTGTAAATACAATCGGTAATCAAAGCTGTTTTCATTCCTTGCCGCAGATGGTTTTTCAAGCTTCCCCTTCAATCGACAAGTCGAACCGAGCTGATAATTGTCAATAAATTGCTTCTTTTCTTTTTCAGTCCGGAATATATAGCGAAGCAACAGCTTCTCGCCATCAGCCGTATTCACAAACGTCTGCAAGGATGCGCCATTAATCTCGTAATCCTCCGAGAAACGGATAGTAAAAATTTGTTCCTCACCGCTTAGCTTAGATTTCTTAATATCAGATTGAATAAAGGCAGTAAAATAATAGAAGAATATACAGAAGAAAATGAGGAATACATGCTTCCTTTCGGTTCGCATGAAGTACAGGAAAACAAATAAGATGATAATACAAATTAAGGCAGGCAACGGATAATAGTAAGCTCCAATTCCAAGCATAGCCGCTACAGCCATCATTACAATCATAGCAACACCCCTTATCTTGGACTTTCTAATAAAAGATGCTTGCCGGCAAGACCATTCGACCTGCCGGCATTGCCAACAGATTACACTTAAAGCTTAAAAAGTTGCTCCGATTTCTCTTTAAACACTTGCAACTTCTCTTCATCAATATGCAATTCTTCAAGCTCTTCCAGCATGTCTAACACTAATGATTGCTTTTCGGCTAAATCAGTATCCTCTGTTCTTAAGATCGGCTGATATGGCACATGTTCTGTTTTGACACCGGATTGCTCAAATAATTCAATTGCATACGGGTGATTTTTATAATCTTCCGCATAATAAACAGCCTTAATCCCTGCTTGAATAATTGATTTACAGCATTGCAGGCATGGAAAATGAGTTACATATATTTCTGCGCCTGCAGTCGGCACCCCGAATTTCGCGCATTGAAGCAACGCATTCATCTCTGCATGAATCGTTCTAACACAATGATTATCAATGACATAACAACCTTCATCAATACAATGAACACCCCCGGCTATTGAGCCGTTGTAACCTCCCGCAATAATACGCTTATCCCTTACAATTGTAGCTCCGACAGTTAATCTGGTACACGTGCTTCTTAGAGCAAGCAAATGACTTTGTGCCATAAAATATTGATGCCAGCTAATTCGGTTCATAATAATACCTCTCTAATCCATATTTACTCTTTACATCATTCTACATTTTCCGCTAACTCATTTGTAGTATTCTATCATTGTCGAAATTAAAAGAAAATACATTTGTCAGTCGCTTATCATATTGCGATATTTTCTTTAAGCTTTTCAAATGTCTTCTCTCCTATCCCACTTACATTTTTCAAATCTTCAATACTTTGAAATGGCCCGTTTTCACTGCGATATTGAATAATCGCCTCTGCCTTAGATGGTCCAATTCCCGGCAATGTTTGCAGTTCGTTTTCATCAGCATTATTCAAATTGACCTTTTGCCCTTCTTCTCCCCCGCCTGTACTTGAGTTTCCAACAGAGTTCTGTTCTAGCGCATTGTCCCCTTCCTCCCCGATTACCGGAACATAAATCACCATTTGGTCTTCTACTATTTGTGCCAAATTTACACGATTGCCATCTGCCTCCTCAGTGAAGCCCCCCGCTTTTTGAATTAAGTCGTAAACGCGTTCACCTTGTAAAGCACTGTATAGACCCGGAGAGAGAACAGCTCCTTTCACATCCACCTTCACCTCTTGTGGTTCAACAGGCGCATGAGATACCTCCTCAACTTGAGATTGTATATCTTCTGTCTTAGAAAGATCCGCAAACAAATCCTCTCCCTGTTCTTCCTCCTGATTGAAGAAAGTCCAAGAGAAAAAGATAACAACAATAGCTGTAACACCTGCAAAAATATGCCACTTATAGTTTTTTAAACTCAAAAAAATCACATCCTTATGCAGTTATTGAGTAACATATTTCACAACTTCTTTTCATATTATTTTATGAGGTACGTTACATTCCAAAGGAGGGATGTTTAGATGAAGGTAGCAGTTATCGGAACAGGCAATATGGGGACCATCTTAATCGAAGCATTCATACTATCTGATAGCGTACTGGCAAAAAATATGAACATTTATAATCGCACACAGCCAAAAGCGCAAGCAATAAAAGCAAAATATCCAAATATTCATCTTTGCAGCAGCGAAATAGAAGCAGCTCAAAATAGTGAGCTAATATTTGTTTGTGTGAAACCTGGTGAAATGCACACAGTTCTTTCAAAATTAGCTGAACATCTCTATGCCGACCAATGCGTTGTAAGCATTACCAGCCCAATTTCTGTCGCTCAGTTAGAAGAAATGTTGCCTTGCAACACTGCACGTTTAATTCCGAGTATTACAAATAAGGTCTTTTCCGGAGTCTCTTTACTATCATTTGGAGAGAATTGTTCAAATAAGTGGAGAGAAGCCATTCGACAATTAGCGAGCAATATTTCCGAGGCAATAGAAATCGATAATAATATTACTCGAATATCGTCTGATATTGTCAGTTGCGGACCCGCATTCTTCAGCTACCTTGCGCAGGCTTTCATTAATGCGGCAGTCGAAGAAACGAAAATCGACCCAAATACAGCTACCGTACTGACTGAAAAAATGCTGATTGGTCTGGGCGATTTACTGCGAAGCGGTCAGTATACATTGCCGACCTTACAGGAAAAGGTATGTGTAAAAGGCGGTATTACAGGGGAAGGCATAAAGGTATTTGAGCAAGAACTCGGGGATGTTTTTAATCGTGTTTTCTTAGCGACACATGAAAAATTCGGAGATGAGATCACAAAACTCGAAAAGCAATTTGAGCACAAATACTGATATTCGACAAGATCTTTATAATTCCTTTTTTGAATTTGATATTTTTTTCTGTCTCCGATTAGAGGTCCTTAATACTTGAATTCCCTGCTTTAAAGGAATGCTGTACAGGCAGGGAATTCATTTTAATTCTTCTTTACATAAAATTAAAATAGAGTTTAAACTAATCAGGCATTAAACTTTCTTTTTTTCATGTATACTTATCATTGAATCTGTATCGGGGGGATTAGTTTTGAAAAGTATAGCTGTTTTTTGCGGCTCAAGAAACGGAGCTCATGAAATTTACACAAGAGGAGCAATCGCGTTAGGAAAAGAATTGGCGAAACGAAATATTACATTAGTATACGGCGGTTCGAGCATCGGTTTAATGGGAACGATAGCCGATACCGTTCTTCAAGAAGGCGGAAAAGTGATTGGCATCATGCCTCAGATGCTGGCAGCTCGCGAAATTGCTCATAAACATTTGACAGAGCTTTATATAGTCGAAACAATGCATGACAGAAAAGCAAAGATGGCCGAGCTTTCGGATGGTTTTATCGCCATGCCTGGGGGAGCAGGCACTTTAGAGGAGTTTTTCGAAGTATTTACTTGGGCGCAAATCGGCATTCACAACAAGCCGCTCGGTTTGCTTAATGTGAATGAATACTATGAACCATTGCGTTCTGTTCTTAATCATATGGCTGACGAGCAATTTATGAGCGAAGAGCATCGAACATTAGCTTATATAGAGAAAGATGCATCTAAATTACTTGACTGTTTTATCAATAATCAAGCGGTTTTATAAATTAAGAAAAGCCATCGAAATTGCTTTCTGGGGTATTCAGGATACTGTCGAATATCCTTTTGTTTTCGTGTAAGTTGCATACCAGAAAACGGATTTGCACTGCGCTGAAAAACTTATCGCAGGTTTTGTCTGGGTGGACAAGGGCTGCGTTAAGCTGCTCAATACCTACTGCCGTTGCGCATAGCCCTTGCCTTCTTCTCGTTCACAAATGAAAATGTATCCGTCCCCTGTTCAAGTTGTTAGAGAGTCAAATCGAACCATTCGTCCTGTTCAAAGAAGCGGCAACGGATAACGCGCTCATTGCTGCGCACCACATAGCTGATGCAGGAGCACTCGTCCATGCCGCTCCGCTTCAGGCCGTCCATGGGCATCTGATTCAGGCAGTGGTACACAAAGCGCGTAAGAAAGTTCGCCTTGTAGCGGTTCTGTGGGGCCAGCACGTAGCTCGTTGTCCAGCGAATGCCTTCCCTTGCCTGCTCGTCAGCCATGGACTGCATGACGGCAAGTTCCTGGGAGTCGATGGTGATACCGAAGTTCTTCACCCAGCCTTGTGCCTGGTCGATGATGTCCTGCACGCACATGTCTACGTTTTCGGTGACCGGATCAAAGGACATGCCCTTCGGATCCACGCCAAAGAGCTGGCTGTACCAGACGTTCTTCATGCATCCAGCCATATCGTCAAAGCAAGAGATGTCGTCGTAATGCTCCATAAGAGCTGCCCAGCGGCCCAAGCCGATGCTGCCGTCAGAAATATTGTATGCTTCCTGGTCAATCCAGAAATTGCACTGACCGGGCTGAGATTCGTGCCAGATAGGCTTGTTCTTTGCGAACTCCAAAACGCCGTAGCGGCCGGTGGCGTCCATCATAGCAATCGCGATGTGCCACGAGGTGACTTTGCTGTGGGGCGTGTACATGTCGATCTCCTCGCAAGCCGCCAAAACGTCATCGATGGTGGCGCAATGGTCAGCAAAGTAACGCACGACGTTCAAGGTGCTCATACGCAGCGGCGCCCCAGGATTGGTGCCTGGGCAGTCCAGCTCATGGCAGTCGCCACGCATATTGCTTTCGAGCATCAGTCCCTTTTCGTTTAGGGCATCGGTGATAAGGTAAGGCACCACATCGTACACTTCCTTCGCCAGGACGCCCGTTTCGACGATCTGATCGAAGGTCTGCTTAAAGCCGCCCGTGTGGGTGTAACCAATACCCAGACTGCGATACTTGCCCGGCTCATTCACGCGCAGGACAAACGCTGGGTAGTAGCTGCTGGGAAGGTCCTGGGAGCGGCCAAACAGCGTGACATTTTCACCATTTTCCACTACAGGCTTAATGCAGCAGGAGCACAGGGTGGATGCGACATCCTCGTTGGTGAATCCATCGTAACGAGCATTCCAGTAGGCAATCTGGGACTCATCATCGATATGGGTATACGTACCCAAGTCCACAACGCCGGAGTAACCCTTGTCACGATAGTCAGCCAGAACGGTCACTGGAACAGTTTCGTTAAGTTCAATGTAAAAGTCTTCCTGAAAGGAATGTACTTCGTTGCTAGTCTTTGCCCATACATATCACTATCCTTTCAATCATGCGCTAAGCGCTTTTTGCTTCTTCTTATAGGTTTTCGCTAGTCGCGTTGCTGATAACGTCTCGGCGGACCTTCCGCGCCTGCTCATCAGTAAGGTCGCCCAGGAGCTCCTTGGTGAACACTACTTTCATGGTGGCTATCTGGGAAAGCTTTGTCTTTCGTTTTTTCACTTCCCTTTGCCCCAGGGTCAGGTAATCAATGAGTCGATCACCTAAGAAGTAGAAGAACACGTACATGAACTCGCGACCGATGGAGCCGGTCAGGCCGCCCTGGTAGAACATGACAAATGAGAACACCGCCAAGAAAATGGCGAACCAGCCGATGCGCCAAAATAGGCTGCCGCGGTAACGCTGGACCGCAACGGTTTTAATGAGGAAGTGGTTTAGCACAGCCTTTTCGATGGAGCGTTGTTCTTCGTCGCTGAACTCGTGGCCGGTGATTTCCAAAACTACGGGCATATTCTCGGGGATGATAGGCTCGACAAATTCCAAATATCCGGCCAGTTCATCCGCCAGGTACTCGTAGCCTTCGACACAATGGGGGCTGATCACATCGTGAATGCCCTCAGATCTGTAGGCAAGATGTGCAACCCCGTTGTTCACCAAGAAGTACTCGATGGTAGCGTTGCTGTCCACGTGCTTCCTACGAAAATAGCGACCGAAATCCTTGTTCATTATTACTTTCCTCCTTTGCTCGATGCGCAGGAAAAGACCAGGTCAATGATGGTAAAAATGATGCCAAACACCACTGCATCGTGAAATGATTTGAGGATATCCAGTTCGAAAGCAGAATGAGTAAGGAATTTACACCATAGCCAGTCCAAAAGCGGAAATAAAATCGTTCCAACCACCACGAATGCAACAAAGAATATGGCTTTCTCTTTCATGCGAATCTGCTCCTTTATCACTTGTCTAGCTAGCTATAACCATCTCATCAGCAAGCAGGCGACCCTTTGTTTCATCTGGAAGCCAAAGAAAATTGGTACAAGTAATACCATTTCCCTCTGCGAGAGCCCAATTTGTAACTTGGTTCATCTTCTTCGTTAAGGGTTAATTACCCATTTCAAGGAAGTTAAAAACGTGACAGATGAATGATTTAGGCCGATCGAATCATCAGCTTTCCAAGCTCAAAAAATATATACTTTCTTAAGAAATTTAAAAAGGGACCTGTTGATAACAAGTCCCTTTTGCTTATTCTTTAACCGCCACAAACATAATCCGTTCGCTGTCTTCCACAGGAGTTTGATCTTCAAGGTCCGCTAAAACTTCTTTCACCGTAAACCCTGCTTCAGCAAGCCATTGTTTATATGTGTCGATGTTATATGTGCGTTGGTAATGATCTTCATCAAATCTGTCATATTGATCAGATTCTTCCGCTTTGACAAAAAACGTCAGCTCATGCTCGATGCTGAATGGCTCTTCTCCTTCGAATGAGTTCCAAATGTACGAAACCTCATCCTGCACATCCGCAAACGTCTGACCGGCAAATATATGCTCGATTTTGAAAACAGAGTGCACATCAAACATGAACAAGCCACCCGGCTTCAATTGCTCATACACTCGTCGGAATGTGCTTTGCACATCGTTTTCTGTATGAAGATAATTCAAGCTGTCACAAAAAATAACGATGCTGTCAAATTGTTCGCCCATATCTAATTCAATCATGTTTTGCTGATAAAAAGGAATGGTTACACCGGCTTGATCGGCCTTTACCTTCGCGATTGCAAGCATCTCATCAGATAAATCGACACCGGTAACAGCATATCCCTTCTTCGCCAGTCGCACAGAGAATTCTCCGGTACCGCAAGCTACATCTAGCACTTTCGAACCAGCAATGTTATATTGCTCTTTTTTAGAAATGAAAAGATTGATCCAGTTATCGTATGGTACATCGCTCATTAAAAAGTCATACACATACGCAAATCGGCCGTAACTCATTGTTCAAGCTCTTGAGCTAGCGGCACAAGCGGAGCATCTCCCCATAAACGTTCCAAGTTGTAATAGCTTCTTTCATCACGATGGAATACGTGCGCTACTACATCTCCTAAATCTACAAGAACCCATTTTGCATCTTCAAAACCTTCAAGATGCTTAATTGTATACCCTTGCTCTTCCGCTTTCTCTTTCATTTCGCGGGCAATTGCCTGCACTTGCTTATCTGAATTCCCATGGCAAATCAAGAAATAATCTGTCACTAAAGAGATTCCTTTCATATCAAGCGCCATGATATCTTCCGCTCTTTTATCATCTGCCGCTTTAGCCACTGTTAATAATAAATCCTTTTCGTTTAACAAACTCATTCCTCCATTGTCTTTTACTGTACAAAGTCATTATATGCATAAAAAGTATCCGGATAAATCGCAGAGCTTTTTGAAACTAAAAATGAAATTGTGTTTTTGAATGCTTGGATTAACGCCTTGTCCAAGTCTTTTTCAGCTAATTCCCGCACTTCGTCGACTCCAGGAAATTTGCGTCCCGGCTCAATATAGTCCGCTAAGTAAATGACTTTCTCAAGCAACGTCATGCCGACTCTTCCGGTTGTATGGAAACGGATAGCAGAAAGCACTTCCGGATCGGTTATGCCGACTTCCTTTTCCACTAAATAAGCCCCGACTGGAGCATGCCACATTTCGTGATGAAATTGCAGCAACTCTTTAGGCATATTTTGTTCGATAATGATATTTTTCATTTCATCTTTAGGACGATATTTCGCATAATCATGAAAGATTGCTGCCAATTCAGCTTTCTTTACATCTGCACCATATTTTTCAGCCAATAAAACCGCCGTATCTGTTACTCCTATTGTATGCACATAACGACTCTCTGTTAATTGTTCCTTAACTATTGCCAAAGCTTCATTTCGATTCATATAGAGAATTCTCCTCAATATATTTCTCTACCGCCGGTACAACCAAATATTTAATGCTTAAACCATCCTTTACCTTGTTTCTTATGTAGGATGAAGATAAGTAAATTTGAGGTGCATCCACAAGCTTGACCGGATACTGTGTATCCGTATGATAAGGAGGCCTTTGGACTCCGACAAATTGCACCAGCTTCACAAGCTCATCTATTTTATGCCATTTCGGTAAATATTCTATCATATCTGCGCCAATTATAAAGTGAAAATCAGCATCAGGCTCGTTTTCTTTCAGCAGCTTAATCGTCTCGTACGTATAGGAAGTGCCAGGGCTTTCAATTTCAGTCAATTCAAGCGAAAAATGCTCATTATCCTGAATTGAGAGCCTCAGCATCTCTATACGATTGTCATTGCTGATTGATTCTGTCTTTTGCTTATGAGGCGGCGTGTGATTTGGCATGAAGCGCACCTCATCAAGCTTCAGAGCCGTCAAGACTTCATTTGCAATCATTAAATGTCCGACATGAGGAGGATCGAATGTTCCGCCTAGAATACCTATTTTTCTCATTTTTTCACTGGCAGTTCCAGTTTCTTGTTTTCTTTCGACTCTTTATATAAAACGATGGTATGTCCGATAACTTGCACCAGCTCAGCGCCCGTGCCTTCCACAAGCTCTTCAGCCACTGTATCTTTATCAACATCGCAGTTTTGCAAAATACTTACTTTTAATAATTCGCGCGCTTCTAACGCATCTGCAATTTGTGCGATCATATTTTCATTAACGCCGCCTTTTCCTACTTGAAAAATCGGTGTCATATGGTGTGCTGTTGCACGTAAAAATCTTTTTTGCTTACCTGTTAACATTGTTTTGTTAACCTCCTAGTTTTGTTAATACAATTTTTCTCATTCTTTCAATGTCCGGCTGCTCTCCTGTCCATAACTGAAAAGCCAGTGTGCCCTGATATACAAACATCGGAATCCCGTTTTGCGTCAAAGCTCCTCTTTCTTCAGCTTCTTGCAACAGCTTTGTTTGCAGCGGATTATATATAATATCACTTACTAAGCTTTGCGGTCGAATATTTTCGAGTGAAATCGGAGCCTCATCAATATTTGGCTGCATGCCGATAGAAGTCGTATTAATAATCAATGTATAGTCCAAAAGACGTTTTTCTGCCTCATCAAGCGTATAAATGTCTGAATGGGCATTCCCCGATTTTCCTTCTATCAGCTTTTCTGCTTTCGGCAATGTCCGGTTTGCGATATCCACGTGGACCGCGCCTTCTTGAAGCAGCGAGTAATAAATCGCTCGCGCTGCTCCTCCAGCTCCGATAATCAAGACCTTTTGCGCGGTTAAATCAGCTTGAAGCTGCTCTCTTAGTCCTTTGACAAAGCCGAGGCCGTCTGTGTTATAGCCGACATATGAACCATCTTCCAGCTTAACTGTATTGACTGCCCCGATTTCTGCCGCAAGCGGGTCGATTTTATCCAAAAAAGGCATGATTGCCGTTTTGTGCGGAATTGTGACGTTGAACCCCTTAACTCCGATTGCTTTCATGCCTTTAACAGCATCCTGCAAATTTTCCGAACGGACAGCAAATGGCAAATAAGTTGCTTGAATGCCTAAATGCTGAAAAGAATCATTATGCATATCCGGCGACATCGAATGAGCAATCGGATCGCCTATCACCCCAAATAGTTGATTCATCAAAGCTTCCCCCAAACCCGATAAATGTTGATTAAATTAATGACTTCCTAACCATGACAGAAACGCCTTTTGGCACATGCGCCACTACTTTCGCGCCCGGCTCGTTTACTGTCACCCAGCCAAGTCCCGAGAATACGATATCCATTTTTCCTTCTTTTAAAGAAAATTCATGCGCAACGAGCGGTTGTACTTCTCCGTCAATCTTCACACATGGCTGAAGCAATTCTCCGGCATGGTCATTGTATAGTGCATCCGCTTTTTCAAGCTTCGTACGATGTATGTTTAGTTCATTGCTCAAGTAACAAGTGAAAGAACGTCTGCCCCCTGATATATAATCCAAGCGTGCCAAGCCACCGAAGTATAACGTTTGCTCTTCATTCAGCTGATACACTTTTGGCTTGATTTCTTTCTTAGGCGTAATCACCTTCAAATCTTTGCCTTCCACATAGTGCGCCATTTGATGGTGGTTAATGATTCCTGGTGTATCCATTAATGCATGTCCATCATCTAACGGAATTTCGATTATGTCTAATGTCGTGCCTGGGAAATGAGAAGTAGTGATGACTTCTCCTTCACCGCTCACTTGTTTAATGATGCGATTGATAAATGTTGATTTTCCAACGTTTGTACAGCCAACGACATACACATCTTTACCGTCTCGGTAATGCTCGATTGCCTCAACAGCTTCTTCTATACGCAAGCCTTTTGCTGAGCTGACAAGCATGACATCAACCGGTTTTAAACCAAGCTCCTTAGCACTATACTTCATCCATTGAATTAGCTTATTTGGCTTCACCGATTTCGGAAGCAAGTCTACCTTATTCCCGATCAAAAGGATAGGGTTGTTGCCAACAAAGCGATGTAAGCCTGGAAGCCAACTGCCATTAAAGTCAAAAATATCGACAATCTTAACAATTAACGCTTTATTTCGACCGATTTCATGTAAAATTTTCAAAAAGTCGTCATCTGTCAATGAAATGTCCTGCACTTCATTGTAATTCTTCAAACGGAAGCAGCGCTGACAAATAATCTGCTCTTTTTCTAATGCCGACTTCGGGGCATAGCCCATACCTTTCGGGTCCTCCGTTTGGATTGTAATCCCACAGCCTATACATGATAATTTTTCTTCTGTCACTTTTGTTCCTCCCAATGCAGCATACCTTTTCTTCTGAAAAAGGCCATTAATCTTCTTTCTACCATACGATTAAATTTCGTGAAAAAACCGTCCGATTGCGCCACTGGCACGACTAAGATGGTGTGCAAATTGCTTCTGTTCCCGCCGAATACATCCGTCAGAAGCTGATCGCCAATAACAACCACTTCATCTTCTTTCAGATGCATCTGCTTAAGCGCTCTACGGAAAGCCTTTCCCATCGGTTTTCTTGCTCTAAAAATAAACGGCAAATTCAACGGCTCGCAAAAGCTTTTTACACGGTTTTCATTATTATTGGAAACAACCGTTATAGTAATACCGTTTGCCTTCATTTGTTCAAACCATTTTTTTAACTGCGGAGTCGCAGAGGGACGATCCCACTCCACTAATGTATTGTCTAAATCTGTAATAATTCCTTTTATGCCTTTTTCCAATAAAGCTTGAGGAGTTATTTTAAAGATATCCGTTACATGTTCTGCTGGCAAAAAAAGCTTTAACATTCATTCACACCTCTACCTACTGTATAAAATACCTCATTCATCATACCTAATTTCCCTTCATCTTTCAAAGAGACTAATCACTTCTATATCCTCTTAATGTAAATATAACAAAAATCTTTCGACAAAAACCGTATTATTATAATATGTGGATAAAGTTATTAACAAATTAACCGACGAAAACAAACAAAATAATCAAATTATTAACAAACGATTCACAACTTATCCACTTTTTGTTGTGGATAAGAGAACGATTGTTCTTTATGTTATTTTTTGGTAAATTATATTTACCGCTTCATAGATTGTCCACAATGAGCATATATTGTTACATTACACTTTCAAAAATTTGATGGAGGTGAATAGCCAAACGGCTGAAGTGATGAACAAGTTGTCTGATGATTTATTAATTGAATCTTATCATAAAGCCAAGTCTCTCAATCTTAGCAGGGAATTCATTCGTTTAATTGAAGTGGAACTCCAACGGCGATCCCTATCAAAGAAGATACTTGTTTCATAAATTATATCTTCGCTCGCTTTGAGCTTTTTTTCACAGGGCTATCTAAAAATGTTTAGGTAGTCCTTTTACTTTAGTTTTGTTGCCGGTGCATTTCTCCAATGAATTCACCGTATTTCACTTCGCTATTGGGATTCAAATCCGCATTTACTCTGAATGTGTCCTTTTCAAATAAAAGCACTATTGTCGACCCGAAACTAAAATAGGAGAACTCTTCACCTTTTCTCAAATAGCTGCTTTCATTTGTGATTTCAATGCTATTTACAAACATCGCTCCCACTTTCACAATCGCAACGGAGCCAACGTCAGTTTTGAGTTCCGTAATAAGGCGATAGTTTTTCGATAGCGGCGCTTTTCCATATTTCATCCCCAATTGATTAACCGGATAAGAGTTCTTGCCTAACGACCAACGCTTGACGACTTCTCCTGTTACAGGGGCGTGAATGCGATGGTAATGACTAGGGCTTAAGTAAAGCAATACATAAACTCCACCTATATATTTTTGCAGCACGTCACTATCGCCCAACATTTCTTCAATTGAATAGTTTTTTCCTTTTACTGTGATATTTGCCTCAGCCGTAATTGTTCCGCTTTCCTCATAGACAGCATCAACCGGACTGCAAACAATTTGATCCCCCTCATGAATCAGCCTCGCTCCCGGTTTCAGCTTTCTGACAAAAAGCTCATGAAGCGTTCGAAACTCAGCCTGATTCCCTTCAACTTCAGACCAATTCAGCTTGTACACCTTACTGTAAGAAGGGATGACAGCTTTGCTTATTTTGGATTGGCTAAAGCGCATGAGCATGTTAGATGTCAACTTATGGTTCGTTAATTCGATAAAAAATCTATATAATGTCGTTTTTACCATTGTGCCTCCAAATTAATAAATAATAATATTAACACTTGCTTTATTCGCATACAATAAAATATTATTATACAATAAGCAGATAGTGTAGTGTTAATTGTTATGTCTTATCCAAAACGGATAAAAGGAGTGAAAAAATGTTCTTATTAGAGGTTTTAGATTTGACAAAAAAGAAATTGAAATCCCAGACTGCAAACTTTTTAACGTTATTGAACTTATCTCTAGGCGGTTTCGCCATTTTAACAAGTATTGCCGGAAACTTGAACCTTTCGTTATTATTAATCTTCATAGCTGCTCTTGCAGACCGCTTTGATGGCGCAGTTGCCCGCAAATTCGGAACAGAATCCGATCTGGGCAAACAACTTGATTCTATGAGTGATATTATATCATTCGGTGTTGCGCCTGCACTGTTAATTTACCAGGCTGTCCTTTCCACTCAAGGTCCTACAGGCATGTTCATCACTGTATTTTACATCGCTTGCGGAGCGTTCCGATTAGCAAGATTCAATATTACTGAAAGCAGAGGCTATTTCACCGGATTGCCGATAACAGCAGCCGGTTGCCTGGCAACGTTAAGCTATTTAGGGGTGGAAGCCTTTCCGCCGATCTTCTACTTATTTTTAATGAGCTTGCTTGCGCTTTCAATGATAAGCCCGTTTAAAATTAAAAAAATATAATCGAGTAGGAGGGGGTGATTAACCCCCGACCTCTCACACCACCGTACGTACGGTTCCGTATACGGCGGTTCAATTAAGATAATTGACGCAAGTATTCATAACGAGCTTG
>NZ_JACXSI010000049.1 GCF_014712675.1 Peribacillus faecalis | reverse complement strand
AAGCTCGTTATGAATACTTGCGTCAATTATCTTAATTGAACCGCCGTATACGGAACCGTACGTACGGTGGTGTGAGAGGTCGGGGGTTAATCACCCCCTCCTACTCGATTTGCTTTAGGAAATTGTAAAAATCTACATTGTGTATAAGTTGAAAAACGTGTATCGACGTCCAGCTCTAGCGCCCAGCACCTATTGCCCTTTGGGCAACCTCCCTTCGATAAGTCAACGCTAAAAATGTGGAATCGGCCCGCAAGCAATGTACAGCGACTAAAGGCGCTACGTCCGCATATCTTCGTCGCTGTGACTCTCATCCTGAGAGCCTCAATTCATACGGTGCTTTTTAGGGGGCACTTGCGCTTTTGTTCTAAGTTTTCCTTCCAAAAATTAAAAAAGTTATGTCTAAATTATGAAGGAAATTATACTTTTTCATCATCATATATGGTATGGTTAAAAAGTATGATAAAAATAATTTTAGTATATTTTGGGGTTATGGAGTTGATTACTTAAAATGGAGAGCGTATTAATAGGCTCATTGAATCCGCTTCTTGTTCTAATCGGATTTTTACTGACTGGTTTAGCCGTTTATATTTCATTAGAGCTTATTACTCATTTTCATAGCATGAAAACTTATCGGAATTTTCTCTACATCGGAAGTTCCTTTTCATTTGTTGTCGGCATATGGATGATGAGCTTCTTCGGCATTATTGCATTCGATATTGCCGCCTCGACTGATCGTCTCATTATCGTAAGCATTGTCGCAAGTTTGATTTGCTACATTCTTGTGTTCACAGCTTTTGTGTTTATTTTGGACAGAAGGCATAAAAGAAATATTTATATTGGAAGTTGCATATTGTCAGCGGCTGCGTTAGTGACAAATATTATTGAAATTCATGTGCTTGAAGTGCAAATGAACTTCAATGTGCTGCTTGTTATCGTCAGTTTCTTCCTATTAACAGCATTTTTTGCATTTGCTTTTTGGCTTATGTTCAATACTGTAAAAGGGATGACTTCGGCGCATTTTATCAAACTCGTCTCATCGGCGCTTATTACGATAGCGATTGGGCAAGGTTTTTTCTTGGTATTAAAAGCATCAATTAAAACAGATAACGCTTCGTTACTGTTTCAGCTATCGTTGAACGACTTTATTATTCCGTTCGTATTTTTGACTCTTGCCATTATCGTGTTCACGGTGCTGATGATTTGGAACTTGAAGGAAGGCAAGCGTGACTTGCCGAGTAATTTATATTCGACAGATATTATGACTGCTTTGAATGCCTCATCAATTGTGTGTATTACGGATATAGATGGCAGCTTTTTATATGCCAATGATCGTTTTGTCGAAATTACGAAGTATCCGCTGAAAGAATTGCTGAATCACCATTATAAAGTTTTAGAAGCGGGTTTTCATGATCAAGCTTTTTATGAAGAATTGAAAGAAACGATTTCTTCGGGTGAGAATTGGAAAGGCGAGCTAGCATGTGTCAATAAGGATGGAGAAATCTTCTGGATTGATGCGATGATTATACCGTTTGTTGATAATCGCGGAGTGCCATTTCAATATGTTGCAATCAGTAAGGAGATTACTGATAAAAAAGTTGTTGAAAAAGAGCTGCGCAAAGCGATGAAAGAAATGCACGATTACAAATACGCTCTTGATGAAGCTTCTATTGTGGCAATCACTGATGCGAAAGGGAAAATTACGAAGGCTAATAAAAAGTTTTGCGAGATTTCTAAATATAGTGAGCAGGAACTGATCGGCAGCGATCACCGTATTTTGAACTCCGGCTATCATCCGTCGCAGTTTTTTAAGGAATTATGGGCTACGATCGGCAGAGGTGAGGTTTGGCGTGGAGAAATTCAAAATAAAGCAAAGGACGGCAGTCTTTATTGGGTAGAAACAACAATTATTCCTTTCTTGAATGAAAAAAAGAAGCCGTACCAATATGTATCAATCCGCAATGATATTACAGAGAAGAAAAAGCAGGAGGAAGTGCTGCATCGTCAGGAAAAATTGTCTGCTCTTGGACAATTGGCTGCAGGTGTCGCTCATGAAATCCGCAACCCGCTTACGAGCATGAAGGGATATACGGAGTTTCTTTTAATGGATGAAAAAGAGGAAGTGAGGAGAGAGCACTTCGATATCATCTTAGATGAAATTGAACGAGTCAATGACATTGTTGAAGAATTCATGCTGCTCGCCAAACCGAAAGCCGATTTGCTGGCGGTGAAGAACGTCAATTCAATTATTAGCAATACACTTTCTTTATTTATGTATGAGCTGAAAAAGAAAAAGGTCGACTTATCATTCAAGACAGATATTCCGGAGTTGCCTGTTCTATGCGATGAGCAGCGGCTAAAGCAAGTGTTTATTAATTTTATTAAAAATAGTGTCGAAGCAATGCCAACGGGCGGACAACTGTCTATAACGGTTGAGAAACACGAACAGTTCGCGAAGATTGTTGTATCTGATACGGGCATCGGCATACCGAAAGATAAGTTAAGCAAAATCGGAGATCCTTTCTTTACAACGAAGGAAAACGGCACAGGGCTTGGATTGATGATCAGCTTCAAGATTATTCAAAGCCATAACGGTAAGTTGGAAATCGACAGTAAGGAAAATGCAGGTACGACGCTTACAATCTTATTGCCGCTTCATGAGAATGTATAACTATTTTAATTAAATCGGTATAAGAAAGAGTTCCGGATGGGTATTAAGTTAATAAGGATTCTATAGAAAGGGGCCTTAAACATGTTCAAAAAAGTTATCTCGAGCATCGGATTCGGCAACATCACTATTGATACGAAACTAAATGACGATACATTTCGTCCCGGAGACACAGCCAGTGGTGTTGTTGAAATTAATGGCGGAATTTATGAAAAGAAAATTAATGGCATTATTTTGACTTTGCTTACCAAATACGAAGCAGATAAGGAAGATAGTGATTTTTCGTATCATGAAAAAGTTGTTAGCGAACATGAAATGACTTCTGACTTGGTTATCCCTCCAAAGAAGCAGATATCATTGCCGTTTATGCTTCAAATACCTGCTGATCAACCGTTATCAGATGAACAAACGGAAACAGTTCTCAGAACAAAGCTGCTTGTTTCACAAGCCATTGACCCGGTTGATGAGGATACGATTATTATTCAATAAGCATGGGCCATCCTAGATTTCAGGATGGCCTTTTTGTTCAAATTTTTTTTGTAATAGTGCCTTCACTTCATTGTACGTTAAACCTGAGTTGGCATTTTGCCGTTTTACTTCTTCAATGTCTGTTCCGCTAATGGTGAATTGTTTGTCAGAGGGTTTGGTTGTTTTCATTTTGCTGTCCGATTTCCTTTTCTGCAATCATGTAGTTGGCCGCTTCTTGAGTTCTTAAGTCATTGATGGCGTCAGGAGCCGTATTTTGCCGGCGAGTTTTTTTTAGTCTCATTTTTAATTCTTCATCTTTGTTCATCTAATCACTCACTCCTTTTTGTATAGCTTTTGATTTAGAGTTTCCTTTCATGCAAATTTTCAATAAATCGTAACGAATTGCAAATGTATACAGTCGTTATTTAGGGTATAGAAACATTATGAGAAGGAGGCGGTTTGAATGGAAAAACGTCAATGTATTTGTATAGGTGCTGCTGTTGTATCAGCTGCTGCCCTTGCTGTCATTGCAGCAAAAACATGCGGTTGCTGTTGTAAAAAATCAAAACCTTACAATCGAACAAGATCAGAGAGAGGAAAATGCTGTTCGTCAAAAGGAGAAAGCTGCACCAATGAACCAAAAGCAGAAAAAGACCAAGTAACGAATGAAATGGGAGTAGAAAAAGAACCTCCTTATTACAGTGAGAATTACTACGCGAAGGATCAAGATGATGAATGAGCATACATAATGCATGGAAGGCTGTCACCAAACAGCCTTCTTTTTGTGCTCATATTTTCCTTTCTCTCGGAGATATTATCAATAGATACAAACATTTTTGCTCCTTCTATTAATGGGCACTATTTAACTAAGTGAATTGAGGATATGGAATGAAAAAATCTGCGCAGTCTGTTAGTAAATGGTGTTTAGTCAGTATAGCATCAATACCGCTTGTTATGACGCTTGGAAACAGTATGCTCATACCGGTGCTGCCGGTAATGGAAAAAGAGCTGGATATTTCTTCTACCCAGTCAAGTCTGCTTATCACGTGTTATTCTGTTTCATCAATTTTTCTTATCCCGATTGCCGGATTTCTTTCCGATAAATTCGGAAGAAAAAATATAATTTTACCGAGTATGTTGATTGTTTTTATCGGCGGTCTTATATCCGGCTTTGCTTCCTGGAAAATGTCCAATCCGTATTGGATTATCATGGCTGGGAGGATTTTACAAGGAGTTGGGGCAGCCGGAGCGGCGCCGATTGTGCTCCCACTTGTAGGCGATTTGTACAAAAGTGATGAAGAGGCGAGTGCAACCTTAGGAATAATTGAAACATCTAATACATTCGGAAAAGTCATCAGTCCGATTTTTGGCGCGGCCATAGGGGCGGTTGTATGGTTTATGCCTTTCTTCCTTATTTCGCTGTTTAGTTTAATATCGATTTTGCTCGTTGTTTTTTTTGTGAAGCAAAAAAAAATATCCAAACCGGTACGTTTAAGAAAATTCATTGAAAATACGAAGCGCATTCTTCGGGATGAGGGTAAGTGGCTATATACATTATTTATTGTCGGCGGTTTTGTTATGCTCGTACTGTTTATGATGCAAGTGTTTTTATCGAATCATTTAGAGACGCAATTTCACATGAAGGGTGTTAAAAAAGGTTTCATTCTGGCGATACCTTTGTCGCTTTTATGTGCATCTTCGCTGTTGAGCGGGAAATATATAAAGGGCAACAAAATGACGATGAAAAGAGTGACTTTGTTTGGATTGCTGATGCAGGCGGCTGCTTTGTTTCTGTTTAAGGAATATAACTCGATTGTATTGCTCATCATGGTATTAAGCTTGCTTGGCATTGCCATCGGGATGATTCTGCCTTGTCTCGATTCTTTAATAACAGAAAATGTTGAGAAATCGCAAAGGGGGTTGATTACTTCATTTTTGAGCTCAGCCCGCTTTATCGGAGTCGCTACAGGTCCTCCAATCGCAACAACTTTTGTTGCCGATTACTTCGGATTATCAATGTTTGCTTCCATTATTCTTACCCTCTATATGCTGTACCTCGTCTTCAAAAATGTACAAGTAACAGGGTAATTCGTTTCAGCCTCTTGTTGTAATACAACGATTGTATTATAACAAGAGGCTATTTTTAAGTTCTGTTACCATTTTGGACACTTCTTAATGTCTTGAAAAATAAGGGTTTTATGGAAGTTGTTATAATTTTTTAAAAAAAATAGAAAAAAGGTAGTGACAAAATAAACCATATTGTTATACAATACAGAAGAAGAAACAAACCACTGTATTATAACAAAGGGATGGTTAACAAGGTAAGCTGATAGATAGACAGATTGCTATTGTTAATGGGGATGATTAAAAAGTTTGCAACTGTGCTTAGCAGGTGGGGATCTAGGAAGTAAGAAATGCAGTTACATAATCCGCAAGCTAAAATGCTTACAGGATTTTAATAAACACATTTTATACGTGGAAACCTAGGAGGAATATTAGATGAGCAAACAAGAAAGAATTAATCAATTAGAGCAAAGCTGGCAAAATGACGCAAGATGGAATGGCATTACAAGACCATATTCAGCAGAAGATGTAATCAACCTTAGAGGTTCATTGGATATTGAATATACATTGGCACGCAGAGGTTCCGAAAAACTTTGGAACTTAATTAATACAGAAGACTTCGTAAATGCATTGGGTGCTCTTACAGGGAACCAAGCAATGCAACAAGTAAAAGCTGGTCTTAAAGCAATCTATCTAAGCGGATGGCAAGTTGCAGCAGACGCAAACCTTTCCGGTCATATGTATCCTGACCAAAGCTTATACCCTGCAAACTCTGTACCGCAAGTTGTTAAACGTATTAATCAAGCTTTACAACGCGCAGACCAAATTCATTTCTTAGAAGGCAAAGAAGAAATCGACTGGTTCGCTCCAATCGTAGCGGATGCTGAAGCAGGTTTCGGCGGTCAATTGAACGTATTCGAATTGATGAAAGGTATGATTGAAGCGGGTGCAGCCGGTGTTCACTTCGAAGATCAACTTTCTTCAGAAAAAAAATGCGGTCACTTAGGAGGTAAAGTATTGCTTCCAACGCAAACAGCTGTTAAAAATCTAATTTCTGCTCGTCTTGCTGCTGACGTAATGGGCGTACCGACAATCTTAATCGCTCGTACAGATGCTGACGCTGCTGACCTAATCACAAGCGATGTTGATCCGGCAGATGCACCGTTCATCACAGGCGAAAGAACAACTGAAGGTTTCTTCCGCACAAGAGCGGGTCTTGACCAAGCAATCGCTCGCGGTCTTGCTTATGCACCGTATGCTGATCTAATCTGGTGTGAAACTTCTGTGCCAAGCTTAGAAGATGCAAAACGCTTTGCAGATGCAATTCATGCGAAATTCCCTGGCAAAATGTTAGCTTACAACTGTTCACCATCATTCAACTGGAAAGCGAAATTGGATGACGAAACAATCGCTAACTACCAAAGAGAGCTTGGAAAAATGGGCTACAAGTTCCAATTCGTAACTTTAGCTGGTTTCCACTCATTGAACCACAGCATGTTCGAGCTTGCTCGTAAATATAAAGATAACGGTATGGCTGCTTACTCTGAGCTTCAACAAGCTGAGTTCGCTAGCGAAGTTAACGGCTACACAGCTACTAGACACCAACGTGAAGTTGGAACTGGTTACTTTGATGAAGTAGCAACAATCGTATCAGGCGGAACTTCATCTACAACAGCTCTAGCAGGTTCTACAGAAGCAGAGCAATTCCAAACAACTAAATAATAAGCTTCAAAATATAGGACTTGTCCCGCTGCATCCCGATCGGTGGGGCAGGGTCCGCAAAAAACTAGGAGGAATGTTAAAATGGAAAGATTATCAACGAAAAAATATTATAAAATTTCTACACAAAAAAATTGCCCGGAGTGCGGTACAGTATTTAAAATTACACAAGAGTGCTACTTAATGGAATGTGACCGTTGTTTATCAAAAAAAGAAGAATCTTGAGACGTGGAAGAAGTGATGACCATGTCTTTTTTTTTTGCGCTTTTTTAGCCAGCCAATTTTTTATCTGTTATAATCGGATGCCTATGTTTCTTGTATGGCTCCTTAAAGTGAAAAAGGAAAATTCAAAAATGAAAAAGGACTGATGACGGTTTTTCTAACTCTTTTATTGTGCTTTATGTTATTTCGAGATAATATTAATAACAATCTCATGTCTAATCATTGTCGGAATTTAGGCATACTACATATACATACATAGGAGACTAACATAAAGGAGGGTCATTCATGGCTGGAAAAAGTGTAGAAGATATATTGGAACAAGGCATTCACGGTGTGAAAGAAATCAATCCTGCAGAGCGAAGAAAGTTTCTCGGAACATTAAGAGAGCGAATCGTTTTGGCTCTGCTGCAAGCTGAGGTGCGGGCAAAAACGATTGACCCGAAGGTGAAAGTATTATTTGAAGAGCATAAAGGAGCAAAACTATTTCTAAACGGAAATGTTGCATATAGCGATTTATCGAAGTATATGAAGGCTGCCAATCAATACGGCATAACCTACACCATTGTCAATAATAAAGAATATAACAGCGAAATCGGCTTAGTGCTTGCCTATGATGATGCTGTCGATCATGAGCAAATTTATTTATCTGAACTGAAACCGGAATTGCATATAGCGGAAAAGCAAAATCAAAAGAAACCGTCATTTTTTCAAAAAGTGAAAAATTTCCTCAAGTAATATTTGTTTAAACTACAAAGAATGAATTTGCGTCTAGCTTGAGCGTCCAGCACCTAGTGAACTTCCGCAACCTCCCTATATAATAAGTCAAGCTCGAAATGTGAAATCGGCCCGCAAGTAAGAATCAGCGACTAAGAGCGCTACGTCCGCATATCTTCGTCGCTGTGACTCTCGTCCTGAGAGCTTCCGCCCAGCATAAGACTGCTCTCAGTAGGAAATACGGTTTTGATTTCCGGAAGAGAGATGGCTTATGACATTGAGGGGCTGGCCGATGCAACTGGACAATTCGAATCACTATCGTTCTTCGTGTTTCCTTTATCTCCGCGGGGTGGGGGGTGGAACAAAGACTAAAACCTCTTCGTCTATGTGACACTCATCCAGAGAGCCTCAGTTCATATGGTGCAAGTCAGGACGCTTCCGTTTTTGGTCTTCGGTAGCTTCTATTTATTTTTATATAGCAGTTATGGTAAAATATCTATGGTCACTGACAAAAAGAGAAATGTAATTTAAGGAGAGAATACATAATGGAAAAAGTTCTTGTTTTCGGACATAAAAACCCTGATACAGATACAATTTGCTCGGCTTTAGCTTATGCATACTTGAAACAACAAATCGGAATGGATGCTGAAGCAGTGCGCTTAGGTGAAGTAAACGCTGAAACTCAATTCGCATTAGAGTATTTCGGTGTTGCGGCTCCTCGTTTCATTGAAACAGCTGCTACCGAAACAAATGCGGTTATTTTAGTCGACCATAACGAACGCCAACAATCTGTAAGCGACATCGATCAAGTGAAAGTGCTTGAAGTAATCGACCACCACCGTATCGCAAACTTTGAGACAAGCGACCCATTGTATTACCGCGCTGAGCCAGTTGGCTGCACAGCGACAATTTTACTGAAAATCTTCAAAGAAAAAGGAATCGCAGTACCGAAAGAAATCGCAGGTTTAATGCTATCTGCAATCATCTCTGACTCTTTATTATTCAAATCGCCAACTTGCACAGATGAAGATGTAGCTGCTGCGAAAGAATTGGCTGCAGTCGCTGAAGTTGATGCAGACGTTTACGGTCTAGATATGCTGAAAGCTGGCGCAAGCTTAGGCGACAAAACAGCTGCTCAACTGATCGCAATCGATGCAAAAGAATTCCCAATGGGTTCTTTCAAAGTAGAAGTAGCACAAGTAAACGCAATCGACGTGAATGAAGTGTTAGCGAAAAAAGCAGAATTAGAAGAAGCAATCTCTGCTACAATCGAGCAAAAAGGATTGGATCTATTCTTGCTTGCTATCACTGACATCTTAAACAGCAACAGTACAGCACTAGCTTTAGGTGCCCAAACATCGGCTGTTGAAGAAGCATTCAATGTAACTTTAGAAAACGGTGTTGCGCTTCTAGAAGGCGTAGTATCACGTAAAAAGCAAATCGTACCTGTATTAACAGAAGTATTTGTAGCTAAAAACTAATAATTGTTGCAAGCAGTTCTGCTATAAAACAGAGCTGCTTGTTTTATAATTGCCTGTTTAAAGGAGATGAACTTATGGAAATTGTATGGGAAGAACAAGCGATTGCCAAACTTACGCAATTGACTGACGGAAAACAAGGATACGTCAAGCTGATTTATGATAGCGAAGATTGTGGTTGCGGAGATGATGGCGTATCAACACTATGGTTCATCAGTGAGCCGGAGGGCAATGAAATGGTTGTTAAAACGAATATTGGCGACATGCTTGTCGATCAAGATAAACTTATCTATATGGATGAAGAAATGACGATAGCTTGGGTTGAAGATTTCAACAGCTTCCGATTGAAAAATAAGAATGGCATCATTAATCCGTTCATGCATTTCTATAACTGGGTGAAATAGGCGATTTACATTAGGCCAATCATGGTGTTTGCCCACTATTTTTTCCAATCTTACGCATAGGATGTTAGAGAGTGAAGAAATGGAGGGGAATGCATTGTATAGAAACTACTATATGCCTTATTACCAGGATAGTCGCGGATATCGTCATAGCCGCAGACCGGGACCTTGGGGCTTCGGATTTGGCGGAGCGCCATTCATTGGAGGGCTGCTGTTGGGCGGATTAGCAACAGCTGCTTTAGCTCCAGGCTTATTTGGAGGCGGTTATCCTTATTATGGGGGCGGCTATCCGTATTACGGAGGAGGGTACTACGGCTACCCGGGTTTCTTCTAGATATTACGCCTCTAAAAAGAGGCGTTTTACACATGTATACTATCTTGATATAATGAAATTGCGTGATATATCGAAGTGCGAAATATTTTTCAAAAATTCCTGCAATTACCTTGCTACATAACGAAACTAGGAGTAAAATTACATTTATCATATTTTTCTGATAATTAAACAACATGTATTTTATTCGAGCCAAATGTAAAGGAGAAGAAAAAAATGACTAACTCGACAATTGAAGTAACGTTAACTGAAGAAAGAAAGCAAAAACCGCAAGATCATGAACTTCAATTCGGTAAAGCATTTACTGATCATATGTTCATCATGGATTATTCTACAGAGAAAGGTTGGCATGACCCGCGCGTCGTTCCGTATCAGCCTCTTACATTAGACCCTGCTTGCATGGTTTTCCACTACGGTCAAACGGTGTTTGAAGGATTAAAAGCTTATCGTACAGAAGATAACCGTATTTTATTGTTCAGACCGGGGAAAAACTTCGCGCGTCTTAACCAATCAAACGATCGCATGTGCATCCCGCAATTTGATGAAGGGCTAGCGCTTGAAGGATTGAAAAAATTAATCGAAGTTGATAAGGAATGGGTTCCTAAGTCTGCAGGTACATCATTATATATCCGTCCGTTCATTATTGCGACGGAACCATTTTTAGGCGTTAATCCGTCCGGCCGCTATAAATTCATCATCATTGCTTCACCGGTTGGAGCTTACTATAAAGAAGGCATTAACCCTGTCAAAATTGCAGTTGAGGATGAATATGTCCGCGCTGTAAAAGGTGGTACTGGAACAGCAAAAACAGGAGGAAACTATTCTTCAAGTTTGAAAGCACAAGAGATTGCTCATAAGTTAGGCTGTTCTCAAGTATTATGGCTTGATGGCGTAGAGCGCAAATATGTAGAAGAAGTAGGCGCAATGAACGTTTTCTTCAAAATTAACGGCGAAGTAGTCACACCAATCTTGAACGGCAGCATTTTACCGGGTATTACAAGAGCATCAATTATCGAGTTATTGAAACATTGGGAAATTCCTGTTTCAGAACGCCGTGTTGAAATGGAGGAAGTTTTCAAAGCACACGCAGATGGTAAACTGGAAGAAGCATTTGGCACAGGTACTGCTGCTGTCATTTCTCCAATTGGCGAATTTGTTTGGGGCGACCGTAAAATCGTCTTGAACGAAGGTAAAACTGGCGAATTATCGCAAAAATTATATGATACATTGACTGGCATCCAAAACGGCATCGTAGAAGATCCGTTTGATTGGGTAGTCGAAGTTGAAGCTCATAATACATTAGTTTAATCGATATTCGAAAGAGAGGGCTCCGGCTCTCTCTTTTTTGTGCTGTTTTTGGTTAAGGTATGAGTATGGGAAGATGCATGATTACAATGTGGTTCTTTGATAACTATATTCCAAATCTACAACAGTGATTGAAAACCAGAAATGTAGGTTAAGGGAAAAGAAAACCGGCTTTTGTTCAACTAAGGATAGAAAATGCGGAAGAAAACGAGAAATTTAACGAAAAGCCAGCAGATTTATGGGGAGAAGCTACGGCAGCGAATCCATGTTGGTTGAAATCTTGAAGTTTCATAGAATTAATAGCGCTCCCGCAACTGGAATAGAGCGGTAAAGAAAAGATAGCGTCATCGCAGAGAAAGATAGCTCGGTGAGAGAAAAAATTGCGTCGTCGCTGAAGTAGATAGCACGGTGAATAAAATTATAGCGCCATTATCAATGGGATAGGGCTCTCTGACGAGGAATAGGGCGGTCAACAGAACGATAGCGCCTTCACCGATAGGGATAGCAATTTAATAGGATTTGGATGTTATAAAACTGGCTTTTTGTTCACTATAAAATAGAAAATAAATTTAGTGGAAAGCCAACTAGCGTGCAAATATAAGAGCGCAAGCAGCCCAGCCAAGACAGAGCGTCAAACCCAATTAAGAGCGCCTGCACAAATAGTTCCCAAAAACAAACATCCCGCCATCAAAAGCGGGATGTTTCTGATGCTTATTATCCTAAGTAAGATTGAAGCATCCACATATGTTTTTCTAATGCAGCTTTAATGCCTAAGTAGAGGTCAGCTGTTTCTTCGTCGTTTGCTTCGTCAGCAGCGGCTAAGATTGCATCGATATCTTTACATAAAGTATTGAAATCTTCAAGAATGACTTGTACCATTTCGTCTGCTTTTTCAGTTCCTTTTGCTTCTGAAATAGTAGCTAGCTCTAATACTTCTTTCAAAGTAGCAACCGGTTGACCGCCAATTGTAAGCAGGCGCTCTGCTGTGTCATCGATATAAGTAGAAGCTTCTGTATAAAATTCTTCAAATTTAATATGTAAAGTAAAGAAATTTGGCCCTTTTACATACCAGTGATAGTTGTGCAGTTTTGTGTACAATAATGTCCAGTTTGCCAACTGTTGGTTCATTAACGTTTGTAATTGACTCATTTTCATTCCTCCTAAAGATCTTTATTCGCAAAATTGTTATACAAATATATTCTACCATAATCATTTGTAATCCAAACTTAACATACTAACAAATAATCTACGAATTTGTTAATTTTATTAAAATTTTCAAAAAACTTATTGACTTTAGGTCATTAGTAGCCGTTTGCTTGTTGGCAATGAGTGCTATATTAGCGGCGTGCTCAAGTGGGGCAAGTGAAGAAGAAAACGGAAAAATTAAGGCGGTATCCACAATCGGGATGATTGGCGATGTCGTTAGTAATATCGGCGGCGAGCATGTGGAATCAGTTAGTTTAATGAAGCCTGGTATTGATCCGCATTTATACAAAGCGACACAGGGAGATATGACGAAGCTTGAAGGTGCAGAAATTATTTTCTATAACGGTTTGCATTTGGAAGGACAGATGATTGATATTTTCGAACAAATGGAAAAGAAAAAGCCGACTGTCGCCGTTACACAGAATGTATCAGCAGATGGATTACTTGCTGGGGAAGATTCTTCGGAGCATGACCCACATTTATGGTTTAACGTTGAATATTGGATTGAATCTGCAAAAGTGATCCGCGATGAATTGATTGAACTGGATGAAGATCATAAAGAAGACTACGAGAAAAATGCTGAAGAATACATTGCAAAGATGGAAGAGCTTGACGAATATGTGAAGGAGCAAATTGCAACTATTCCCAAAGAAAATCGCGTCCTCGTTACAGCGCATGATGCGTTTGGCTATTTTGGAGATGCATACGACATTCAAGTAATGGGCTTACAAGGAATCAGTACAGAATCGGAAGTAGGATCGAAGGATGTCAGCGAACTGCGTGATTTCTTAGTAGAAAACAAGATTAAGGCAGTATTCGTAGAATCTAGTGTTCCGAAAGATACGATTGAAGCTGTGATTGAAGGTGCTAAGAAAATGGGCCATGAAGTAACAATCGGCGGGGAATTGTTCTCCGATGCGATGGGAGATGAAGGTACAGAGGAAGGAACGTATTTAGGGATGGTTCGCCATAACGTCGATACGATTGTAAAAGCATTGAAATAGCAGTAATGCGGTCAGTTTTTAACTGGCCGTATAGCCATTTAAAGGGAGTGTTTGTAATGTCGAATCCATTGAAAGTGAGTAACATAATGGTAGCTTATCAAAAGAAGGTTGTATTGAGAAATGTTTCATTTTCGGTTCCAAAAGGGAAGCTCATCGGGATTATTGGTCCGAATGGAGCAGGGAAATCTACTTTAATTAAATCGATTTTAGGATTAGTTCCTCCAATATCTGGAGAGGTTGAAATCTTTGGAGGTAGCTATCATTCACAAAGAAAGAAAGTTGGCTATGTGCCGCAAAAGGAATCCGTCGATTGGGATTTTCCGACCGATGCGCTCGACGTTGTGACGATGGGAAGGTATGGTAAGCTTGGCTGGTTCAAACGTCCGTCGAAGCAGGATAAAGAAATTGCAAAGCAATGCTTGGAGAAGGTTGGCATGGGTGATTTCAATAATCGGCAAATCAGTCAGCTGTCAGGCGGTCAGCAGCAACGGGTATTTCTTGCGAGGGCATTAGCGCAGGAAGCGGATTTGTATTTTATGGATGAACCGTTTGCTGGGGTTGATGCGGCGACTGAAAAAGCGATCATATCTCTTTTAAATGAGCTGAAACATGAGGGGAAAACAGTCCTCGTTGTCCATCACGATTTAAATACCGTCAAAGAATATTTTGACTGGGTCATGCTGATCAACGGAGCTTTAATTAAGATTGGTCCGACAGAGGAAGTATTTACAAATGAGCTATTGCAAAAAACATATGGCGGAAAATTAGCGATGCTCGACAATCAATCGTCGGCCATCATTGTCAACTGAGGTGATGGATATGGATTGGTTCAGTTTTTTACAGGACCCGAATACGCGTTGGATTTTAGCTGGTACGGTGTTATTGGGAATTTGCAGCGGTGTCATTGGCTCATTCGCTTATTTGCGTAAACAGTCGCTTATGGGCGATGCGCTCGCACATGCAGCACTTCCTGGCATTTGCGTCGCTTTTATGATTACTGGGACAAAGTCTATTTTCGGCTTTTTGATCGGCGCCTTTATTGCAGGTGTTATCGCTACATTTGCGATCGGGTTTATTACCCGCGAAACACGCATTAAGCAGGATGCAGCTTTAGGTATTATTTTAACAGTATTTTTCGGAATCGGTATAGTGTTGCTGACACAAATTCAGCATAGCAGCTATGGTAACCAAAGCGGTTTAGATAAATTTCTTTTCGGTCAGGCTGCTGCGATGATCAGTCGTGATGTTGTCACGATGGCGATTATTTGCGCGACACTAATTATTGTTGTGACGCTATTTTTCAAGGAATTTAAGCTCGTTTCTTTCGACCAGGGGTTTGCAAAAGGAATCGGATTACCGATTCGCTTCCTTGATCAGTTCATTATGTTTTTGCTAGTTGTTGCGGTTGTTGTCGGTATTCAAGCGGTTGGTGTTGTGCTGATGGCTGCGATGCTCATCACGCCAGCTGTTTCTGGCCGCTATTGGACGAATAAACTTTCGTATATGATTGTGCTCTCCGGTCTGTTTGGCGGCATAAGCGGATTTGCCGGCACATTGCTCAGCACTTTGGGCGCCAATTTACCGACAGGCCCGCTTATCGTATTGTCGGCAACTGTCATTTTCATATTCTCTGTCTTATTTGCCCCGGCAAAAGGTGTGATTGCGAAACTGCGAGTAAGAAAGTATATGAAAAAGAAAACAGAAGATGAATTTGTGGCTGTGAGGAAAGTTGAGGGGAGGCAATCATTGTGATGAGTTTTTGGATTATATTGATTGGCGCTCTGGTAGCTTGTGCTTGCAGCATTGTCGGTTGCTTCCTGGTCTTACGGAAAATGAGCATGGTCGGTGATGCTATCAGCCATTCTGTGCTTCCAGGCATCGTGATTGTCTTTTTATTGAGTGGATCGCGTGACACGATATTCATGTTGACCGGTGCAATTGTATTTGGATTATTAACGGTTTATTTAATTAGTTTGTTCCGAAACAGCTGGGTACAGGATGATGCTGCTATTGGCGTTGTTTTTACAGCACTTTTTGCCGTCGGCGTTGTCTTAGTAAGTCTTTATACTCGCCAAGTTCATATTGATTTGGATCATGTGCTGTACGGGGAAATTGCTTATGCACCATGGAATGTGGTCACGATTGGCGGGGGTGATCTCGGACCTCAAGCAGTATGGCTCGTTGGTGCGGTATTGCTCGTCAATATAATTATCATCAGTTTATTTTATAAGCAATTTAAATTATGCTCATTCGATCCAGTAATGGCTGCTGCATTAGGAGTTTCAGTAATTTTCTTCCATTATTTATTAATGACGCTCGTTTCGGTCACGACAGTTGTTTCTTTTGATAGTGTCGGAGCGATTCTCGTTGTCGGAATGTTGATTGTTCCGGCTGCCACTGCTTATTTGCTGACCGAGCAGCTCAGTAAAATGATCCTCATTAGCTGCCTGATTGGCGTTGCTTGTTCTTTTTTTGGATATTATGGAGCGGTACTGCTCGATGCTTCAATTGCAGGTTGTATGATTGCTGTCGCCGGTATTTTGTTTGTAATGGCGTTATTTTTCTCACCGTCACATGGTGTCGTCAGCAAGGTACTGCGCAGAAGAAAATTGGCACAAGAGATGTAAAGAGAAGAGCCTTCCGAAAATCGGAAGACCCTTTGTTACTTCTAAGAAGGTGTAAAATTTTTGAACTTTGAATGTTGTCTAACCTTACACCTGCCATGTGGCCTACAGGATGTAGGTCACATCGGTGAAGACATGCGGACGTGTCGCTTTTAGCTGATGTTCCCTTTTCCTGCCTCCCCCAAGAAACCAAAATCGGGTTTCTCGTGTGGGGCTCTCACGATGAGAGTCACAGCGACGAAGATATACGGATGTAGCGTTCTTATTCGCTGTTCCTTACTTGCGGTCGCTTCCGCTTTTCGGATCCCGCATGGCTCCTTTTTCATCGAAGTGAATCTATGTTGTATATTCAGATAAAATAGGACCGGTGACGGTTTTTCTAACTATTTAATAACTCTATATTCTTTTTCAGTGCCATCAGGAAATTTTACTTCAAGCTCGAATTCTTTATAATCATCGCTTAATTCAAAGGATTGAAGCACTTCATTGACGACATCAGCTTCTGTAGTACCAACGTCAAATTTAAATTGTTCAAAGCGGCTTTGAAGTTCGTTGAATGCCTCATCTCCGGTTAATTTGCGATTGTTTAGTTCATCTTTAATTTTTGCTTCCATGCCGTCGTTGTCATTCTCATATTCCACTTCAAATGATTTGAAGTCAGCGTAATCAACATCGAGATCGAATGAATAGAAAGGAATATTAGATGTTTGTTCTGTTGTTGTGCCGGAATTGTTTGTGTTGTTCGAATTATTAGTATCGGTTGAGCTATTGTTATTGTTTGTATCATTTTCTGTTGCTGCATTATTTGGCGGATTTGTTACCTCATCATTATCTCCACAAGCTCCGAGGAACAGTAAGCTGCAACATGCCAGTAATGCAAGTGATTTTTTCATAAGAAAACCTCCATATTAATCAAGTAGTTTGTATGGTAAAAGTATATCCGTAAAATAAAATTCTAAACAACATAAAGTTGAGGTGCCTTATTTAGTTATGGGAGCAGCGGAACTACAAAATCCATTTAAAAAAGGGTGTGGACGTTATTATAGTAAATTAAAGCATGAACAAATATTTGGGCTCTTTTGGTTCGGAAAAATCACACTTTTACGCTATATGAACTTACTAGAAATACCGCAGTCTGATACAATGGATTAGGAAGATATATTGACTGACTTTAATAAAAGTATTTATTCGTTCTATGCAATTTATCTGGGAGGAAAGAATTATGACAACTGAAAAAACGAATGTTGAGAGCTTTGATTTAGACCATACGAAAGTTGTGGCGCCATATGTTCGCTTAGCCGGTACAAAAACGGGTAAGAACGGTGATGTAGTTACAAAATATGATATTCGCTTCAAACAGCCTAATAAGGCTCATATGGAAATGCCTGCGCTTCATTCATTGGAGCATTTAATGGCTGACCGAATTCGAAACCATTCAGAAGATGTGGTTGATTTATCACCAATGGGTTGCCAAACTGGCTTTTACGTATCATTTTTAAATTACGATGATTATGAAGGAATCTTAACGATTTTAGAAAAAACAGCTAAAGACGTACTAGCTGCAACATCTGTGCCTGCTTGCAATGAAGTTCAATGCGGTTGGGCTGCGAGCCATAGCTTAGAAGGAGCTCAAGCGTTGGCAAAAGAGTTTTTAGAAAAGCGTGCTGAATGGCATATCGTATTTGCAGAATAATAGTACTGTAGAGAAGTCCAACAAAATGGTTGGGCTTTTTTACTTGTTTACCATTACACCTGTCATGTTCGGAGGCCTACAAGGATGTAGGTCATATTGGCGAAGACATGCGGACGTGGCGGTTTTAGCAGCTGTTCCTTCTTAGAATTTGTCTAGCTGCAGCGGCCAGCCAGTTTTCATCTACGATTAGACTTCTTTGACAGCTTGAGGTCATAAGCCAAATCACACCTGAAATTTTACAATTTCCTGCATGATTCGTCTTATGCAGGTCGGAGGCTCTCAGGACGAGAGTCACAGCGAAGAAGATATGCGGACGTAGCGTCCTTAGTCGCTGTTCCTTACTTGCGGGCCGATTCCGCTTTTCGGTTCCCACATGGCTCCTTTTTCATTGAAGTGATATCAAGAGGCGAATTCAAAAAGGAAAAAGGACCGGTAACGGTTTTTCATAGTTCTTAAGAAAGCATTCCTGTATTGAAGCAAAATGAAGTTTGAACAAAAAAAGCCTCCTTGGTATGATACGAGGTGTCCAGTGCACGGGACCCTTAAATAACCAAAGGAGG
>NZ_JACXSI010000048.1 GCF_014712675.1 Peribacillus faecalis | reverse complement strand
TTTTACTCATATTCTTCCCCAGTATTTCTTTGATGTTTCTTCATTATATAAAAAATGTACCCCATAGGTAGACCTTTTTTGAAGTGTCTACTCTATAGGGTACATTTTATAGATTCGGGCAGCTTTTTTGTTTGTACTATAGGAAATTATAAAATTTTTGAACTTGGGCAGCTGCCTGACCAAGTCTTTAGTATTAGTCTCGCTAAAAGGGCTGGTGACGGTTTTTCTTACTTGTTTCCCAATTATAGGTATTAAGGTAATATATTCATAAGGGGGATGAGGAAAATGATGAGAATGCCGGCATCGACTTTTAGAAGGGTAGTAGCTAGGATTTTGGATAGTTTAATGATTTCGTTAATAGGCTTTCTGATTTTTGGAAATCCATTCGATGAGTGGGCAAATGGATGGGTGGAGAACGTCATTTATACAGTGTATATGACGATTACGCCTGTACTGTGGAGCGGATATGTCATCGGCAAGCGGATTTGCAAAATAAAAATAAAACGTTATGAAGATGATGGCGAAGTAAAGCTGTCGAATATGATTTTGCGGGAAGTAGTAGGTTTTCAAATGCTAGGTTTTATTACATTCGGCATATCACCAATCATTAGTTTGTTTATGATGGCTTTTCGTGAAGATAAACGGGGACTCCATGACTTGATCGGCGGTACATATGTAAGAGAGAAATAGTAAAGACGCGATTTGTGTCTTTGCTTTTTTTTGCCATTGGGGCGGCATCCTGACTTATTTATGTTTGTGGTAAAATGGTTTAATGCATTGAACAATTGACAAAGATAAATAGAACAGTCTTTAGACAACGTAAGTGTTATTACATACAAGAAGGACGAATGTGAATGATTATACAAGATTTTTTTGACGGAAGGACCTTTGATGCGTATGAGTTTTTCGGGGCTCATATTGAGGGTGATGAAGTCGTTTTCCGCACTTATGCGCCAAATGCGGTGAAAGTTTCGATATTTGGAGAGTTTAACAGCTGGCAGGAAGAAGAAATGGAAGAGCTCGGCGAAAGCGGGATATATTGCTTCCGTTCTAAAAAAGCGAGACCTGGCATGATGTATAAGTACCGGATATACAAGCAAGATGAGAAATTTATGGACCATTGCGATCCATACGGTTTCGGAATGGAACTCAGGCCAAACACTGCTTCCTATATTGTCGACTTAACTGAATATCAGTTTACGGATGATGAATGGATGGCGAATCGGAGCACAAACATGGATGAACCGCTTAATATATACGAAATGCATCTCGGTTCTTGGAAAACGAATGATGCGGATGAGAACGGCTGGTTTCGCTACAATGAGATTGCCGATGATTTAATAGCTTATGTAAAAGAAAATCATTACACGCATATTGAATTTATGCCGCTTAGCGAGCATCCGGCTGATTGTTCATGGGGTTACCAAAATACCGGTTTTTTCAGTCCTACTTCCCGTTACGGGACAGCGAAGGAATTAAAAGAGCTTGTAGATAAATGCCATCAGGCCGGAATCGGTGTCATTATCGATTTTGTACCGGTTCATTTTGCAGTTGATGACTATGGTCTCAATATGTATGACGGTACCGCTCTTTATGAATTTCCGCACAGCGATATGGCGGATAGCGAGTGGGGAACGCGTAATTTTATGCATTCAAGAGGCGAGGTGTGCTCGTTTTTGCAATCAGCTGCTAACTACTGGCTAAAGGAGTTTCATTTTGATGGCATACGAATGGATGCAATCAGCCGAGCGATTTATTGGCAGGGCGACCCGAATCGTGGCGTTAACACGAAAGCGATTGAATTTATTCAAAATATGAACCAAGGGTTAAAGCAGCTTCACCCGACTGCGATGCTGATTGCGGAGGACTCGACTGCTTATCCGAAGGTGACAGCACCCGTCGAGCATGGAGGATTAGGCTTTGATTATAAATGGGACCTGGGCTGGATGAATGACACGCTCCATTATTTCAGCAGATCGCCGGAAGAACGCCCTGCAGAATATCATAAGCTGACGTTTTCTATGCACTACTTTTACAATGAGCGGTTCTTGCTGCCGTTATCTCATGATGAGGTTGTGCACGGCAAGGGAACAATCATTCAAAAAATGTGGGGCGAGTATGAGGATAAGTTCCGACAGTTGCGGGCTCTGTACTTGTACATGTATACGCACCCTGGTAAAAAACTGAATTTCATGGGCAACGAAATCGCCCATTTTCGCGAATGGGATGAAAAGCGTGAGCAGGACTGGAACTTGCTTGAATTCCCGATGCATGATGCTTTCCACCGCTATATGAAAAAATTGGGCGAACTGTACATCTCTGTTAGAGCTTTATATGAATCACCGTACGATTACCACGCTTTCCACTGGCTCGTAGGGAATGACCAGCAACAATGTGTATATATTTTTGAACGTGGAATCGGCATTGAACGAATTGTTGCAGCATTTAATTTTTCTAATCACCATTATAAAAATTACCGCTTCTCTACATCAGTGCCGATGCAATTGAAAGAGCTGATGAACAGTGACTTTGATCTTTATGGCGGAAGTGTGCCGTATCAACTAATGGAATTTGCTGAATCCGATAGCTTTGAAATTGATTTGCCGCCACTTTCCGGAAGATTATTTAAAGGTGATGTTGTTTCTTTGGCGATTTAATGTTGAGTCTCTAAAAGTGTATGCAGACTTTTAGGGGCTCTTTTTATTTTGAAATATATGGTAAAATATAGAAGGTGTATTAGGAGGATTGTATGAGCGTATTGAAAAAGGTGCTTATAGGGGTTCTTATTTTATTGGGAGTCAGTGCATTAGCCATCGCCATTATTGCTTTTTCGTTTGCGCAGGCTATGAAGTCAGACCCAGATGAAGAGAAGAGAGTGAAGGACGCAGCGGAGCAATATATCATTGAACATTTTGCGGATGAAGTAACTGCTTTTGATACTTTGTTTGATGGAATGGGCAATTTTGATGGGTTTGAATATGCTGCTGTAGCGCGCCATGAAAAGTCAGGCACTGATTTTCTAATCTATCATGATGACTATACGGGGCAAATGACAGACACATTTATAATCAGCAAGTGGGAAGATGAGGCAGAAGCGAGTATTAAGCCATACGTTGAAGAAAGACTAGGGGAAGCATTAACTAGACAGGACTCAGCCCCGATTATCGACAGTGATGATTGGGATGAAATCGAAAAACAGATGAAAGGGAAGATTGAAATATTTGTTTACTTTGATGAACAAGCAGTTGAGGAAGCGAATGTCGATGTCAATAATCCGGTCAGTTACAACGAGGCGGGTGTGAATCCTTCGTTGATTCGGATAGATCTTCCGAGAAAGAAACAGGCTGATGATGACCAAGTCTTCAATGACTTAATCGACTCTCTGCAGGCAGATGGCGTAGTTAACCGTGGAACACTGCGAGTAGAGTACATCGACATGGGTGTGCCGCTTGAGGAAGAGAATTGGGAAAATACATTTTGATTGATGAGGGGCGAACCTATTTATTGTTTCGCTTCTATTTATTTAGACGGATTTTTAGTACGAAATAGCGCTCTCGCGGCAATAAAGGTTTTCAAAAATAACGCAGTCGATATTTAAATGCATCCTAAAAAAGGGATAAGCAGACGACTTCAAGAATAATTTACATACGTAATTATAGATTGGGGATTGTACATGAGTACGATTAAATTTTCTTCATTAATTATATTAACCACTTTTCTACTGGGTTCTTCTTTTACTGTCGTCAAGATGGGTCTGGCTTATTCATCACCGTTATTGCTGGCGGCACTGCGATTTTTGGTTGCTGGCATCGTTATGGCCATCTTTGTTCTTTTGTTTAAAAGGCCGCATCCGAAAGAGTGGAAAAGCTGGTGGAAGGTAGTGCTGATCGGCAGCTTGCAAACAGCTGGTGTAATGGGGTGCATATTTTTAAGTTTGAGGACGATTACAGCAGGGGAATCGTCAATACTGACTTTCACAAACCCGCTGCTTGTCGTCATTTTCGCCACATTGTTTTTAAAGTCACGTTACCGCCTGTATCAGTGGGGCGGGGTGCTGATGGGATTGGTCGGTGTGAGCATCACGATTGGCGCGCAAATAGAGTTTAAAGCCGGTATTATTTACGGTATTATCTCGGCGGTATTTTGGGCAGTATCCACTTTGTTGGTCAATCAGTGGGGAGCAAGCTTTGATACGTGGGTTCTTTCTGCCTATCAGATGTTGTTTGGCGGTTTGATTTTGTTGGCAGTAAGTTTCTTGCTAGAGGAGCCGTTGTTTGAAATGAATGGAGAATCTTTGCTGATTTTATTGTGGCTTGGCATCATGTCTTCTGTCGTTCAATTTGCAGTTTGGTATTATCTTTTGCAAAATGGAGAACCTGGAAAGACAAGTACGTTTTTATTTTTGGCGCCGTTTTTTGGTGTAATGACCGGCTGGCTTTTATTAGATGATCCACTTTATCCGTCCATACTCATCGGCGGATTGTTAATCATAATCGGGATTTATTTAGTGAACGGTAATTTCAAGAAAAATGTTGATCGAGTAATAAGTGAAACTGAAGTGTAAATAAAAAAAATCCTCCAATCGTATTTTGGAGGATTTTTGCCGAGGACAGCATGCTGTCATAAAATTCGGAATGATATTTAGTTATAGAGGTGAATGCTGGTTTTCCTGAATGCAAGAATCCTGAAACAATGAAAGCCCTACCTCTCTTCCATCCTTACGGTTCCTAGCCCGCGCCAGTGAGAATCAGAATTCTGAAATTCGTTCTGATGTTGGTAATGTGAATATTCTTGTGGTTTTAGAAAAACAAAAGAGGATTAGTTGAATGTTTTTGGAATAATGACTTAAATGGATGACCTAAAACAACGAAAGCCCTGCCTCTCTTTCATCCTTACAGTTCCTAGCCTGTGCCAGTGTGAATCAGGGGGTGTCAATTAAGTAATTACTACTATTCAATTATTGTGAGAAATGTCTTAACGTTTGTTAATGTAGAAACATAAATGAGACTGTATAAACAGCAAAAGAGGACGAGTTAAAGTATGTGTTAACATATTTTATGCGAATATGGCCATTTGCGAATCGGTAATTCCTTCGATCAATTCAAGTTCGCTCATAAGGAATCCTTGCGCTTGGTCCAACATTTTCTTTTCGCTTGCATTTAGTGCTTTTTCTTCTTTAATACGCAATAAATCACGTACAACTTCCGCACCGTCTTGTATTTTACCGGTTTTAATTTTTTCCGAATTTCTTTTAAATCTTTGCTTCCACACAAGTTCGTTATCGGATTCTCCGTTTTGGAAAATCTGTATTATGTTAGGGAGTGCAACAAGTTCAGTCACAGGACGAATATTTAGATGTACGGTTTTTTTCGTAGGGATCATAATCTCCATCGCATGCGTTGACATGTTGATAATATAATACTGTTGTATTTCTCCTAAAATTTCCTTCTCTTCTATAGCCTTGATGATACCTGCTCCATGCATTGGATATACGATATGATCGCCAATTTGAAACAAATAATCCACCTCCATATATGGTAACAAAATCAAGTGTAACACATATATGCTTATTTAGCAAAGTTTTATAATATCACACTGATAAAAAATGTGTCAAGAAGAAAGTTTATCCGAGTTGTTATTGTCTTTAAACGGTGTTTTCGCCACAATTTAAAAAGAGAGAAAAACCTGTCATTCCAAGGCTTTTGCTCTCTTTTTAGAATGGATATTAAAATACGCGTGTAACTTTAGCTACTCGAGGTTTCCAATAGCTATTTAAAGTAGCGGTTGCGACACCGGTTGATGTTGCGCAATGTAGAATTGTTGTGCTGTCAACGGCAATCGCGACGTGGTTGATTGTGCCGTCATAATCTGTATCGAAAAAGATTAAATCTCCTTTTCTGACGTTTGATAAAGAAATTGATTGACCGACTTTAGATTGAGCAACAGAATTACGTGGCAATGTGATGCCGTTCTCTTGATAAACACGCATTGTAAAACTTGAGCAATCAAATGCGTCCGTCTGTGTTGTCGAAGCTCCGTACAAATACTTTGCGCCTAAATATTTTTTGCCTGTCGCGATAATTGAATCAGCTTTAGTTTCCCAGCTAGAGCTATTGTTGGAAGAAGCATTGCCGGATACAGTAATGACTTGTCCGACTTTAATGATGTTAATGTTTTCAATTTGCGGATTTAGCGCTTTCAATTCAGTAACAGTCATGTTGTACTTTTTCGCGATGCCGGAGAATGTGTCGCCTTTAACTACAACATACGTCGAGTTGCCGGAAGAAGTGCTGTTAATTTTCAATACTTGTCCCGGATAAATTACATCGCTGCTTAAGTTATTCCAAGATTTTAAGTTTGCTACCGAAACATTATGTGCTTTAGAAATTTTCCATAACGAGTCACCTGATTTCACTATGTAATCAGCTGCAAGTGCATTACTTGAGAATAGTAACGTGCCGGCCAAAGCTCCGGCTATAATGAATTTCTTCATAAATATTGTGTACCCCCATTAATTACTATATTCATAAATTAGGGTAACAATTGAAATAGGTGATTTATAGTTTAAAATATTACCATTAGCATAGTGTAAATGTTTGTAACGTTTAGGTAATAAATGGATTTGAAAAAACGGATATAATATGCTTATTAGGAAAAGGAGGGAGAAGCTCGTGACACAAGGAATCAATTTAATACCAATTAAAGATAACCGATTAGCCTACTTTAGCGAATTGTTAATGGCTGATGAAAGTGAAGAAGTTGTAAATAGTTATATAAATGATGGTGAGTTGTATGCGATAGAACGTGGAGAAGGCAGAGCGGGAGTTATGCTTTTCACCTTTCATGAAGATAAGGTCGTTGAACTGAAAAATATCGCTGTTCATCCTGAATTTCGCGGAAAGGGGATCGGCAAGCAAGTGATTAATGAAGCGTTTTCTGTATATAAGGAACGCGGTTTTCATAAGATGATTGTAGGCACTGCCAACTCTAGCATTGATAACTTGGCTTTCTATCAAAAGGCAGGCTTTCGGATAAAGGACATTAAAAAAGGATTCTTTGAAAAATATCCGGAGCCGATTTTCGAAATGGGTATTAGAGCGCGCGATTTGGTGATGTTTGAGAAGGATTTGACGGAAACTGAGGAAATGATTGCTGTTTTTGATGAAAATCGCAACAAAATTGGTGTCGCAAGCCGAGAAGAGGTCCATGCTAAGGGACTTTGGCATGAAACTTTTCAATGCTGGTTTGTCGACCGAAACTCTATTTATCTTCAAATACGCAGCATTTGTAAAAAAGATTATCCGAGTCTGCTTGATATAACAGCAGCCGGCCATATTTTAGCTCATGAAACAATTGCGGACGGTGTAAGGGAAATTGAAGAGGAATTAGGAATAGCTGTTACATATGAGAAATTGCAACCGGCAGGTATTATTGAGGCATGCATTGTTACAGATACGATAATAGACCGAGAATTCGCTAATGTCTTTGTATATGAGACGGATGAACCGCTCTCTTTCAAACTGCAAAAGGAAGAAGTGGCAGGAATGGTGCAAGCGCAATGGTGGGATTTTGAACGATTCTGTTTAGGGGAAATGGATGAGATTAAAGTGTGCGGATTTGTAGTCGATGAAGCCGGAGAAGAAGTCACTTTGGAAAAATACGTGACGAAACAGGATTTTGTGCCCCATCCGGTGAGCTATTGGGAACAAGTTGCAAAATCGATCGCGACGATTCTTGATAAATAATGCAAAAAGGCCTCTTAACCGTACAAGTTAAGAGGCTGTTTGATTAAAAGAAAAGTGAATGTGAAATTAAATAGCTGTCTAACCTTACACCTGCCATGCTCGGAGGCCTACACGATGTAGGTCATATCGGCGTTGCCACAGGACGTGGCGCCCTTAGCCGATGTTCCTTTTACACACATCTCCCCAAAGAAACCAAGTTCGGGTTTCTTGTGTGGGGCTCTCAGGATGAGAGTCACAGCGACGAAGATATGCGGACGTAGCGCTCTTAGTTGCTGTTCCTTCTTAGTCTATGTCTAGCTGCAGCGGCCAGCCAGTTTTCATCTTAGATAATCACCCCCGAGTATCTTGTCAAATTCATGACTGGTAAGTGATGAATTTGACAGCTCGAGGTCATAAGCCAAATCACTCCAGAAATTTTACAATTTCCTACCTGATTCGTCTTATGCAGGTCGGAGGCTCTCAGGACGAGAGTTACAGCGACGTTGCTACAGGACGCAGCGTCCTTAGTCGCTGTTCCTTACTTGCGGTCCGCTTCCGCTTTTCGGTTCCCGCATGTCTTCTTTTTCATTGAAGCCAAATCAAGGAGTGAAATCAAAAATGAAAAAGGACCGGTGACGATTTTTCTAATTCACAATTGGTGTTTCTTTATTGTCTTTCCAGTCGATGATGAACGCTTTTTGCTGAGGGTTTAAGTTTTTCGGCAAGTTCGTTTTCGGGTAGAAGCGGTGCTCGCGATTGGCTGCATCTTTTATTCGCACCTTGCCGCTATATTCGGTTGTGTGGAATATGACCTGAAGATTAAAGCCTTTATCTCCATTTCTATATGTAACAAAGCAGTCTCTGCCCGATTGCATACCAAACAGCTTCATCGATTCGATTGTTAATGCCGTTTGTTCAAGGACATTCCGTTTAGCGGCTTCTTCGTACTTTTCGCCGATTTCCATTATGCCTCCCGGTAAGCACCAATTTGTTTCACCAGCAGGACGCTGAAGCAAAATTTTATTTTCTTTTTCAATAATCACGCCGCAGCTGATCGTTAAAATTTGATTTTGTAAAGAGTGATTGTCTGACACAGTTCATGCTCCTTTTAATGCGGTTTATATAAAAGCAATTATACAGTATAGGGCATAAAAAGGATAAGGGTCAAATCCATTCGATGATTTCGATGCGGTTGCCGAACGGGTCAAAGAAATGAAACCTTTTCGCATCGGGAATACGATCGTCTTCGGTAATATCGACATTATTTGCGATTAAATGCTGTTTAAGTGCTTCGATATTAAGTACTTCAAATGCAGGATGTGCTTTTTTAGCCGGGTAAAATGTTTCTTCAATACCGATATGAATATGACAACTGCCGCAAGAAAACCAGACACCTCCATTGTTTTTGAGCTTTTCCGGTTTTTCGATTTCCTGAAAGCCTAATAGATTTATGAAAAACTTCCGTGCTGCCTCTTCGCTTCCTTTTGGAGCAGCTAGTTGAATGTGGTCAATTTTATTAAATGAAAAATCCATTTTTGAATCGCCTCCTATTTCAATTTTAGTGGGAATTGAGTGATAAGTATATTTTATTATTTTTAGTAAAATGGATAAGTTTTTATTTAATTGAAGGGGAAACGGAGCGGATATCGAATTTTATGTAGTAAAATCTGATGAAATTCCGATATAAGGGGATAGTCGCATGAAAAAATGGATTTTCGCATTTATAATCATTTTCCTTATTTTTTTCATTTCGTATTTTGCAAGAACTGAAGATAAATTGACGGTTCAAGAAAAGCAGGGAAAAGCTAAATATCAATTTGTTGCCTATAAAGAGAAAATTGATGAGGAAACCGCGAAAGCAATCAAAAAGGAACTCCAAAAAGGAAATTGGAAGAACAGTAAAATCAAATTAAATAAAAAACCATCAGATTACATTTTTTATTTTAATGAACCAAAAGAAGATGGGCGTGCTTCTGTTTACCATATATGGCTCAAAGCTGATCCGCTTCAAGTAACAGTATACAGTGGAAAAAAAGAAATGAAGCTTAAAGGTGAAGCAGCGGAAACATTAGTCAAAAATGTTCTGGATGTAGAGTATTACCAACATTAGCAAGAAAGCCATCTTAGATGATGGCTTTCTCACTAAGGGAGATTAGTGATTCTCTATTTACCTCGCATTCCTTGCAAACCTTTGCGTCCTTGCAGCGGTTTGACCATAGTATGGTTCTGCTCAGAAGATTTCACGTTCTTTTGATAAGCCGCATTGGCTCTGCCGGAGTGCAACAAGTGTTTAAGAGTTTCCACCTCATTTACGTATGAAGTTGATTTTCTGTACCCGCTCATTTGTAAATTCCCCCCAACTTATATTGGACTACATATTGTTTTACCCTGTAAGACAATACGAAAACCTCCGCCAATTATTGACAGAGGGATTGATTTACAGGACACCCATTGTTTAATAAATATTTGGCAACCTTATTCAATAAAGGGGTAATAGATGGATTTTTAGCAGCTCAGCTGAATTAAAACGCAAAGTACAATGGCGCAGAAATCAGAAATACATACATTAATTCAAATGATAAAGAAGACTCTAAAAGTATAACTTTTGGAGTCTTTTTTGATTACAGAAAAATCCAAAGCGTTCAAATTAAGCATAATGAGCAGTTTTAAAGGGTATGGAAAAACTAAGATGTGTGGCGATGGTTATGTCGATTTCACATTGACGGCCATTATCAGATCATCCGGTATAAAAATGATAGTAATTATTCACCAAGAAATTACAGCATGAAGGGAAGTGTGCGGAATGAAGGTTTTACGGTTAAGCGCTGTATATAAATCGTACAAGCTTGCGGGAGGCAAGGTTTTTCCTGTGCTGAAGGATGTTAATGTATCCTTTGACCGTGGTGAGCTTGTATCGATTATCGGCGAATCCGGGAGCGGGAAATCGACATTAATGAACGTGATAGGCGGTCTTGATTCTGACTTTTCAGGGGAGGTAGCCGTCGATGGCAAAAATATCGGTGATTACAATGAGAAGGAATTAGATCAATATAGGAAAAATAAAGTTGGCTTCGTCTTTCAAAGCTTTAACTTAATTCCGCATTTATCGGTGCTCGATAATGTGACAATTGCGATGACATTATCGAATGTTTCAAAGCAGCAGCGAACGCAGCGTGCCGAGGAGATATTGACGCAAGTCGGTTTGAAGGACCACATGTATAAAAAGCCTGATCAGCTGTCAGGAGGTCAAAAGCAGCGTGTCGCAATCGCAAGAGCGCTGATAAATGATACGGAAATCATTATTGCGGATGAACCGACTGGAGCATTAGACTCGGAAACAACGGAGCAAGTGCTTGATATCATTAAGGAAATTGCTAAAAGGGGCAAGCTTGTCATTATGGTTACCCATTCGGAACGGGTAGCACGGCATTCTTCACGTATTATAGAGTTGGCCGACGGGAAAATTATCTCCGATTCAGAAGGTCCGGCTGTTGCTCAAGTAAATGAAGAATTTGTACATACAGAAATCAACAAACGACAGCAAAATTTGAGCTTCGGCTCGGCAATTAAGCTTGCTTTTCAAAACATGAAGGAAAAATTGAGCCGGAATGTTTGGGTTTCATTCGGAGCAAGCATAGGCATCATGAGTGTCATCTTAATGCTTTCTTTAGGAAATGGTATGAAAACTTATTTTAATGATTCGATGAACAGCATGGTCAATCCTCTAGTCGTGGAGGTGAATATGCCGATGGAGGAAGAGCCAGGCATGGATTCTGATTCGATGGAAATGCCTCCTAATGTGATGCTCTCTCTCATGGGTGTGCAAACGCCTTTTGAGGAAGAAGATATTGAAAAGCTATCCGCTATTCCGAATGTGGTATCGGCAGAGAAAGGATTCAATCTAATTTCCTTTGGCACTAATACAATCGAATATAACGACAAAACGAGTACGATTATGGCGCTCGCGACCGTTTCCTCCAATTTAACGGCATCAGGCATCAAAGAGGGAGAATTGCCGGGGGAGAGCGGGGTACTTATTACTGAAGGCATGAATGAGAAACTTGGCGGCAATATGATTGGCAAAAATGTGACGCTAAATGTCGTTATCAAAAATCAAATCTTCAGCGGTGATTTTAAGGTGAGCGGCATCAGCGCCCCAATCGGAAACAATCCGAATTCATCGATGGAAATGGTGTATGTGAGCTTTGATGATTTGCAGCAGCTGGCTGAGGATAATGATTATGATTTGCAGCCGACGACGATGTATTTAGTGACGGAAGATGAGTCTTATGCGGAAGATATTAAGGCTGAAGTGAAGGAACTTGGATATAGAGGTTCGACACAAGAGACAATGACAGAAGTGTTTACAGAAATGCTCGATGTGTTGACAGTCGTTTTGGCGAGCGTATCGGGCGTTTCTTTGTTTGTGTCTGCAATTATGATTTTAGTTGTGCTGCATATTAGCGTCGTGGAACGAACGAAGGAAATCGGAGTGCTGAAAGCGATTGGAGCGAGAAGAAAGGATATTAAACGCATTTTTGTTTCTGAAGCGTTTCTAATCGGATTAACGAGCGGACTCATTGGTGTTGCTGTTTCAAGTGTGCTGTCCGTGTTGGCAAATATCGTTTCGAACCATTATTTTGATGTGAGTATTATGATGCCGAAAACGCAATATTTGATTTTCGGAATAGTAGTAAGCATAGTCATCAGTATGCTTGCGGGCATTATGCCTGCAAGCAAAGCTGCGAAACTTGATCCGGTGGATTCTTTGCGAAGAGAGTAACAGTCAACATTGAAGCATTGAATTGACAGGGAGTTGAAGAAAATTACAAATAAGTCTATTAGAGGGGAATTCAGTAATCACAGAGGGGGAAGATGGATTATGGTAAATAATCAATACAGTATGACGGCAAAAATATCGGCCTTTGGTCGCGCGTATCATTCTTTACATGATGAGCCGAAAATATTTAATGATTTTCTTGCAAAAAGATGGCTGACTGATGAGGAATATGCGCAAGTATCGCAATATATGGCAGGGGGCATTAACTTCTTTAATCCGGAACATGCCGAAGAGTTTGCGGATCAGGGGAGGGCACTGGAATGGGTTGTGCAGACACAGCTGGCTCCAACCCCGTTAGCAAGGGCGAGATATTGTGAGGACATGTTGAAAAATGCGGTTGCGTTAGGTGCCGGGCAGTATGTCATTTTAGGAGCAGGGCTGGATACATTTGCTTTCCGCCATCCTAAACTGCTTAAAAAGTTGGATGTTTTTGAAGTAGATCATCCATTTACACAAAGCTTCAAAAAGAGCAAGTTAAAGGAGATGGATTGGGATATTCCTGAAAAACTGCATTTTGTGCCAATGGATTTTTCGCAAGACACTCTTGTTGATGCATTAAAGCAAGCAGATTATGATGAAAAAAAATTGAGCTTTTTCAGTTGGCTCGGCGTCACATATTATTTGAGCAAAGAAGATATTTTGAAAACATTAAAACAGATTGCGGAAATTGCGCCTAAAGGGAGCACTGTCGTTTTCGATTACGGTGATGAGCAGCTGTTTGATGCAAGCAAAACATTGAAGCGGGTGCAAAACATGGTTGCAATGGCAGCCGAAAGCGGTGAACCGATGAAGAGTTGCTTCAGTTATCCGGAATTGGAAAAACTGCTTGCCGAAGCAGGCTTTCATATTTACGAACATTTAACTCCTAATGACATAGAAGTGAAATATTTTCAAAACCGCCATGATTATTTACATGCGTTTGAGAATATTCATTATTGCCTTGCGGTACTGCAATAAAACACGTCTTTTGATGTTTAACAAAAAATTCACTGAATTGCCATTCATTTTTTGTCTTGATTTAAAGGAATAGAGTGAAAAGTAGCGAATTATCTTTCTTTAAATAATTGGAAGAAAGAGGGTTGAGATATTTGCAAACAGTTCAAGTCGCACAATGGTTATTGAAAGTTGATGCAGAAAAGACGAGAGAGTTTTATAAAAATGTTAAGTCGGAGGAAGTGTGCGATTGCATCTATTGCTTGAATTTTATGGAGGCGAGTAAGTCTCTTGATCCGGCCGTTCTGCAATTATTTCGGCAACTTGGCATAAATCCGGAAAAGCCATCACATCTTTCTGATATTCCGATTTCGGAAGATAAGATGATTCGCTATTACATAGGGAATTATCATTTTGTCGGTACTGTAATAGACGGTCAAATGTGCACTTTGTCTGACTGGAATGAGACGAACACGGTGCAAATGCATCCATTCAAGTTGGGCATTTCTAATAAAACAAAATTCGGACCTGAAAATTTCCCAAAGCCGATGCTTCAATTGGATTTTGAAGCAGATATCCCTTGGCTGTTAGCGGAAGAACCGGAGGAAATTTAAGAAGATAGAAGAACCATAGCCGGAGGGCTATGGTTCTTTTTCGGAGAATCCGGAAGGTTGTCTATTCTTACACCTGTAAAGCTTGAGGCCAGCAGGTGCAGGTGACATCAGTATTGCCGCACGACGCGGCGTTTCCGCTCTTATTTTTCTGGTGTTCTTACAACAAGTACGTCACAAGGAGCGTGGCGTGTTATGTATGAAGATACACTTCCCAGCATGAATCTTTCCAGTGCAGTCATGCCTGTTGCTCCGCAAACGACTAAGTCAATCTCGTATTTGCTGATCATTTTTTTCGTCATGAACGTTTTCGGAGAGCCGTATTCAACTTCAATTACAACGTTGCTTAGTCCGTTTTCTTTTGCTTGTACCTTATATTTTTCCAGTAAGGATAGCGCATATTCTTTCGCTTTGTCCAGTGCTGGGGCTGTATCATATGTTTCTGTAATGGCGAAGCTTAATGTATCAATTACGTGTGTGATAACTAGAGTTGCATCATTTCGTTTGGCAACGTCAATTGCTTTTTTTAAAGCCCACTCAGCTTCAGAAGAACCATCAATACCGATTAATATATTTTGATATTTTAAACTCATCGTAGAACCCTCCTTACGTGGTTATTTATATTATAACAAAACTGCATCTCAATTTTGTTATTTTTCTAAATTATTCACGCTATATTGTATAATTTGGTGGTAAGTATTTTGTGAGGGGGACTTGATATGCTTTCAAAAGAACAATTGCAAGATATTAAAAATTTGCAGAAACAATGCGAGCAAGGAGAACTATTTCAGCTTAAGCTTAATTGGGATATGCTAGAGAGCCGTGGGAGTCATGACAGAAATGACTTTTTTTATTACGAGGCAGATAAACTGGTTGGATTTCTTGCATTATATAATTTCGGAAATAAGTATGAATTGTGTGGTATGGTTCATCCGGATAAGCGGAGGAAAGGGATATTCACGCAATTATTTGATAGAGCTGTAGTAGAATTGAAAAAGAGAAAATGTAATCAGTTGCTATTGAATGCGCCGGCACATTCTGTATCGGCAAAAGAATTTTTAACACGGATAGATTGCAAATATTTCAACTCAGAACTGCAAATGAAATGGTCCGAAAGGCTTTTACAATGGACTGATACTGTTTTGGTAAGACAGTCTGAACCGCGCGACCTTGATGATGAAATCCGGCTTGAGGTACAGTGCTTTGGCTTCACTGAGGAAGAGGCAGCCGAGTTTACAAACAACATTCGCAGAGCTGGAAACGAGTTATTTTATATTATTGAATTTAAAGGAGAGACGGTTGGGAAAATTCGTGTAGATCGCAACAAAGGGGAAGCGTGGATTTACGGATTTGCTGTTTATCCGAAGTACCAAGGAAAAGGAATAGGAAGAGCAGCATTGACTAATACTATTATACAAGAGCGAAATCTAGGGCATGAGGTGTTTCTTGAGGTTGAGTCGAAAAATGCGAATGCTTTGAAACTTTACCAATCTATTGGATTTCATGCATTTCATGTGCAAGACTATTATGAATATCAATTATAGTAGAGGTCAGCCAATATTAGACAATAGATTATACTCATATAAAAAATGAAACTTTAATAGTTCACATTCAATACCTTCTATCTATTGGATTAATTTTTTCATTTCATTATTTATAGAATGATTTTGTTATATAAATGTGAAGTTTCTCTTACGAATATTGTTATTTTAGTATAATTATTGAACGGGGGCAGAACGCTATCTTATAATGAAAGCCTGAAAGGGTGCGAAGTTGATGAGTAGAAAGGGAAACAAAAGTTCGTTTCAAAGTGCCAAACAAAAATTAATATCCATCATCCTTGTTACTTTATTTGCGGGTATTGCGTGCGCAACCATTTTTGGAGCGTTCTTCTTTGGAATAGCGGGGTTCCTTAGTTTATTTAATGTGCAATATACTTCGTTGTTTGCGCTAATTAAATTTGTATTATGTTTCTTTATTATAGGATTTATAATGGAGCCGATTTCCAGATTGATGACCTTAATCATTTCCAGCAAATTGAGCAGTAAGGAAAAACTTCCTGTAATCAGAATGATGTTTAACTGCCTTTTTTCATGGCTTTCTATTTATTTGGCAGATGCGCTTGTAAGCGGGATTGACATTCCTTTAATGACGGAATTTTTAGCTGTAGCAGTGCTCTATCTAGCTGAAATTGCTTTTGCGGATAAAGAAGTTATAGTGAGTTAGCGGGGCTTCATTTGGAAGTGTCGCTTTTTTTATTTGCTTTAAAAGATTATAAAATATTTCTATGGTGCTAAACAGGGCGCTTGTGCTTTTGTTCAAATGAAAAAGGCCCGGTGACGGTTTTTCTTTGTGAAAATTGTAAATAATAACAGGATAGTTTTTTCATTAAGAAGAATGATTTTGTATGCTAATGGTAAGAAAGATTATTGAATGAAAGGCGGTAAAGCGGTATGAAATTTGATTTGCATACACATCATGAAAGGTGCGGACATGCTGTCGGACAGATTCGCGATTATATAGAAGCGGGCATATCTGGCGGTTTAAAGGTTATTGGCATTGCTGATCATACACCTTATTTTGCTTCAGATGAAGACCATCCTTATCCAAAGGTTACAATGCCGAGAAGCGATTTTTCGAATTATGTGAATGAGGTGTTGAAGCTAAAATCGGAATACAGCGGAAAAATTGATGTGTTGCTGGGAGTGGAAGCGGATTACTTTCCGGAGTCGGCACATATTTACCGTTTTTATTTGGATCAATATCCTTTTGATTATGTAATTGGCTCGATTCACCATGTTGGGGGGCAAAGCATTTTTAAAAGAGGCCGCTGGGAAGGTTTGACGGAGAAGGAAAGGGTTGCGACAAAGGAAGCTTATTATTCGCTTATTCAACAGTCGGCCCGCAGCAATATGTTTCAAATTCTCGGTCATATTGATGCGATGAAGGCCTATTATCCTGATTTCTCATTAATTGAGACATTGGCCGTAGAGGAAACGCTAAAGGTCATTTCTGAATGCGATGTTGCAATAGAAATCAATACATCCGGCAAGACGAAGGATGTCGGCGGTTGGTATCCGTCTGCTGATATATTGGAAATGGCAAAGCATTTTGACGTAAAGCTGACGTTCGGCTCGGATGCTCATAATCCGGAGAGGGTCGGCGATGAATTCGAAGAAGTAAGGGAGCAATTAAAGCAAATCGGCTTTAAGGAATGGTTTTATTACAAAGTGAAAAGACGTGTCTCTGTACCGTTATAAAAACGATCAAAAAGAAGCATAATGAATGCTTCTTTTTATTGAAATAAAAAAGGGCGGTAACAGTTTTTCTAATATTGAAAAATGATAACTTTTGGTGCTAGTATAATAGTATGAAAATGCTGGCAAGGCATGTGACGGAGGATAAACAAAAAATGAGAGAACAGCTTTTAATTTGGGATTTGGATGATACAATCATCTCGACATACGCAGAGTTTGTTAAAACTAACAAACAATGTGCCGAAGCGATTTCAAAGGAAATTTTCGGTGACTTTCGCAAGGTGGATGATATTTTACAAAGACAACGCATCTTGGATTTAACGTTAATTCCAAAATACGGCCTTGTACCGCCAAGATATGAAATGAGTTGGCTGAATACATCGACGGAATTTTTCCGCCAGCACGGCATGGAGCCGAAAGCTTCCGTTCAAAGGGAAATCGGTGAGTATGTGCATGACGTTTATGTTCGTAAATATAAAAATGTTCCTGGCTCGCTTGAAGTTATTCAAGAGCTAAAAAAAGAGGGCTTTTCAATGGTTGTATTGACAGCCGGTGAGGAATCCGTTCAAAAACGCAGAATTGAACAAGCCGGTGTAGCGGATTATATGGAAGGTATCCACGTTTATCCGTATAAAACGCCGAATACATTAAAAGAAGTCATGCAACAGCATAGCAGCAATCATTATGCGATGATCGGTAACTCTTTAAAGAGTGATATATATCCGGCTTTAGAGAATCATATTTTAGGCGTTCATGTTCAGAAGGAAACGTGGGCGGAGGATGAGCACGAAATCGACCGCGCTAATCCTCTTTACAAAGCAGTTGAGCAAGTGACAGAAGTACCTGAAGTTTTCGGAATGAATAAATTGATTGTCTAGAAGAAAAGGGGAAGATGGAGAAAATATGTTTAAGAAACTATTATCATCTGTAGGTATTGGGGCAGCAAAGGTAGATACACAGCTGTCTAAGACTCATTACGTTGTCGGCGAAAAGCTGGAAGGTGTTGTAAGGATTCAAGGAGGGCAAACGGAACAAGAAATTGACAGCATATACTTATCGCTTCTTACGGAGTATGAAGATGAATTTAATGATACAAAAGTAACTAAAACTGCTGTTATTGATAAGTTTGAATTGCTGCATGCTTTCAAAATTGGGGTAAATGAAACAAAAGAAGTGCCGTTTAGCTTCACAATCCCGTACGAAACGCCAGCCACATTGGGGAAAACGAATGTATGGGTGCAAACAGGTTTGGATATTAAAATGGCCGTCGATCCGCAAGACCGAGATTATATTAGGATTAATCCTCATCCTTTAGTTTCTGAATTTTTACAGACGGTAGAGAATTTAGGATTCAGATTGCGTAAAGTAGATTGTGAGAAAGCGCCAAGTGTCTTCCGTAATCGTCTTCCGTTTGTCCAGGAATTTGAATTCAAACCATATCGCGGCGAATTTGCAGGCAGACTGGATGAGCTTGAGGCTGTTTTTACTGTCTCCGATCATCAAGTGGATGTTGTACTGCAAGTCGACCGCAGAGCAAGAGGCTTCGGAGGATTTTTAGCCGAGGCATTGGAGATGGACGAATCGTATGTAAGATTCTCCTACAGCCGAGCGGATGTACCGGCGTTATCTCAAACGATTGCCGGAATAATTCGCCGTTACAGCTAAATTAAAATCAAGCCAGCTCTTAATAAACTGTACCCTATAAGATAGACACTTGAAAAAAGTCTATCCTATAGGGTACTTTTGTTTATAATGAGAAAAAAGATGTCGGAGCGGAATGAAATGACAAAGAGATAT
>NZ_JACXSI010000047.1 GCF_014712675.1 Peribacillus faecalis | reverse complement strand
CTTCCTTCAGATTCCGCGTCACCACGGACACCCTTGCGTTAAGCTAACTGTTACTTCTGCCTTCACAGCTCGGGACTTTCACCCTATAGATTGCACCCATGCCGGGCGCACCTAAAAGAAGGCTGTCCCACTAAGGACAGCCTTCTTCAATTACACAGCGTATTCTTTTTTCGAACCGCTTCGTTAAATTCGTCGTTAAAATTAGTTTAAAAAAACAGGTATTTCACCTGTTCTCCGCCTTCAATTCCGTTAATTTTTCATTAATAAGTGTCAACTGATCGATGATGCATAGAAGCAAGGCACAGCCGATACCAATTAAAATACCGAGTTTCCCTGCCAATATAAAGCCTGGAACCGTCCCAATGATTAAATACATGATTAAATTAACTAGATTTCTCATAAAAAATCCCCCTTTCTATGAATATACAATATTTTCCCGTTAAGAGGTGATAGGAATTATTCCACTTTTCGAATTAATTAAGCTGAATTTCCGAGGAATTCGTCCGCCTCCACTAGTAATTTTTCCGATTTATAAATATTTCCTCCGCTTTTAAAAATAATTCAACCAAATTTAACAATAATTAAGCCAACACAAAAAAGAAGGAGCACTAACGCTCCTCCTCATCCTTCTGAAACTTGCATTCTTCTTCTCTTAATTTCTATCATATCCGAAGCCGTCACAATTTCATAGCCTTGTGCCGTCAACTGTTCAATGACGCTCACTGCCGCATCAGCACTCGTTTTGTAAATATCGTGCATCAAGATGATTTTGCCGTCAGCCGCCTTGTTCATGACTTCACGAACGATACGATTTGTATCACGGTATTTCCAATCTTCCGTGTCAATATTCCAACCTACCACATCGATATCCCCTAAGAAGGAGCGAACCCTGTCATCAATTGAACCGTATGGCGGGCGAAATGCAGTCGGCTCTTGTCCTGTGTTTTGTTGAATTACTTCCTTCGTCTGATTCAGTTGCGCTAAAATTTCCTCATCTGAGAGTTTAGTCAATTGCGGATGATTGTACGAATGACTGCCGATTTCCTGACCTTCTTCGGCCATGCGACGCAATAATTCCGGACTTTTCTCCGCCATGCTGCCAAGCACGAAAAACGTCGCATGGGCATTATGTTTTTTCAGCGCATCCAAAATCACATCAGTCGTCCCTTTTTTCGGACCATCATCGAACGTCAGTGCAACCACTTTTTTATCCAACAAATCTTCAATACTCTTTTTAGGAAGCTCCGCAATGACTGATTTCGGCTCGCGGTCTTGAACTAAGTCTTTGTTAGCATTACCGGCTTTATATTCATCCTTCAACAAATCCTCAAACAACTGCTTGCTGACAGCCAGTTCACCCTTGCTCGTATTAAAAACAATCGACTGATTGTATAAGATGAAATCTTCAAATTTTTCCTGATTAGATGTCGCCAACTGCGCATAACCTACATTTGATAATCTTTTCATGAATTCATCTGTTTTCGCTTCATCAACGAGGTCAGTCGACGAAAGCAGCTTGCCGTCAATCAAATCGATATTTAATGTCTCCAGCATCTCTGAACCTGTAAACTGAACCGTCGCTGTTTGCGCGCTGTAATGAACAATTTCATACGACAGTTGTTTAGACGTTGTTAATCGTTCTTGTATATATGCTGAAATAATGTCATCGACTTCTTCTATATGAAAGATAGGATATTCAATCTCTTTGCCTTCTTTTAATATGGAGGAAATTTCGATCCCCTCATAGGTTGGATCCATATTAAGCGGTTCCGCTACCGTGCTGCCTTTTCGCGCAACAACAAAAGCCATCCCGCTTAAAGCCAATATCCCCGCCAGCAACCATAATACCCGTTTTCTTTGCAATTTTTTTTGCAACTCTCTTCTCATTTGTCTCTCTCCCTAGGTGTTCCGTTTCGTTTTTGCGTTATACATAATTATAGACACATAAAGGTGCAAAAAAGTTTTCCGTTTTTCTTAAAAAATAGTGAAAACTTTTTGGACGGTTTCTAACGTCTAGTACATGAAACGTTTCATTTCTGTCAAAAAGGAGCTTTTATATGTAATGAAAAACAAGGATATCCGCCAGTCATTGACTGTGCTTATTACAGAACATAAGGAAAGCTATTACCGGCTTGCTTACAGCTATGCGAAAAATGAACAAGATGCGCTCGATATTGTTCAGGAATCGATTCATAAAGCACTGCTTTCCTTAGATAAAATTAAGGACCCGAACGCTCTCAAAAGTTGGTTTTACAAAATCGTCGTGCACACTTCACTGGACCTTTTGAGAAAACGGAAAAGACTCGTTCCGACCGAGGACAACCAATTTGACACGAGCGAAAATGCAAAAACCGACCATTATGAAGATTGGGATTTGCGCAGAGCCATTGATGAGCTGCCGCACAAATATAAAACAATCATCATCCTTCGCTATTTCGAGGATTTTAAAATAGATGAAATTGCCGAGGTGCTCGATGAAAAAGTCAGCACAGTTAAAACAAGGCTATACAAGGCACACAAAATGCTGCGTCTGAAGGTGAAGAATCTGGAGGTAACCAATGGATAAACAATTTAAACAACTGAAAGAAGAATATTTAGCAATTCCGATACCGGATGAATTGGATACAATCGTCAATAATGCCCTGAAGTTCAAGCCGAAGAAAGCTTTTTCTTATAAAAAATGGACAGCGGCCATCGCCGCTGCCGCCGTCATTTTATTTGCCGCTTCCGTTAACATCAGCCCGGCGTTCGCAGAAAAACTGGCGGATATTCCGATCATCGGCAAAATAGTCGAAGTGATTACATTCACCGAAATCAAAAAGGAAACAGAAAATAATTCAAGCTTGGACATTCAAACGCCGGCTATAGAAGGGCTTGAAAACGAGGAGCTGGCAAACAGTCTTAATGCAAAGTACGAAGAGGAAAGCAAGCAACTGTATGCTGAATATGAAGCCTATTTGGCATCCTTGAAGGAAGGCGAAAATGCCAATACCGCAATCATCAGCGGCTATGAGGTACTTACGGACAACGACATCATTCTTTCAATTCGCCGCTTTACAGAAATAATTCAAGCTTCCGGCGCCATCAAGAACCAATATGATACTATTGATAAACAGCTTGAAGTCTTAATTACATTAAAAAGCTTATTTAAAGACGACACTTATATCGAGGTTATCAGCGAAGAAATTAAACGGCAGATGTTACAGCAAATACAGCAAGACACAAACAACATGTATTGGGTAAATGATGAAGATCCCGAGAAATTCACGAGAATCAGTTCCGATCAAAGCTTTTACATTAATCAGGACGGCAAGCTTGTCATTACATTTAACGAATACGAAGTCGCACCGGGTTATATGGGAGCTGTCGAGTTTGTCATTCCGACTAAAGTCATTAAAGAGATTCTTGTAGGCGAGCGTTATATAAATTAACGAGCTAAATCGGCAAATCTCGATATTTATAAACCCTATACACAGAAATGAAGCCGGACTAAGTCCGGCTTCATCATCTCTATTTTTATTATTCGTTCTTCTCGGAGAAATCACGAAGCATCTCCGCGAACAGGAGTGTTTCTCCATCTTCAATCTTTTTAATATAAGCATCATAGTGGCTGAGCAAATTGCTGAGCATTTTTAACTTTTCTTCATAGCTCTTGTCTTCTTCGTTCAGCTTACTAATATAAAACTCGACAAAGTCATTGGCGTCCTCAAAGTATTTATAGAACTCGGACACTTCATGCAACCCTTCTTTTTCCTCGCTAACCCACAACTCAAGGCACTTCTTCTTGATTTTTGCAACACTACTGTAACGAAAAAGCCTGAAATCTTGCAGCATTTGTTCATATGTATGCTTATTTTGTTTATCGCGAAAATCGATAATCTCTACGCCCATCTAATGCCCCCCCCTTTCTTAACAAATATTTTCCCGAATATCCAAACTGTCAAACACGGTAATTCACCCGATCCATGAAATGCAAAAAGCGATTCTTCTTGCGGAAGAACCACTCTTTGACTATTAATGATTATCTTCCAAGAAGTGTTTGACGATTTCTTCTACAACCGGGATGCCTTTTCTGATAGACGTATCGAACATAACGAACTTTTTGTTGCATTCCGTGATCAATTCTTCTTTCTCGTTAAAAATCGTTTGCTTAAATGTAAAGCTTTTTGTACCTAAATGTCCGGGCGTTGTGACTACTTGCAATGCCTCGCCAAGCCGCGCTTCTTTTATGTAATTAATATCAAAATAAACTACGACTGTTCCTAGGACAGTTCCCTTGCTGTCCGTATGCGGCACGCCGGCTTTTTTATACCAGTCACCGATTCCCAATTCAAAAAAATGAATATACCTCGTATAATTCATATGACCTAAATAATCAATATCCTCTTCCCGGACAGGAATAGAAAGACTTGTTTCCATCGCCATTTGAACACCCCTTTTCAAATATTTTCCATAAACTGTGTGTATTTATAATATTACACAATTAATAGCGCAACAGCCACTAAAAAGAAACAGCTCTTGTGAATGAAAACAATCGACAAGAGCTGTATTTTTAATTTTTTCTGGAACGGTAAACGAAATAAGCTCCTAAAACAGCTAATCCAAGGATAAGTACTGCCAGCACATCAATTGTACGCCAATCTGCCTCCTGCAAGCTTTCCGGTTCAATCGTCACTGATTTTGTCGGCTTCTCTCCTTCACCCAAAATAGACAAATCTTCTTCTGCACTGAACAAATCAGCCGTTCTCGAACAAATGATTACATGCAACTCATCACCCGATTGATTCGCATAAATTAAGTACTCTTGACCTTCTGCAAAATTGAATCCGCAGCTCGCCGAATCCCGCTCCGAATAAACGACCACTTCCGTTTCTTGAATGCCCTTCCATATTTTATCTACTTTTATAATATAAGCAATCCGATCAGCAGATGATTGAAACGCATTTCCTGCCTTCTCATCAACAACCGCCTTTACCTCGCCTCTAAAAACAGCCGCACTTCTCTCAAGCTCCTCCTCAACGGGACCAGGTTCCGCGCAGGAACACGCATAACTTGTGGAAGGTGCCATGTTCAGCACGAAGAGAAATCCAGATAAAAAAAGAAATAACGCCAGAAACCTTTTCACCATACGCACAAAACATTCCCCCTCGCTTCATTGCCTCCATTCTCACTGCTATATGTATATGCGCTTCCGTTCAAACAGGCAATGTACCCCTCTTACTTTATTTTCGACTGTACAATCAGCGCGGGAATGATTGGTCCTAATGTAATGACTAAAGTAAAAGGTAAAAACCATCCTCCAATTGATGTCGCATCTCCTAAAGCAATCCGCACCGTTTGAATTGTCAGCAATGCAAATACAATAAGCATGCCATTCTTCACTGTATTCGCCAACTTTCGGCTGTTCAAATAAAAAGCGTGGGCATTTGTTTCGTTTAGACGCGCCGGATAGTTATGAATATGAGGTTTTATCTCAATAAAAAATGTCGTCATTCCCGAAAATCCGCCGACAAGGGGCAAGACGAGAATCTCATATTTTGAGCCCCAACGATCGACTTCGCCAGCGGCATTATAATGGCCTGGTACTTGCTCCGGCAAACTCCCCCATGAAAATAGCAAATAAATGACAGAGACCACATAAAAGCCGATACCTATGCTATCAAACAACCATTCTATCTTCGTTTTCGGAAGCTGCAGTTTTGGTCTGTCCGTATACATCCTCCGTCCCCCTTTGTTTTACTATAAAAATTCTACGATACGGTTATTTTACCACATTTTAACACACACAAAAGGATGATTCCTCTTAATCATGAATCATCCTTCGATTTAATTCAGTTGCGAAAATTTATCTAAATCGCTCCTCTTACCGATTGTAACTAAAACATCATGATTTTGTAGCTGTTCATCGGGAGCCGGCGCAACAATAATCTCTTCATTTCGTAAAATCGAAATGACATTAATTTTATATTTAGCGCGAATATCGAGCTCCCTCAAGCTTTTCCCAGTCATCTTTGCTGGAAGCATGATTTCTTCTATGTTGTAATCCTTTGATAATTTCATATAATCGAGTCGATTTGGAGCAAGAAGCTGATTGGCCACCCTCTCTCCCATATCTCTTTCCGGATAGATGATCCACTCAACCCCGATTGCTTCCAACACTTGACCGTGGCGCTTTCCGACAGCCTTAGCAATGATATTTTTTATGCCGAGATTTTTCAGCAGCATGACCGTTAAAATACTTGCCTGAATATCATCCCCGATAGCGACAACGACATAATCGAAGTGTTCCAGTTCAAGTGGTATTAACGCTTTCTTATCAGCGGAGTCTGCAATCACTCCTTGCGTGATATACATTTCGGCATCCTCAACCTGTTCTTCATGAATATCAATGCCCAATACTTCATGGCCGGCAGCATGCAACCGGCGCGCTACACTCGTTCCGAATCTCCCTAGCCCAATTACAGCATACTGTTTTTTAACTGCCATCCCTTTTATCCCCCTCGTTCCACTATCCGATCATGACATTTCCTTTTTGATAATGATACGTTTCTTTCATACGTTTTTTTGCAATTGCAAATCCGATTGTCAGCGGTCCCACTCTCCCTAAAAACATCGTGATAATAATCAACACCCGCCCTACCTCAGAAAGCTCGGGCGTCAATCCCATAGAAAGGCCGACTGTACCAAAAGCCGAAGTAGCCTCGAACAAATACATCGCCAATCCATAATGCCCTTCGGTAATGCTCAGCAAAAATGTCACCGTTACCACAATGAGCGCACCACACATCGCGACAGTCAGCGCCTTTAAAACTGTCGATACAACAAGGCGACGTTTAAAAATCACGACATCTTCTTTTCCTTTCAATTGCGAAAATGCACTTGCCATTAACACCGCAAATGTCGAAACTTTAATGCCCCCGGCAGTCGAACCGGAACCGCCACCGATGAACATGAGAAAAATCATCAAAAATAGTGTCGCATCCGTCAATTCGGACATCGGCAGCGTATTCGCTCCAGCTGTTCTCGGCGTCACGCTATGGAAGAAGGAGCCAAGAGCTTTCCCAGTGAGCGACAGATGACCGATTGTTTTGTCATTTCCATATTCAAATAGAAAAATCAAAAGCGTCGAACCAACAACGAGAATCGCGGTTGTGCTTAAAACCACTTTCGTATGAAGCGAAAGCCGGCCTGTTTGGCGAAACTCATATAGCTCATTAACGACGATAAACCCAATCCCGCCCACTATAATCAATGTACAAATTGTCAGCACTATAAATGGGTCATCCACATAGCCGGTCAGACTGTTAAAGCCACCCATTAAATCAAATCCGGCATTATTGAAATTAGAGATGGCATGGAAGAAACCGAAATAAATCGCTTGGCCAACCGACATGTCAGCCATGAAGCGCAATGCCAAAACTGTCGCACCAGCGCATTCCATAATCACCGTAAAAATTACAATCCGCTTCACCAGCTTCATCAATCCCGCTGTCGTATCGGCATTGTAAGCTTCTTTTAAAAGCATTTTTTCCTTCAGGGATATTTTTTTTCCTAACAAAGTAAACAATATAGTCGCAAAAGTCATAAAGCCTAAACCGCCAATTTGAATGTGCACCAAAATGACAAGCTCGCCAAACAACGAAAATGTGTCCGCTGTATCAACTACAACAAGCCCTGTCACACATGTTGCAGAGGCTGCAGTGAATAGCGCATCCAAAAACGGCAGTCCTGCGCCTGTTTCTGAGGCTATCGGCAAACTTAACAAAATGGCCCCGAATGTAATCAACAATGCAAATCCTAATACCAAAATCAATGATGGATTCATTTGTTTGATGCTCATTTTCATTTCTCCATTTATGTTCAGATTTTTGAGCACACGAAAAAGATCGTCCTACACACAGTACTCCTTTATATAAAAGGGTTACTTAAATAAGGCGGTCCACTTTATGACCTCCTTCGCTTTAGCCGACGAAGTTAGCTGACGGGCAGGATGGCGAAGAAGTCTCTCATCCCTTCTTGTACAGAATTAGCCCCAAAAGATTGGTTCCTCCGCTCTCAATCACGAGATCAGACCGATAGAATTTTCGAAATTGTAAAATCAGTTTACTCCCTGCGATATCACTTGTAAATAAGAAAATAAAAAGACGATTCCCCTTCCAAAGAATCGTCCTTTCCACATTAATTTTAACTTGCCTCAATTGTATTCTTGAAAATGAAAACTGCACCTCAATTAACTGGCATGTAATCTGTATTACTCTTGCTTATTCAAATCCTCCAGCAGTTTTTCGCGCAGCTTTTTAAGCATGTCACCTCGGCTGACGATGCCAACTAATTCTTGATGATCATTAACAACCGGGATTTTTTTGAAGCGGTGGCTGGCAAGCAGCTTCAATGCTTCTTCCATTTCCGCATTTTCATTTATGGTAACCACTTTTTTGTGCATCAATGCTTTAATTGGCAGATTAGCGCCTTCAAGGATATTATCATCTAGTTTTTCTTTGTAATAGTAATAGTAGCCAACATATGTTTTTGGTTTCAACGCTCGCAAAACATCACCGTCAGAAATAATTCCGGCCAGTTTATTTTCTTTATCGACAATCGGCACACCACCGATTTTTTTATCAACCATTAATTGCAGTAAAGCTTTTAAGCTTTCGTCTTTCTCCATCACATAAACGTCTTTAATCATGAAATCCTTGACTAGCATACTATCTCCTCCTTTTTCTATATTATTCAATAAAGATTTAAACTTTCTTTTTACTATTTTGTGATAATTTCGTGACAGCTTGTGGCTCTGTAAATGGGCTGCAACTTTATACTCTGTTTCAAGGCGCTATCCTGCTTGTGACCGCTCTATTTCCAGCTTTAAGGCGCTATCCCCTTTAGTGACGACGCTATAATTTTTGTCACTGCGCTATCTTCCTCAGGGACGACGCTATTTTTTCGTTCACCGCGCTATCTTCATCTGGGATGGCGCTATCCGCTTAGCCACCGCGCTATAAGCTGTGCGAGGACGCAATCATTTTGAGTAAATCTCTAAATCTAGCAAAAAACGAAGCAGCTTCTTGATAAGTCATAAAAAAATGGCTGGATTTTCGTGAAATTTTTAGTTTTTTTGCTCTAGTAGTGAACGAACAGCCAATTTTTGACTAGGATGTGGATTTCGAGGAGGGGGCAGGCAGGATTTGAGAGTCATCGTGAGACTTTTAAGAGCGGTCCCAGCAATCTTGAGAGTCATCGTGAGACTTTTAAGAGCGGTCCCAGCAATCTTGAGAGTCGTCGTGATACTTTTAAGAGCGGTCCCAGCAATCTTGAGAGTCGTCGCGATACTTTTAAGAGCGGTCATGCAGAACTTAAGATTCCAAAGACTTAATTAAGAGCGGCTATACATAAGCCTCGACGGCGGTGTTATTGAGTTTGAGAATAGACGGGGTTTCTCATGCTATACTTCTATTAAGGAAGTGAATGACGATGAATTACAAAGCACATATCAGCAACAATGAAGAAGAAGCCTCTTATATTCGCAAGAAACTGATTGAATTTAACACTAATTTTATCCCGAAAGATGACTATGAAAGAATCACTATTACTTTAAAAGATGAGCAGGGTCATATAGTAGGCGGCTTGCTGGCTGTTATTGAGTGGCAAAGCTTACATATCGATGTTCTTTGGGTTGATAATAGCCTCCGTGGTGAAGGGCAAGGAAAGAAATTAGTGTCTATAGCGGAAAAGATTGCTTCTGAAAAAGGATGCACACTAATTAAACTGGATACCTTCAGTTTCCAAGCACTGGAATTTTATCAAAAGCTAGGTTATGAAGTTTTTGGCGAGTTGAAAGATTTCCCGGCAGGCCACACGCAATATTATCTATATAAACGAGTTGAGCCGGTATTATAAATGCCGGCTCTTTCTATTACTGTAAATCCAGACCGTAGCTATGTACCAGCTCAAACTGCTCCTTACGCGATACTTTCACCAGCTCGCCATCTTTTTCAAAATTCGAGCCAGTTTGCTGAAACCAAAGGGCCGGCTTTGATTTGGCATTCAAACATTGCTCTCGTATATGTTCAAATCATTCATAATGGCACACTCTGGCTCCGCTTCCCGTTTCTCCGCCGACAATTACACCTTCAATGTCCTCGATGTATGGGCCAAAATCAATGTCAGTCAGCAAAGGCTCACAGACGAGCTGCTTATGCTGAATCGGGCAATCATACAAAATAGGTAAGCGTTCATCAGCGAGCTGCTGATTTTCAATTGTGCAGCCAATTGTTACGTTCGGATAACCATCTCCCCAATCCGACGGCAGACAGTCGACAAAGCGATGAATCCTTTTTGTAATGATGTAAAATTGAAGATCATCCCTAATTTTCATCATATGCCAAGCTTCCTCTCGCCATTCATCCGCGTCTTCTATAAAAAAATCCGAGGTCAAACATGTATATACATAACTATATTGCTTATATTTATATTCCCCTTGCGGTTTTTCTTCACCGGCAAATCAAAATTTTTCGTTTTAAACACATGAGTCGGATTGCGCCCGTGTGCCATATCGATCACATATACATAGCAATGTTTGCAGCCAGAACTGATTTTTCGACAACCATGCCAAGGATTCCATACATCTATTTCTGCCATTTCCCCCGCCTCCTGTTTACTTTTGAAGTACCCTGACTTGTCAAAAGGCAAACGAAATCTTTGTCGAATGAATAGGAACGGAATTTCCAATAATTCTATCGAAAGTAACTATCATATCTATCAACCTCTTTGCTACAATGCAAGTACAATTCGAGATTCCCTCGGATCAACCTGTAAGGAGGAATGAATATGAAAAAACAAATCCATTTATTTCCACATCAGGTAAAAAAGATGACAGTAGCAACAACTGAAGTCCCTCAAGGTGTCGAGTTAATTCAGGCTCCCTACTTTTGGACAAAATCAAAAGGGCAAGGAATAAAAATAGCGGTACTAGATACTGGTTGCGACATTGACCATCCGGATTTAAAAGGGCGCATAATCGGTGGCCGCAATTTTACAGATGATGATCATGGGGATGAAAATAACTTTTCTGATTATAACGGACATGGCACCCATGTAGCCGGCACCATTGCCGCTGAAGAAAACGGCTCTGGAGTTATCGGTGTAGCGCCAGAGGCTGAGCTTTTAATTGTGAAAGTGCTAGATAAAAACGGTGCCGGCTCTTATACAGGCATTATAAGCGGTCTGAAATATGCAATTGAACAAAAGGTTGATATTATTTCGATGAGCTTAGGAGGGCCAATCAATAACCCTTTGTTGCACTTGACGATTATCCAAGCAGTCAGTAAGGGCATTCTCGTTGTATGTGCTGCCGGCAACGAGGGAGATGGAGACGCTACGACTGATGAGTATGCTTATCCAGGCAGCTATAACGAGGTCATTTCCGTTGGGGCCGTTGATTTAAACAGAAATTCCTCCCGCTTCTCAAACTCTAATAACGAAGTCGACTTAGTGGCGCCGGGAGAAAAAATTCTATCGACGTATTTGGATGGCGGATATGCTGATTTAAGCGGCACATCGATGGCGACACCGCATGTTTCCGGTGCATTGGCTCTCATTAAGCATTGGGCTAATGCACAATTTGGCCGTAATTTGACCGAGCCTGAATTGTACGCACAGCTCATTAAGAGAACTATCCCACTCGGTAATTCCCCAACATTAGAAGGCAATGGTCTTGTTTATTTAACAGCCACTGATAAACTAGCTGATCTCTTGAGTACACAAGTACAGCAAATGCTAGTTTAATCCTTGATTTGAGTAACATTTAACAAGCCCTAACACTTTGCTGATAGGGCTTGTCTTAATTACAAATTCAATTTCACAAGACCTTTCGCCCATTTTAAAATGCTCATAATAACCTATTGTCTCTTTCCCATTAATTCATTACATATATCGAAACGTCTGTTCGCGACTTGTTTTCACCAATTTTTGGGTATATGATAGAATATGTGAATAACGAGTAAAAAGCCAAGGAGTCACGCTCCTTGGCTACTACATGACGAGTGGAAAGCTCGTTTCGTTATTTGGCCAGATTAACCACCTTTTTGCTTCCTACGGCGCGGGGTGGTTTTTCTGTTTCCCCGAATCGTCTTGCGGCTGATCAGCATCGTCGCCAATCCAGCAGCCAATGTGGTGAAAAAGACAGTTACCGCTTCCCCAACAAGATTCACAAGAAAATCCATCGCAAGGTCACCCCCTCTCTTGAACAGATCAAGAAAAGTTAGCCTGCCACCCGCGCCAAATGTAGTGTATTCCTATTATATCACGAGCTTACAACTGTTTTATATATGCGAATGTTCTCATACAACTTCACAAAGTGTTCACATATAAGTAAATGGACACAGAGAAACATCACTTCAGGGAATTCTTCTGGACTGAACCGCTGTAACGTGAAGCGCAAAATAAATCTATTCAAAAACCTTGTGGTTAGCGCTTTACACACCGTTATACGTTTGTATTCCATAATCTTATAACATTTTTTTATTTACTTTTAACCTATTTTTAACTTTACATATAATTAGTAATATTTTTCCAAAATTAAAGATGTATATCAATGAATCTATGTAATATGATTCAGTTTATACTTGCTTAATGGCAACGTTATCATCTGTTGACGATTTAATTCCTTTTTTATAGAAAAATGGACTCTTTTCATAGGACATATACTAGAAACGATTCTATCACCCCGCTCATAAAGTAGAGTATGTAAGGATAACAACTTACAAAACTATCTTGACGAAAGGGTGTTTGAATTTGTCTCATAATAATAACAATAATTGTCATTATGTAAAAGGATGCAGACAGTACTTCCCTGTTTCTGGTGTCAGTAACACAACGAATACTGCCGGCAGCGATATCAGCAACCGTAACTTCCCGAGCGGTGCTTCAGGTAATATGCCTGTTCCATACAGAAGCTTTTCACCTCAACAAGTAAGAGATTTCTGCGAATACGATCCTGTAAAAGATTATGATTGCTGTTTGGAAGAGCATATTGATGCTGTGCCTTCACAATGGACAAGAGCTCAATCCGAGCAAATCCGTATTACGTCTACAAACGTGACAAGTGTTATTAACGCACCATTCCCTCGTATCTCTCCAGACCTGTGGATTTGGGATATGTGGCCATTAATGACGAAGGATGGTTCAGTAGCGGAATTGCCTGGCGGCTGGCGCGTTTTGTTTGCTCTTTCTGCTCCAAGAAGCGTACTGCCCGGCAAACGTCATGATATTGCTAGAATCGCGTATTTTTATTCACGCAACGGTTATGATTGGATTCAAGGAGGTCTCTTGTTCGAAGAAGGGACAGCCTTCGGTTCAAGACAATGGGCAGGTTCCGCTATGCTTGATGATGATGGCCGCATCTACTATTTCTATACAGCCACTGGCCGCAGAGGCGAAGCGCAAATTACGTATGAACAACGTATCGCCTTATCAAGCAGTGATTATGAATCCGATTTGAATGGTGTACAGTTTGTAAACTTCGCTCCGCACGAAATTATTCTAGAGCCGGACGGCGTATTGTATCAAACGCAAGAGCAGTCTAGCGGCGGCATCATTTATGCTTTCCGTGATCCGTTCTTCTTTAAAGATCCTGCAACAGGCTGTGAGTATTTATTATTCGAAGGTAACGTTGCCGGTACAGCAGAAGAAATCGATTGCGGTCCTGGTGTACCATCTGACGCAAGATATTATACCGGTAACATCGGTATCGCGCTTCTCAGAAACCGCGAGTTTTCCGAGTGGGAACTGCTACCTGCCTTGCTTGAAGCGCCATGTAACAACCAGCAAACAGAGCGTCCTCACATTGTTGTCCACCAAGGCAGCTACTATTTATTCACAGACAGCCACAGATTCACGTTCGCTCCTGGCTTAGATCCTGGACCTGGTCCAGATGGCTTATACGGATTTGTAGCCGGAAGCTTACGCGGCGATTATCAGCCATTGAACGACGGCGGCCTTGTATTGGCCAACCCGCCGCAAGAAGAATACCAAGCTTACTCATGGCTTGTATTGCCTGACTTCTCCGTATTGAGCTTTATCGATAACTTCAATATTATGGGTATCGACATTCAAGAAGTAGGAAATCTGTCTCCTGAATTCCAATACGCTCACTTTGGCGGAACATTAGCACCGACAGTACAACTTGAAGTAATGGGTAATAGAACTCGTGTAGCGGCTGAGTTGGAATATGGCCTAGTTATGCTTGCACAGTCTGAAAGTCCAAAATGTGATCAGCCTTGCGCGGAAGAGAGCTACGATGATGAGTGTAAATACGATGACAGCTGCCACGCTCATAGAAGAAATAGACACAGACGCCGCCAAGATCCAAACTACAATAATAACCAAGGCGGCAACAGAGGCAATTACAATGGTTATGGCAGAGGAAATGGCAATGGTCACGGTGGAGGCTATGGTTACGGCTACGGCAATGGCGGTCACGGAAACCGCAGAAAACCGAAAAAAGATTGCGGTTGCTAATAATTAGTTACCGCTAAACGATATTTAAATTAAAGTCCTGCAAATGACATTCGTGTTTTTGCAGGGCTTTTTGCTGGTTCTTACAAGATTTATTGCTTTCATAATGTTGCTATCTGTGTAATAATAACCTCCTATTTTCATAAAAGGACGTGAATTTATTGATTAACCAAGACGCTTGGCTGAAAAGCTTTATATCTGACATAACCGATGCATTCGGAAACAAAATCAATTTCATCGGTCTGCAAGGAAGCAATGGCCGCGGGGAAGGAACAGAAAACAGTGATATTGATATAGTCGTCATTTTCGATGAGCTGACAATACACGATTTGAAAAAATACGAGGAAGTAATTTCGCCGATGCCTCACCGGGAAAAAATATGCGGGTTTGTTTCAGGAAAACAAGAACTGCTTCATTGGCCGAAATCTGACTTGTTCCAGTTTTACTTTGATACGACTGCGTTAGTCGGCAATATTGACTATTTGCTGGACTACATCACCGACAATGATATTAAACAAGCCATTTTGTCGGGACTCGGCAATATTTATCATATGTGTGTACATAATTTTGTCCACACCCGAAACGCGGAAATTTTAAAGGCAGCCTATAAATCTGCCACTTTTGTGCTTAGAGCAATATACTTCTCACGCACTTCCGTGTTTGTGAAAAGGAATGCCGATTTGCTGCCTTTATTATCAGAAGCTGAACAAGCCATTCTGAATAGCTACTTTTTCACAAAAGAGGCTGGTGAACTAACAATGAAAGAGTTTGACTATTTATCTGAAAAGCTTTTTAATTGGGCGAAAAAAGAGATTGTTCATTATGGCGAAGTGCCGATTAGTAGAATAGCATTTCAAGTTAAATGACGAGAAACATGACGGCAAGGATAGTCCCGTCCGCCGGTATAACCGCTCTCAAATAAGGTGGAGCAATCTCGAGTGCTGCGTGCCGCTCCCAAGTTTGGAGCGACCGCTCTCAAAATTCCCGCGACGACTCTCAAAATCCCGCCTGATCCCTTCTCGAAATCCACATCCTAGTCAAAAATTGGCCGTTCGTTCACTATAGAGCAAAAAAACTAAAAATTTCACGAAAAGCCAGCCACTTTTTCGGGATTTTTCATGGAAGCAGCATCATTTTCTGCTAGATTTAGAGATTTTATTGAATTGATTGCGCCCTCACACAGACTATTGCGCAGTGGCAAAACGGATAGCGTCATCCCAGAAGAAGATAGCGCGGTGAACGAAAATATAGCGTCGTCGTCAGCAAAGATAGCGCGGAGGAGATACTATAGCGTCGTCACAGCAGGGATGGCGCTCTCCCCAACTTCAAATACCATAGCAGTCCCAAATCACTATCTTCGCCCTACACCTTTCCCAATCACCATACCGCCGAGCATTCCAAAACAAATACCATATGTCAGGCCGTTTCTGCCCAGCATCTCATCGAATGCAAGTCCAATTGCTATGCCGAAGCACATCCCAATGCTCATGCCGACTGACATGTAATTACCTATCTTCTCGCGGTCTTCCTTGCGCGCTTTATCACCTTTGATATTCACCATCGCAATCGCCACAGTTATGCCGAGCACAACCCACGGCAATGCTGCTAAAATGAAGTCTTTCATGATCTGTCACCTTCTTAGTTACACTTTTCCCAAGTGCTGTTGCGATAAACACTCAAACAACTAGCTTATGAGGCTACTCCAAACCATCACTGAAAACTCATAATTTTACCCTGTTCTAGTTCCTGCTTCTCGCTGAAAGAAATTAATTCTTCCTGCGCATATGGCATGGCACGCTCGAGCAAGTCGTCTACATTATCAAACAGGTATACCTTCAGATTCAGCGAGTTAGTGCTCCATTCCACCGCTTTATCTATTTCCTCAAAATCACTATCCATGTACTCCAATAATTTAATGAAGGCAGTCTCAAGATATTTTTCATGTGCCTGTAAGTAAACGACCCTTAGTATGATCCATGAAACCAAAAAAACAAAGAGACTTATAGTAAATATGAACAAAGCCGATTTTTGTTTCAAGCTTACAAAAAGATTCATAACCTACTCTTCACTCGATTCACGATCCGAACTGCTGCGTTGGTCATAAGTTTTTTGCGTCTTTCCAACCTGTCCATTTTAAGCTCCTTTCATTTTTCTTAACAAAACTAATATATACACTTGAAAATCCAATGTATTGGAGCACTTTTTTCCATGCAAAAAGCCAACAAGTGGGACCTGTTGGCCTTTGGATTTAAGAATGATTTTTTAACCAGTTTGTCGCGCAATAAGCGTGCATCGCCGCTCCAGTCACCATAATATCTTCGTTAAAGACAACTTGCGGGTGGTGCATAGGGAAGCCGTACAGCGGATTTTCGTCCTTTGTTCCGGCGCCGAGCATGAAGTATACGCTAGGCACTTCATAGGAATATGAGGCGAAATCCTCAGAACCCATTCCTCCGCCCTCGAAGGAAATGACCGCTTGTTCACCGATAAGCTCTTTCACATAGGAGCCTAGCTCGTTTGCAAGTTCTGTATCATTTTTCAAAGGTGGAACTGATGACAATTCTTCCAGCTTCGCCGAACCTCTGAACATTTTCGCAGTTGTTGTCACGATCTCATCCATTCGTTTAAAAATAAAATCGCCAATGTCTCTTGATAGGCTGCGAATTGTCCCTTCCATAATGACCTGCTCCGGAATAATATTCGGCGCATCTCCTCCCGCAAATTTACCGATTGTCACTACTGCCGATTCTGTCGCGGAAATTTCCCTGCTGATAATCTCCTGCGATGATAAATAAATATGAGCGGCAATATTGATTGGATCGACACCAGTCTCCGGCATGGCCCCGTGGCAACCCGTCCCGTTCACCGTAATTCTGAATCGGATGCAGCCGGCAATGCTTGTTCCCAATCCGTAAAGCACGATATTGGATGGTGTTCCCGAATGGACATGCATCGCCATCGCCGCGTCCACTTTCGGATTTTCGAGCACACCGGCATTTAGCATCTTCTTGGCTCCGGTAAATCCTTCTTCATCCGGCTGGAAGACCAGCTTTATAGTTCCTTCAATCTCATCTTCCTGCTGCTTCAACAATTTTGCAGCGCCTAATAGCATCGTTGTATGAAAATCATGGCCGCACGCATGCATATTGCCGTTTGTCGCTTTAAACTCATAATTTGTTTCCTCTTTAATAGGGAGCGCATCCATATCCGCTCTCAGCAGAAACGTTTTTCCAGGTTTTTTGCCCCCTACGAGCGCGACAATGCCGCTCGGACAAATTTCTGTCGGCTCGTAACCATACTCCTTCAGCTTTCCCATCACAAAAGCTGTCGTGCGCGGAAGGTCTTCTCCCACTTCAGGATGATTATGTAAATCCCTTCTGATTTGAATCATTTCATCTTTAATTTGTTGTGCATTTTCTAGGAAGTTTTTCATTTGTGGTCCCTCGCTATTTTATAGTTCGTTTTTAGTTTTTCCTAAACCTGAGAGTTATTCAAGTCTTGAATTTTCATGTGATTTACACGGGTAAGGTAGAGTTGTCTTATTGTTCCCATCAGGAACAAATTTGAACCAACTATTTAGACTTCATCTAAGAAATAAAAAAAAACTGCGTTTAACAGTTCTCGCTTACAACTCTTCAGGCAAGTGAAATGTATACATCTCCACTGCATCGGCATGCTTTTTCAACGTTGCAATGATGGCAGGATGCGGCTGGTCATAAATAATAGGATAATCGATTTCGTCCAGTGCTTCGTTTACGTGAAAAGCTAATTTTTCCTCCTCTAATGAAAACTGCGCATCGACTCCCTCTTTATTGCCGCGGGCATCGACGCGAACCCACTTTTGCAGTGATTCAAGGTAAATCGCATTTAAAGCGTGAATGCAATAACCTTTTTCCGGTGTGTCAAATAGCATCAATCTTTGATAGCAAAAGCCAGTCGGTATTCCTTGTGAGCGCAATAAAGCAGCCAGCAAATGCGACTTCGCATAGCATATTCCCTCTTTGAAACGGAGCACATCCGAGGCAGTGCACGTCACCCTCTTCGATTGAATATCCCATGAATGCGAGATTTCATCACGAACAAATTCATATGCAGTACGCGTTTTCTCCACATCTGTTTGCGATGGATGAAACAGCTCAGCTGCTTTTGCTTGAATCATCGCATCAGAAAAATTTACTTCTTCTGATTCTGACAAATACTCTTCAAGATTTTGTGATGTACGAATCATTTTCATCCCATCCCCTTCATTTGGATAGCAATTAATTAACCTCGTCCCTGTAGCCTATAGAAAATCACCATTCGCATATTTGCGCATTAAAGTTTCTTGAACATAATTTCTGCAATCTGGAGATAACGGCGATCTGTCTTGATGCACTAAATCGCCGTATAACATACCGCTTAGAAAGCGAACTTCATCGTTATGTTCCTCCCCTGTTTCAGCATCGTATACCGTTACTTTCACATAAATGGAATGTTGATGAATATTGTTGAAATCCAATATTCTCACAAAATGCTCCATACTCTCTTCCTTCCTACTTTGAATTATCAATCATTATAGTAGGGAGAAACAAAATTAACAATCATTTATTTATTGATCGTATTTCCCTTTAATCTAATAACTCTAAATTAGATACCAAACTACTTAAATCCTTCCTATTTAATTTTCTGTTTTATCAGACAATTAGTTATGTTACATTTAAAGCATACTGACAAAGGGGATGACGCACATGTCACAATTAGAAAACGTAACATTAGTAAAGCAGGCGAACGTCTATTTTGACGGAAAAGTAACGAGCCGCACAGCAATTTTAGCAGACGGCACGAAAAAAACGCTCGGGATTATGCTGCCTGGTGACTATGAATTTTCTACTGATTTAAAAGAAGAAATGGAAATTTTGGCAGGCCGTTTGGAGTACAAACTGTCCGGTGAAGACTGGAAAACGATTGACGGGGCGGGCATCTTTTACGTTCCGGCGAATGACAAATTCCAGCTGAAGGTACATACAGTGACAGATTATTGCTGTTCGTATTTGAGTGAATAAGAAACATTCATGATTTTACACTCACACCCCGGGGATGAAAATATATTCCCGGGGTTTTGTTTTCCACCAAGATACCCATAATGGTAATGCTATGGTGTGTAACTTA
>NZ_JACXSI010000046.1 GCF_014712675.1 Peribacillus faecalis | reverse complement strand
TCTTTGTACTCATTCTAGATTTTTCCCCGTTCTCATTTTTTCTTCATTATACAAAAAAGTACCCTATAGGTAGACTTTTTTATAATTGTCTACTCTATAGGGTACATTTTACTCTGTCCCCTTGTTCTACTAACGCCCCTTTTAGTTTAAGTGATAATTCTCACAAACCAGCATCGCTACTAGTGTAAATCATTCTGATAAATGTATATATTCCAATATTTCTATTTTGAAATCGTGATTACATTTTAGCTTATTGAGCTTTCCGCTATCACAGGATGGAGATATTCTTACCTTAACAAAATCTTCTTTATCCGTATCAAGATTTTCGGAAGGTACTTTAATCTTTAAGGAAACATCATAAGAATGATCGACATTATAATTTATACCGACAATTCTTTGCCAGTTCCAGCTAAAAAGGGCATTGCCCTCGTACTCTTTTAGCACTCTTTTATCAATAGTCGGCATTAAAAGATCTAAAACAATGTCTTCTGTTGTGAAATATAAATCATCCTTTGGAATAGTCTCTGCTTTAACAGTTTGCATTGAAGTAACAGTTATCAAGAATAAAACCAATACGATTAAGTATTTTTGGACCACCAACTTCACCTCAGTTCTAATTTAGTTGATATTCTTCCCAACGTATTATTCTTTATCAACTAACCTGCCTGTTCCATAAATAGTTCAAAAGAGAGGGGCATCAATCCTTCTTAGAACAACGCCCCTGATCGTTTAAATACATTATTTCAAAACTCAACCCATACTTTTTAATGATAATTGTATTGGTACGCTACTTACAAAACAATCGTCAGAATCACTCAAGTAATAGCCAGTCTTCAAAAACCGAATCATCCTCTAAATCGAAATAATACTTCACAAACCGGACAAACTCTTCTGAATCTACTTCTTTATATTGATAATACTCATAATAAGACTTTAAAAAATTTTCAGCTTCTTCTATTCCACCCTTTTCCTTAAATATATTCCATAACATCGTAGTGGATTTGCCGTAAATATATGAACTCATATTTTCACCATATTGATCTAACGGAAGATTAACTGGAAGAGGTTCAAGCATTTCAATCAAATTATTCATTGATTCATACGGTATATCACTATCAGTGGAAGAGTGACGATAGAGCATCTTTGCAAAATCTGCCATTCCTTCATCCAGCCACCCGTTGTGATACGGGTCATTGCTGATCAGACCGTAAAACCATTGATGAGCTATTTCGTGAACGACCATCGATTTTAAAAAATCTGGACTTGCAGGACCACTATCATAAATGGAATAGGCTGTAACAATTCCCGGATACTCCATTCCCAGACTGTCGATCACGATGTCTAATTGGGCAAACGGATAAGGTCCGATCGTCTCTTGAAAATACGCTAACGCATCCGCCGCAACTTCACTAATCTCTCTATAAATGTCTTTCTTATCCTCGAACCCGAATACTCTGATTGTTACCTCCTCCGTCTGTGTTTGAATAATCATTGGGTCATTTAAAATAGCTATATAGATATCTTTCACATTGTCAATTTCAAATGTTCCATTTGAATTGCCTGGTTCGCCATCTACTTCGCTGGAAGAAACAAAGGTGTATGCCTCTGGGATCTCATAGGATACTTTAAAATCACTGAATGCTGTATGGTATGTCTCTCCCCTAAACCCATAATCTTCCTTATTCCACTTATGATTTCTATATGTCGCAACCATTGGATAAAACTGCGCTAAATGATAGTTGCCGTTTAGTTTCGTAAATCTTAATCCCCCTTCTGGAAGAGTGAATTCATACTGAAATTCCACTTTCACCTGACTGTCGGGTTCCAATTTTTTCGAAAGAGGTATACGTAACGTATCTTTATCCAAATGGTAATCCACTTGCTCTCCGTCCAAATTAATATTATGTATTTTAACCATTGCAGCAGCTTTCAAAGGGTTCTGCAATTCTAAAGACGTTTCCTCAGTAAATATATTAGGGATGAAGTAAAACACTAAGTCACTCCAGGAATCCTGAGAGATATTTTTTATGCTTACTGTAGCACTTAAATGAAAGATTCCATCTTCCGTCATCTTTAAATCAATATCATATTGACTATCACTCCCTGCTGGAACTGTATTAGGAGAGAAATTCCTGCCGGTGTTTTTTTCATTTCCCATTGATTCTTCGATTTTACTTAGAGAAGTCAGTTTTAAAGCAACTATTAATATCATTAGTAAGATAAATAAAGAAAACCATAATAGCTTTTTACTCATTACACCCTCCAGGATTTTAATTTATTCTTTCTAAACTAATATTCTGGAGGAGTATAGAGTATCCCTCTGCACTTAACCGTAATATATAAAGACAATTAACTACAATCTTATGCAACTAAACTGCGCCGTTTGTTGCATAACAAAAGGAACTGTGCGACCACAGTTCCTTGATTGATTCATTCACGCCCCTGTTAGTAGAATAAGAAGCTTATGTTTCCTTTGACGTAAAAATAAACTCCAATTAAAAAGATGATAGTTATCGTCGAATTTATTAATGTTGCAATATATTGTTTTGATTCCTTTACATACCTCCACTCCAATATTACTTCAAACACCAATAATGTAGTTAAAAATAAAAGAAAACTCCATATTTTTAGGGCATCTGACTCAGATGTAACATTGAGCACCAAAAAAATAAAAAGTATTATCGTTCTTCCCCAACGGTCAATACGTTTTCCAGGGGTTTCGGAAAGTTGTTTTCTCTTTATTCCGAGGAATTTATCTATCATTTTTCCTACTAAAACTACCACTAAAATTGAAAGAACAATAATAATTAAAAAGCTCACAATTAACCCTCTCCAGTTGTCTTTATTAGTCACAGCTCCCAAGGCTATAACCTTATAATTCGCTATGTTTGATAGCAAATCCTTCTTCAACTAACCTGCCACTTTACTTCCATAAGAGTTCAATATAAAAGGCATTAATCCTTCTTGGATCAACGCCCCCGTTACTTTAAGTGAGATGTATCACAAATCTCCTTTGCCCTGCGTTCCATTGATTTAGAATAACCAAAACAATCTCTAAATAACTTCCTGCCAATATATTTTTGAAAATTAGTGTATTTATATCGGTAAAACTCGTTCCAATAGCTAATCATTCTATTATAGCTTTTGCAAAACGGCTCAATATTTTCAAGACAAAATCTTTTAATCCGTTCGGTATCCTGCTCTTTTAAAATATCATAAGTCATCTCTAATATTTCTACTACATATTCATCACATATTTTTACGATATAAGGAATAGCCCAGTCTTCATAATCCATCTGAAGCAATGAATAAATATGCTTTTGGCGAACAAACCCGTCACAACTTCTTGAATAAATACAATGCAAAATCATTTTTTGTCGTTGACTTAAATTTTCTTTAACTTCATCTGAAATATCAATGTAGTAGGTACGATAAGGAAATCTAATCATTTTATTATCTTGAAAATATTGAATAGTATCCTCGGACACACCGATAGTGACATTATTATAAGTTTTTTGATGAATCATTCCAACCACTTTAGTAACATCATCTCTCAAACAGTTTGGAAACCCTTCTTGAAACATACAATCAAATCCTTTCTTCAAATAATGTTAAAAATGTGTAGTTCAACTAAACTGCTTCGTTAGTTGAAGAGTATACGAAGATAGGGAATCAGTTTATTAGATCTTCTCCTGTCAAAATTTCGTATAAGTCTGCTGAATCGTGCTTTGTTAATTTCACATATCTATCGCTATCGGTAACTATCTCTAGATTTTCACCATTTGGACTAATCCATAACAAATAAGATGCTATTTTGTCTTCGCTGCTATTCTTAGATGGAAATTGAAATTGGTAGTCAGCATAACGTTCCATTTCTACTTTTGTATTTTCCCAATTAGCACTTTTCACTATATCTATCGCTTTAGTCACCTGTTTTCGTTGAGTGACTTCTTTAAAGTCTTCAAAAATATTTTCTTCTCCTGTTCGTTTCTGCACAGTTATTTTTTGTCCTATCATTTCATTTACACAACCCGAACTAACTAACAGAACACCCAGTACAGAAAGAATTAGTAGTATTTTTTTCAAGCAGCTATGCCCCCTTTATTATTATTTTCTTATTAAGCTAAACTGCGCCGTTAGTAAAAAAGCGACTGCTCTTATTTCGCAATCGCCCCCGTTGGGATAAGAGAGATTAACTCTCTCTATAGAGGTTTGAAATTTTCATCTTTTTCGTATCCTCCCAGACTTGGTTCTACAACTCTGTATTTAAACATCTCCTCAATGGCTCCGTATATCTTATAATTTCTTTGCGCTTGTCTCAAAGATACTTCATTAGCTCCACCTTCAAAGTCTGGATCGTCATTCTGCACCCCATCATCTTCCCAATAACAAACACCACATATTTCGTAATTGCCTGGTGGTTCTTCGAATGTTTTGTAACCACAACAGGAACAAGTATACTTTCTCATCCGATATTCTCCCCAAACTAATCGTTTTATTAATCCTATAATACATTAATAAAACTTAATTTTCTAATTCCTTGTAGAACTAAACTGCTTCGTTAGCTGCATAGCAATCTGCTTTGTTAAACGTTTTGGTTATTCGCTTTTACTAAGTTTTAAATGTTCATTTATTCGATTCTTCACTAATGTATCTGACAATTTATCTTTATAGGTAAAATAGATTAGATTAATATTATAATATTTGCAAATTTCAGCTTTTTCTTTATCTCTCTTTATTCTTTGATTTAACCCTTCTTTACCTCCCATAAAACCAATCACTTTAAAATGTTGCTCTCCTTGATACTCAATTGCAAGGTTTAATTCTTCAACATATATATCTATTCTTAAATGATCAATTTCATATTGATGTATCACATTATAATTAGGATATAGTTTCTTAACAATTTGCAGTAGCTTAATTTCAGTTGACCATTTTTGTCCAACCAAATGATAACCTACTTTTTCACGGATTATATTTTCACAATATCGGTACAAATCAAAACGTGACTGTTCATCTAATCTATTACTGTTTCCTTCTGTTATTAAAGGTGCTTGCATTCCTATAGGAAGATAACCTGACTCATATATAAATCCAGAAGGTGAAACTCCAAACTCTAGTTGTTTAACCTTAATATAGTTACCATAAATAGAATCAAATTTTGTACTATTAAGCTTTGACTTACCTGGTATGAATTTTGGAATAGCTTTATTACAAACGTGACATATACCTTTTTTAAATTGAATGGTGTCTGCTAACATCTGTCTTAAATTTGCCCGTACGCTCTTCGGTAAATAATCGAATCCAATATTTGCATAGGAGATATAAACCTGTAAAGATTGTTTTTGACAAGAACAAAAGTATATTTTACCCTCTCGATTCTTTTGAAAAGCAGAGAATACACCAAATCTACCTGAGTAATGTACATATGGATAGGGTAGGTTCTCTTCATAAGATAAAACTCCTTCAACTGGAATCAGAGGTAACTCTTCCTTTGGTAATTTCATTTCTAATCATCCTTTGATTGAGTTCTTAAATATGACACATCTTATTTTATAATAATTCAGGTAATTAAAAACATAAAGCGATAAATTCATTTTATATCCAGAAAATAATCAATACATTATTACAGAAAGAATGGAAATTTATACTATAAAATGGAAGTCTCGGTAATATTTCTTCTTAAACTAACCTGCTCCGTTTGTTGAATAAGGAAGTGAATTCAAAAAGCAATAATATTTACGCACAGAGCCTTGGAGCCTTTTAATATAAATCACTCAAAAAGATTTCAAAAAATCTAACATTTCTTTCGAATTTGTCTTATTTAATGTTAAGTAAATATATTCATTTTCAGGTTGGATCGTAACAATTTCGTTTTTTATACGAATTAAGTAGACCATTCTTTTTTCACTAGTATAAAGATTAAAATAAAATTTATAATCTGGTTTTTGTTGTTGTTTTCCTCCTTTTACCCATTCATCTGAATTAAGCATCTCTTGAATATTCACTGCTGTCGTATCATCTATTTTATTTTTATATGCAACAATTCGATATTCTTCTTTTCTCTCTTTTTTTTGAATAGTAATCTGATTCTCATTAAACGTACATCCTGCCAACAGACCGAATAAACAAATGATAATCATAAGTGTCGATAATTTCTTCATTCTTCCATCCCCTAATTCCCTCTTTATCTTATCTGTAAATACTACATTATCTATGCTTTTTTAAAAAGAAAATTATAATGTCTATATAATTTTACTTATAGAACTAACCTGCGCCATTAGTGGAAGAAGGAAGTAAATTCAAGAATTAAGAAGATCTACGAACAGAGCAAAAAACGGAAGCTAACTTCACTAACATCCCCTAGCAACAGGAAGAAAAGATGATAAATAAAAAACTCTCGTTTGTTCACAGAAAGTTCACGATTTATCTGCCCCTACTCTTTTTTTTCAAAAACATAAAAGAATATAATGTGAGAAATTTAGAAATTCTTTTATCTTTTCCCAGTTTTGATAAACATACATTTGATCGATAGAGAGATAAATAGAATAAAAACTATTAAATTATCATTCAACAAGGGGAGAAACATATGTACAAAACAATTGACGATTATCCAATGCTCTTAACAGCACCACATATTGCCGAAATTTTAATGGTATCTAACCCGACAGCTTATCAATTAATGGAACAGACCACCTTTCCATTAATCAGACTAGGGAGAAATAAGCGAGTTCGAAAAGATGAGTTCTTTAAATGGCTTTCCCTACAACAAGTACATCAATTATAAAGATACACGCAAGTGGTCAAACTGGTATTAGACCACTTGCTTTCCAATGCTCAATTAATCAACTAGGAGGAAAGCAAGATGAGAGGAAGCATAAGACAAAGAGGAAAAAAATACGAAATTGTTGTCACAATTGGTACGGATCCGATTACAGGCAAACGGAAGCAAAAAACAAAGTCCGGTTTCATTCGAAAGAAAGATGCGGAAAAAGCACTTAGAAGTTGGTTGACTGAATTAGATGAAGAGCAGTATGTTGAACCCTCAAAGGAAACATTGGCCGAATATCTGGAATATTGGTTCGCAGCACATTATCAAAAGCGGATCAAAGAAACAACGGCAGCGAGTAGAAGGTATATGATGCAAAAACATTTAACCGATAAAAATCCTGTTGCCAAGAAAAAACTGGCTGCCGTTACAACCTTTGATATCGATTCCCTTTATAACCAAAAAATCGATGAAGACTACAGTCCAAATTACATTCGAAAAATTCATCAAATGTTAAACCAGGCTTTCGAACAAGCAAGAAAGTGGAAGAAGGTTGGGTCCAACCCGGTCGTAGATGCTTCACCTCCTGCATTAAAAAAAGAGGAAATGAATATCTGGTCTTACAAAGAACTTCACACCTTCTTAAATCACTGTGAAGAAGAATGGCACAAACTCACCTTTCTGCTTGCCGTCTATACCGGAATGCGAAGAGGAGAAATTCTCGGGCTCAAATGGAGTGCGATTGACTTCTCAAGGAAAGTCATTGACGTCAAACAGGCTCTCGTCTATGTTCCCGGAAAAGGTTATACCTTATCCACGCTTAAAACAAAAAATGCGAGAAGGCAAATTCCCATTTCACCACAGGTGATGGAGGCCCTTCTATCGCACAGGAAGAAACAAGATGAACTGAAATCCTTACTCGAAGATCACTATGACAATCAAGATTTGGTCATCTGCACCCATTTCGGGACACCACAAGATCCGCAAAATATTCTGCGTGTTATGAAACGGATCATTGAAGTCTCCAAGGTTCCGGCGATTCGCTTCCACGATTTGCGCCACACACACGCTTCCATTCTAATTTCAGAGGGAGTGGACCTTGTAAAGGTTTCAAGACGACTGGGTCACGCCAATGCTAAAATCACATTGGAATATTACGCCCATTTAATGCCGAATGAAGATGATCAAGTGGCGGATATTTTCGACCAAGCAATGAATCGAACAAAAGAAGCGATGTGAGCATTTGGTGAGCATTTTCTAAAAAAGGCAATGCAAGCAAGGCAATGTGAGCATAACGAAAAAGCCCCAATCCCTTGTGGCACAAGAGATTGGAGCTTCCTAAAAAGTGATGATTCCGGCGGGGCTCGAACCCACGACCTCTACCCTGTCAAGGTAGCGCTCTCCCAGCTGAGCTACGGAATCGTTTATATCGGACAAGTATTATTTTATTATGTATATTTTCAAAAGTCAATGGAAAGTTGACGCTTTTTGGAAAACTTCAACTTTCCATTTGGTTAAAATTTTTCATTGCGCATGAATAGCTTCAACGTCACGACTGCACCAACGACGAGATAGCAAACTCCGAGGCTGAAAGATGCCATAAAGCCGACCGGCAGACCGGTAGAGCTAGCTTCCTGCAGTGGTCCATAAAAGAAACGGAGCGGCGGCAATACCAATAGAATCCATGAGATTCCTGCCGGAAAAACTTCTGCCATTTTTGGATAGGCTAGTGCTGCTGTTGCAGTGAGCGCTGTCATAAGCCATATGTATTTGGATTTATTTATTTTGGACGCTGCGAAAAAGCTACCAACAAAAATGCCCAGTCCTCCCAAACCGACATGACTATAAAAAGACAGTATGTGGTCAGTCGACTTTAACGGGTGCAAGAAGCTATTGCTCACAATCGGATAAAAATGCGCAATCAATACTAAAGGAATGAGCATAAGCAGGCAAACAAGCCATTTACCATATAAGTAATGTTCTTTTTGCCTTACATGGACGAGCAACATATGCGCTTCCGCTTTTTCTTCCAAGCGGAATATATTCATCGTCATCCACGCTGCAATGAAAAATAGCACAATTGCGGATTGTATGTAGCTCGCCAATATATCATTCGAACTGTAGGCATATAATATGATGACCCAAACGAAATAGAGCGTTATTGGCGGTATAAATAAATAAGACCGGCTGTAGCTTTTTAGTTGATATAAAACATATGATTTCATTTTAAATCGTCTCTTTCACTTCCATAATCGAACTATTATTGTTTAATAAATAGAAAAGGCATTTATCGCTTTCTCGTGCGGGAACTGACAATTCTACGATATTGTCCTTCCTGCTTATGACTTTTCCGTACCTTTTCACTTCTTCCAAATCGAAGTGTGTCGGAATCTTAACGATAATCCGCTTTTGTTTCGTATGCTCTGTAAGTGCTTCCTGTCTTATTAATTTGCCGTTTTCCAAAATGATTACTTCATCCGCCAGCAAATCGACTGTTTCCTGCTCGTGAGCGGTAAAGATTAAGGTGATATCGCGCTCTATCCGATTAATCATCTCAACAAATGCTTGCTTCGATTCCTCATCCAATCCTGTCATCGGCTCATCAAGCAATAAAATATCGCAATTCGTCAGCACTGCTTGGATTAATCCTGCCTTCTGCTTCGTTCCTTTCGAACAATCTTTCAATTGTGCTTTTAAATAAGGCTCCAATTGAAACATTTTGCTGTAGAAAGCAATCGCTTCTTTTACTTCCTGTTTATCCCGGCCACTCATCATGCCGACATGTTGCAGAAATTCCCCCAATTTAAATCGCATGTCTTCCGGGAAATGCTCCGGCGCATAGCCGATAATTTTATTAAATGTATTGATTTCTCCGGAAGAAGGCTTATATATGCCCGCAATCAGCTTTAACAGACTGCTCTTCCCTGAACCGTTATGCCCGAGGATCGCTACCTTCGACCGATCCGCAATTTGGAAACTCAGATCGTCAACTAGTGTAAAACGATCAATTTCTTTTGAAACATGACTCGCTTTCACTGCATATTCATTCATTTATATTCTCACCACTCTTAAAAAACTAAGTTGTCATTCCTTGCTTTCGCATAGCTTCTTCCTCTGCTGCCATACGTCTTTCCTCTTCATCACGGATACGGTGTGCAATCCTTGATGCCGCATTTGCTGCAATGCTTGCGATCATATCATCCAAAAACGTATGGACTTGATGGCCGCTTTTACTGTCCAGATGGCGAATGATGCCGATTTTATTTTTATCCAAATGGCCAAATGTCGTTACCGCAATACTTCCGTAACCAAGAACCGCACCGAAAGCGATTGTTTCATCAACACCGAACAACCCTTCATCTTGCTCAATCAGACTTTGCAAAGGCTCAGACAACTTCTTCTCCTCCGCTAGTCTGTCGAGCTCTACTCCAACCAGCAGAGCATGCTGTATTTCCCGCTTCATTAAAACACGCTCGACGCTTTCTATACATTCGTCCATTGTCAATTGCTTGTTAAACTCATATTGCATCTCATAAACAATTTCCGCGATATCTTGGATCATTACTCCTCGATCGCGCAATGCTTTTAGGGCAGCACTTGTCACGTAACGGCTATGCACTCTTTCTGTACCCATCTTTGTCATCTCCCTGCTCGTAAATTCTAAACTGTCTGTATTATAATATTATATCAAAAATTGCTATGCCAGGATGGATTTTTTCTTGTATTTTAACGGTTTTGAAAGCTTTACAAAAGAATTCAATTTGCCATTATGTTACACTTTAACTATTACAACTAGGAGGTTTTTTCTTTGAGTATTCCTATGGGTAAAATTCAAGAAACTAAGTTTTATAGTGAAGCTCTGCAGGAGGAGCTGACACTTCTTATTTATTTGCCTTCCAATTATTCGCCCCTTTTCAAATATGCTTTATGCATCACGAACGATGGCAAAGATTATTTTCAAATGGGTCGTATTGGCAGAGTAGCAGACCGTTTAATTTATGAAAATAAAATTGAAGATACGATTTTTGTCGGTATTCCTTATAATAATGTCGATGATCGCCGTGAAAAATACCATCCGAATGGTGCTAAACAGCCAGCTTACATCCGATTCCTTGCTCATGAGCTCGTTCCGTTTTTAGATGAGCAATTCCCTACATACGGGGTCGGACACGGGAGAGCATTGATGGGTGATTCGCTGGCAGCAACAGTTTCCTTAATGACAGCCTTGCAATATCCGCATACGTTCGGTCGCGTCATCATGCATTCTCCATACGTTGATGAGAAGGTGATGAAAGCAGTCGAAGTGTTCAACGAGCCACAGCTTCTTCATTTATATCACGTTATCGGCACGAAGGAAGATGTCGTGAAGATGACAGATGGCAATGTCGGCAATTTTCTCGAGCCTAATCGCGAGCTTAATAAACTATTTATTGCGAAAAAATTTCCGTACTTTTACGAAGAATTCGATGGCGACCACACGTGGAAGTACTGGCAAAAGGATGTTTGGCGCGCCATTGAAATGATGTTCGAATAGCATATTTAACCAATTCACTTGCATAATTTGTTATAATAGACTAAAAATTGGTTATATTCAGGAGGTTTACTATGAAGTACGGTGTTGTTATTTTCCCATCTAAAAAGCTCCAAGATATTGTAAATTCATACAGAAAACGCTATGATCCAAATTATTCTTTAATTCCTCCGCACATTACAATCAAATATACATTCGAATCAACAGAAGAAGAGATTGCTAAAGTAGCGAAATATCTTGAAGAAGTTGCTGCCGATACGAACCCATTTACACTGAGAGTTCTAAAAGTCAGCACATTTCAACCGGTCAACAATGTCATTTATTTAAAGGTCGAGCCTACTTCTGAACTTGTCTCACTTCAGCAAAAGCTGCAAAACGACTTAATGGGTTCAGACGAATTTTCCTTTGTTCCGCATATTACACTTGGGCAAAAATTGACTGATGCTGAGCATTCGGATGTTTTCGGCCAAGTTAGCATGCTTGATTTGCGCCACGAGGAAACGGTTGACCGTTTTCACCTGCTTTATCAATTGGAAAATGGATCTTGGACTGTCTATGAAACATTCCGTCTCGGAAAGGAAGCTTAAATTTATGAAATTCATCATCGTACAGAATCAGCAACAGCTTGAAGAAGCGTATACGATCCGCAAAAAAGTATTTGTCGAAGAACAGAACGTTCCGATGGAAGAAGAAATCGATGAATTCGAAATGGACGCCGTGCATTTTCTTCTTTATTCCGAACATGACCAGCCGATTGCCGCCGGGCGCTTTCGTGAAGCAGACGGGTACGGTAAAGTCGAACGTATTTGTGTCCTTGCCGAACAACGTAGAACCGGTGCCGGAAAATATATTATGGAAAGCATCGCCGCTTACGCCGAGCAAAACGGCATTAACAAATTAAAGCTAAACGCTCAAACGCATGCCATCCGTTTCTACGAGAGCTTAGGCTATGAAGTTGTTTCAGAAGAATTCATGGATGCAGGTATTCCGCATAAAACGATGGTAAAGACATTAAAAGCGTAAGCGCCTCTACCTGAGGCTCTCAAGGCAATAGGTACCGGGTGCCTGAAACTGGATATCAATACTCTAATAAAAAAGAGGCTGTATCATGAGGCGTCACTTCTAACATCTCATGATACAGCCTCTCTTATACTTTTAGCGGAATGGACTTGTAAGAATATAGCCTGTATAGTATACCCATTCTTTCATGAAAAAAGGCAATTTTGTCTCTACTGATTGAAAAGCAGAAGTTTGCGTTGGTGAAGAATGAACGGTAATGTTAAATTCCTCTGCTAAATATACCGAACGCTTCATATGTAATGGATCGCTCACTAACATATACGAATCGAAATCGTATCCTTGCTGCTGAACGGCTTCTAGCGCATATTCGATATTTTCTTTCGTAAACATCGACTTTTCTTCTATTATAATATGGTTTTCATTCACACCTTGTTCGACGGCATATTCTTTCGATGTCAATGCTTCTGATTTCACTTCTCCCTCTGCTGTTCCACCAGTGAAAATAATATAACCCACTTTTCCTTCCTCATACAGCTCAATCGCGTGATTAATTCTTTCTTTCAAAACCGGAGACGGCTTTCCATTCCAAGCAGCAGCTCCCAAAACAATTGCTGCATCACTTTGATCCTCATCATTTTCAAGACTAAATGCATATACACTCAAGCCTGTGTGCAACAAAAAACAAAAAACGACTATGAACAGCATTTTTATATACTTCACCATATTAATTGCTTCACCTTAGTTTCTAAATTGACAATCCTACTAAATCATACCTTGATTTTATGGTGAAAATCCACCTTTTTAACCAATTTTGTTTGGAAATATTTGATTATACATAGCAATCAATTACATACCCTTTACCCGTTATATGAGAAACATTAACTTGTTTCATCTTCTGGAATGAGTTTTTCCGATATTCAGTTGTCGCATCAGGCCGCGAGTATACATGAGTATGTGACATCGGAACATCAGAAAACTGAGGCTTTAAAGAAAGTGCCAACACCGGCAGTCTACTCTTTACTGAAGAAATACTTCTCATATTCTCGTTACGATAATCAATACGGTTGGCGTAAGCAAGCGATTGGTACGGAACAATCGGCAAAATGTAACCCATTTCCTCTCCCCCTTTAATAAGGTTAAGTAAAATTTTCTATTCTCTTTAAGGTCGACTATAGGTATGTTTTTTGTTTATACTATGATTTGTTAAGATGAAGAATACTACTTTAAATGAAATGATATGAGGGTCTACTATATGAAAACGGCTAAATACCAACAAGAAACAATCAAATTGGCTCACCTGTCGCCGGAACTTCTTCAGCTGAATTTTGAACGAGGAAAAAAAGGATTGCTTTCTTGCCCGGTTTGCGGAGATCAAGTACGTTTATATATCGGTATTGCTGAAGAACCGCACTTTTATCACAGCCAAACCGACAAGCCGGCCTGTCAAAGCAGCAACGACCTAGTGGCGGCAAGCTCTGCTAATAAAAAGGAAGCCTATATCGAAAGAGGTGGCTTTCGTCTTCCTGCTTCTAGAAGTATCACCAATGGAACGGAGTCCTTCTCCTTTAAATCTTCTAGAAGCATAAGCGGAAATCCTCCTTTTTTGCCGATTGCCCCTAAAAAAAATGATTCTCTTCATCCGTTTCTTACAGCACTTGAACAATCCGGTGTCACATTGGATGATGAGCAACGCGAAGCTGTCGTAGATACAGAAGGGCCTCTGCTCGTTTTATCTGGTGCCGGAAGCGGAAAAACAAGAGTATTAACGGCTCGTACAACATTTTTAATGAAAGCAATGAATGTGCCGCCTTCACAAATTTTATTGGTTACCTTTACAGCTAAAGCCGCCAAAGAAATGAAAGAACGGATGCTAAGCTACCCAGGTGTAACACCTGCCGATGTAGCAGCGCTTGTCGCAGGTACTTTCCATAGCATTTTCTATAAAATTTTGCTTTTTCACGAACGGGAACGCTGGCAAAATAACGCCTTGATCAAGTTTGATTGGGAAAAAGAGAATATGCTGAAAATGGCAGGAAGAGAACGCGGACTAGATGAAAAAGAGTTTGCCTATGACGCAGCTATTCAACAAATCGGTTTATGGAAAAACTCGCTACTTTTCCCAAAAGATATCAAACCGCAAGATGATTGGGAAGAAGATTGCTGCTACTTATATACAAAATATGAAGCTAGCAAAAATGCGGCTGGCAAATTCGATTTCGATGATATGCTGATTGGATGCTATCACTTATTCAACGAGAACCCTGATATTCTGGAAAAATACCAAAAACGATTTTCTCATATTTTGATTGACGAATTCCAAGATATCAACAAGGTGCAATATAAGCTGATGAAAATGTTATCGAAACTGAATCGCAATATATGCGTAGTCGGTGATGATGATCAGTCGATTTACGCTTTCCGCGGAAGCGATCCTTCATTCATTCTTGATTTTGAAAAGGATTTCCCGGAAGCAGAAATTATCAGGCTTTCGCAAAATTATCGTTCTTCTCACCAAATTGTCGCAACAGCCAACCGAATGATCAGCAAGAATGAAAGACGAAAAGCGAAGACGATGATTGCCCAGCATAATAACGGTGAAGCACCGGTTATGTTCTATCCTTATGATGAAGAACAAGAAGCGACAATGATCGTGACCGACATTGCAGAAAAAATTGCAGCCGGCGCCAATCCTGCTGATTTTGCGATTCTTTACCGGACACACACGATGTCACGTGCAATTTTCGAACGTCTCGCTGAATCGAATTTGCCGTTCGTCATTGATCAAGACTCCGAAAGCTTTTACCAAAGAAGACTAGTGCGCAGCATGCTCGCATTCTTACGGTTAAGCCTCGATGCTGATGATATCCATGCGGTGGCCGACATATTGCCGGCAATGTTTTTGCGCAACAACTTGCTGCAGGAAATTAAAGCGCAAATGATTTTGCAGGATTGTGATGCTTTAACGGCACTCTCTAAAATCAAAACCGGACATGCCTTTCAAGAAAGAAAGCTCAGCAAACTGCCCGGCCAAATCAAAAGCTTGCAAAACATCCCTCCTGCCGTTGCGCTTGAACGTATCGAAAAAGACATGGGCTTTAACGACTACGTCAAAAAACGTGGCAATGAGGGCAACAAGATGGAAAAAGGCTCAGATGATATTCGCAACTTGAAGGTAGCTGCGAAACGGTTCCAAGATAGCCGTTCCTTCCTTCAGCACGCTGATCATATGAGCGCCATGAATAAGGAAATCAAAAACTTATCGAAGCACTTCCCGCAGGCCATTACATTGACAACCATCCATCGGGCAAAAGGACTTGAATACAGCTACGTTTACATTCTAGGCGCTGTTGACGGCGGTATTCCCCACGATTACGCAATGGACGATTACCGCAAAGGCAATAAGCACGCACTTGAAGAAGAAAGAAGACTTATGTATGTGGCAGCAACTCGCGCTAAACAGCATCTGTACTTTTCCGTCCTGCAAACCAGAGGCGGAAAAACAGCTTACCCGTCTCGATTTTTATATCTGTAAGAAACAATTGCACTTACATTCACACCCCGGGCTGAAAATAAATCCCGGGGTTTTAATTTACTACCGGGAACACTTTTGAAAAGTGGTACTGCCAATATAAGGTTCATATACCTTTAAGCCTTTTTCATTCAGGTTTTATAATAAATCAGCCCAAGTCAAATGGACTGAAGCGGCCCTAAGCAAAGCATCCAGTTGTCTTGCAGATTCATAAATCACAAACAAGAAAGAGACAATCCCTAGTTCTTCACACTAAGTTTTGTCTCTTTTTAAGTACCGTTATTTCTTGTTCATCATACCGGCAAGCGTGCTGAAATCTAACTGTTTGCCATCATTTATAATCGATTGGACAATTTTATCTTCCATCTCTTTGTTGACTGGCTTACCCGCCATTTGCGATACTCTTTGAATGACGCCTCTGATCGTCTTTTCATCCTGTAAGTTCGCCCCTTGCAAAGAGTTCGCCAATTCCATGACATCCTGCATGTTCACGCCAGTTTTCTTTTCCATATTCTTAAAAAAGTTTGAATCCACGTTCGCAGCCCCTCCTTCTTAATCAGTTCATTGTATGTAAACGAATGTCATTTGTGCTTTTCCAACTAATGATAAACGCCCGGCTATGCACAAAACCTGAAAAAATTTAAGCCTAGTCCATACCATTTTTCCGGTACTGACATATTATATGGTGAATGAAACCATAAAGGAGAGGAACGCTATGTCATTTAGAAGACACCATAGAAGATGTCACCATTGCTCTAAATGTTGCCACCAAGAATCCAGCTCAAGCTCAAGTTCAAGCTCTAGCTCAAGCTCATGTAATGTATGCCAATTTGAATCATCATCATCTTCATCATCTTCCGTCTACCAAGAAAATTGCGTAAGATGGGTACCTGCATTTCTAGGCTCAGGCGCCGGTACAACTTGTTGGAGATCTTCCATTCCGCAATACGAATCATCATCTTCTTGCTCATCATCGTCATCACCTGAATTCAACAATCATTCCCATCACCAAAAAAGAAGCCGGCGAAAATGCAGATGCTGTCACAATAGATAACAAAACGGAAAAAATATCCCAAGTTCGGGATATTTTTTTTCTAAAGCGAAAGCGTCTGTGAATAGTTACTTCACAAGCAAAAATAAAACGGGACCAAAGCCCCGTTTCATTTTCTGTTAGAAACAGAAAGATGCTCCAACGATAATTAACAAGATGAACAATACAACAACTAGTACAAAAGCTGAGCCAGTACCACCATAGCCGCCGCCATAACCACCGCCGCAGTAACCGCCGCCATAACCGTATCCACCGTACATTCTCTTCACCTCGCTTTCGCTAGTTCTCTTATACATATGAGAGACAAAGTCTTCTGGTATAGACAAATCCCCATCAGCTTCGGCCTATTTTACAAGCAATATATGTATCCGAATACAAAGAGGTGCGAGAATCCCGTTAGAATAGGCGGCCTATTTTATGTCTGGCTTTACTGTGGTTTTAGCCTTTCGGTTTGAAAATTAACGCCCCGAGAAAGCCGAATATAATCGCTGATGAAATACCGGCACTTGCAATTTCAAACATCCCCGTCAAAACGCCGACAATGCCGTGTTGTTGCGCTTCTTGCATCGCACCGTTTACCAATGTATTGCCAAAGCTTGTGATTGGCACAGTTGCACCCGCTCCGGCGAAGTCAGCCAATGGCTCGTACCAGCCGAAACCGGCAAGAATCGCACCTGCCACAACTAAGGAGCTAAGCGTATGTGCCGGTGTCAGCTTAAAAACATCAAACATTATTTGTCCAATAACACAAATGAGCCCACCAATGACAAAAGCCCAAAAAAACATCGGAAGCATACTTCATTCCTCCTTCCTTATTCGTATTCCAATGCCACTGCATGCGCAATACACGGAATTGTTTCTCCTTGCTGAAAAGATAACGGTGACAGCAATGCCCCGGTGCTTACAAGCAAAATCCGCTTGTACACGCCTTTTTTCATCTCATTCAGCAAATGGCCGTACAAAACGGTTGATGAACAAGCAGCCCCGCTGCCGCCCGAAAAGACTTCTTGCTCTTTCTTGTAAATAAGGAGACCGCAGTCGAGAAAACGTTCCTTTTGAAGATCAAATTTTTTTTCTTCAAATAAATCAGATGCAACCGTATGTCCAATTGCTCCTAAGTCTCCTGTGATGACAGCATCATAGTAGTTGGGACCCAATCCTAAATCTTTATGATGCGCCATAATTGTATCTGCAGCTGCAGGCGCCATCGCTCCGCCCATATTAAACGGATCGCTGATTCCCATATCGACCACTTTACCGATTGTCGCTGCTTTCACTTTCACTCCCGGTTTCATCATGCCGACACTGCTTCCAACTAAAGCAACTCCGGCGCCCGTCACTGTCCATTGCGCTGTCGGCGGCTTCTGTCCGCCATAATCGGTCGGATAACGAAACTGCTTCTCTACAGCTCCCTTATGGCTTGAAGTACCGGTAAGCGCGTAATTAGCGCCTCTATAATTGACAATGAATGAAGCAAGAGCAAGTCCTTCCATAGAAGTTGCGCAAGCACCGAACAACCCTAAATACGGAATTGCATTCGTCCGTGCCGCGAAGCTTGTCGGCGTTATTTGATTAATTAAATCTCCTGCTAAAAAGAAATCTACTTTATCTTTTTTCAAAGTAGCCTTTTGGAGCACAATATCTACAGCATCCTCCAGCATTTTTCTGTGCGCCTTCTCGTGCGTTTTTTCATTCGCATACGCTTCATCATAAAGAAGATCGAATGAATCCTTTAAGGGCCCCTTTCCTTCCATCGGTCCCCCGGTCACGCCTGTATGTAAGATTGCCGGATTATTGGCAAATTTCCATGATTGCTTGCCGACTAACATCCTTCAACCTCCTATAGCTGCTATTATTGTTTTAATTAGTGCTACAACAAATGCCGAAAAGACGCCGAATACGATGACAGAGCCGGCTAACTTAAATATATTGCCGCCGACACCAAGGACGTATCCTTCTGTCTTATGCTCGATTGCCGCCGACACAACCGCATTTCCAAAACCCGTCACCGGCACCGCACTTCCCGCACCGCCGATTTGGCCAAGCTTTTTATATAACCCAAAACCTGTCAGCAGCATCGAAATAAAAACTAATGTCGATACTGTCGGACTGCCGGCTGTTTGCTCGGTAAAGTTAAAAAAATAAATATAAAATAAAGTCAGACATTGTCCAAACACACAAATAAGCCCTCCGACCAAAAAGGCTCGCACACAATTTTTCCAAACCGGTCGCTTCGTTTCTTCAGTCTTCTCTAGTTCCTGATATTTTTTTTGTTTCGCAGTCATCTGGTCTTTTTTTGCCATCGCCTAACCTCTTCTCACGTTTTTTCTTGCTCGAGCTTAATGATTTTCTTAAATTGCTTCCGAGCCTTTTTACGCGAATAGTCCTTATCCTTCAATTCTTCATTCAGCTCAACAGCTTCCAAAAAGATTTTGAAATCGCTCGAGACTGTAAATTTTCGATCCTTATATTTTTTCTCAAGCTTCTTCTTCAGCTCCTTCTCGATTTTTTTCATCTTGAAGCGCTTCATCTGCTTGACCTTGTACGCCACCAACACACGTTCTTTTCCGACTATAATGGCAGCATCATATATTTCAGGCATCTTTAAAACATAATCATGCAGTTCTTCAGAGAATTTAAACTCATCTGCTGTCTCATACAATACTGCCGGATGAGGATTGGTCGTTTTGAAAAGCGCCCATTTTGCATCGCCTTTTTTCGGAAATTCCTCACAACCTGTCAAAAAAAGCAGACTTCCGATCATCATCGTTAGCGCAGCTTTCCCTGCTCGCATCTTGAATGTCACATTCTCACTCCTTCCTACTAACATATAATCTGCAAATAAAACGAAAATATTACGACATAAGAAAAACCGTCACCGGTCCTTTTTCATTTTTGATTATGCTCCTCGATTTCACTTCAATGAAGAAGGAGACATGCGGCTTAGGCCCGAGCATGGCAGGTGTAAGGTTAGACAGCTATCCGCGTTCAAAATTATATTTTTTTCTTGAAAAAATCGAGTAGAGGGAAAATAAATAATTTATTTTCGCCCCTCTCACAACACTGTACGTACGGGTCACGTATACAGCGTTTCAATCTATATCGCAGTATGTACTTTTAGATAACGTTCTAAAGCAGAGGGGATTCCCCTCTGCTTTAGTCTTTTGTTTGAAAGGGCTCTATGGACAACTTTCGATAATCCTATATAT
>NZ_JACXSI010000045.1 GCF_014712675.1 Peribacillus faecalis | reverse complement strand
TGTATTCTACAAATTTCTTCTAATGTATATTCTCCATCCTCTAGCAGTTGGAGAACGGTTAATTTTTGTTCAACTGTATGCTTACTTCGCGCCATAAAAAATACCCCCCAACAGGTAAACAGATTTTTGTTTTTTTATCTGTCTACCTATTGGGGAGCATATCAGGGCATTTTCTTCGTTTTTTTATGGCTCCATTTCTATTGAAGAAAGCTTAAAGAGCAAAATCAAAATGATAAAGGGCCGGTAACGGTTTTTCCTTTATGCTTTTAGCTTTGTTTGCATTTCCACCAGTTCTTGAGCAAGTGCGTTAATGCGTTCTACAGCATCTTCTTCCACGATGACGTTTTCTTTATTGAAGCAGCTGTTATGAACGAATACATTTTTCGTCGCTACAAGCGCTTTAAAGAATGAAAGAATCGGTTTAAGCTGAGTATCGCCGACTAAGTAGTGCATCGGAGAGCCGGCAGTTACAATCATGCCGGTAACTTTTGATTGCAATGCTGTTGTAGGCAGGTGATCGAACAGATTTTTTAGCGGTCCTGAAATTGACCCTTGGTATACAGGTGTACCGAATACATAGAAGTCTGCATTGATAATTGTGTTAACAACTTTTTGAGTGTCTTTATTGTATTCTGATAGCGGCTTGCCGATTACGAATTCAACGTTATAATCTCTTAAATCGATTAGCTCGATTTCAATTTCCGGATTTGCAGCTTTGGCAGCTTGTAATACTTCATTGACAGCAATCGCTGTTTTGGCGCCGATTAGTGCGCCGGATATTCCAACAAGTTTCATATTGTTTCCCTCCATGTATAAGTTATGTATATTGAATGCATGATTATAGTTTTAACCAGCCACTTTCTACTGCATTATACAATGTATTTCTCCATATTGTCAGTTTAGAAAACTTACAGTATGCGACAAGCAGGAAAAGTTTGATAAAATGGAGACAGATATGCAATTGACATCATTTCTTGTGAAGCGTTGAAATGTATAGTACACTTTTTATGTAATGCTTTTTTATGGGAGGACTTAGGATGGCTACACCGAGTATGGAAGATTATATTGAACAGATTTATATTTTAATCGATGAAAAAGGGTACGCGCGTGTCTCGGACATAGCGGAAAACTTGAATGTTCATCCCTCCTCTGTAACGAAAATGGTTCAAAAACTCGATCATGAAGAATATTTAATTTATGAAAAGTATCGCGGTCTTATTTTGACAGCTAAAGGGAAAAAAATAGGGAAACGTCTCGTATACAGGCACGAGCTGTTGGAGTCTTTGCTTAAAATCATCGGAGTGAAAGATGAAAACATATATAATGATGTAGAAGGAATTGAGCATCATTTAAGCTGGGATTCGATTGATCGAATCGGGGATGTAGTTCAATACTTTGAAGAAGATAAAACACGCATTGAGAAACTGCGTGAAATACAAAAAGAAAATGAAAAACTGAAAGAAGAATAAAAAACTAGCTAGAGATGCTCTAGCTAGTTTTTTTATAGGAAAGAATATATTTTTGCACTCAGATGGCTGTCTAACCTTATACCTGCCATGCTCGGAGGCCTACAGGATGTTGGTCATATCGGCGAAGACATGCGGACATGGCGCACTTAGCCGATGTTCCTTTTACTGTCTCCCCCAAGAAACCAAAGGCGGGTTTCTTGGGCGGGGCTCTCATGATGAGAGTCACAGCGACGAAGATATGCGGAGGTAGCGCTCTTAGTCGCTGTTCTTACTTGCGGGCCGCTTCTGCATTTCGGTTCCCGCATGTCTCCTTTTTGATTTGTGACATACAGTAAAAAGGTAATCTCCTCAAGTTTTCTGTCAAGTCTAAATTATCCGTTTCACCAAAAAGGACCGGTGCTGGTTTTTCTTATACTTTTACTAGCGCCTTACGCTTTCAAGACCACTTGTACGGCGTTTCTTGGTATACGTAATAATTGAGCCAGTTAGAGAAGAGCAGGTTGGCGTGACTGCGCCATTTGTGCGGCGGTTTCTTCTCAGGGTTGTCGCCAGGGAAATAGTTTTCCGGAACCGCGATTGAAAGTCCTTTCTGAATGTCACGTGCATATTCCTGCTGCAGCGTACATGATTCATATTCCGGATGGCCGGTGATCATTATATGCCTGCCGTCTTTGGAGCAAATCAAGTAAGCTCCTGCGTCATCGGAAATAGCGAGAGTTAGCAAATCCGGATGGTTCTCAATCGCTTCTATGCTTACATCTGTATACCTTGAGTGTGGTGCGTGAAAAATATCATCAAAGCCTCGCACCAATTTTTCAGTATTGTTCAGTAATGTATGTTCATAAACACCGGAACATTTTTTTGACAGCTCAAATTTTCCGATATCGTAATGATGGAAAAGAGCAGCTTGTGCTCCCCAGCAAATATGCATAGAAGACGTGACGTGCGTTTTTGACCAGTTCATGATTTTGCTCAGTTCGTCCCAATACGTCACTTCAGAAAATTCTAACTTTTCTACCGGTGCGCCTGTGATAATCATGCCGTCATATTTCTTTTCCTTCACCTCATCGAATGTTAAGTAAAACTGGTTAAGATGGTACTTGCTCGTATTTTTCGATTCATGTGTTTCCATTTTTAAAAATGTGATGTTGACCTGCAAAGGCGTATTGCCTAATAGGCGAAGCAATTGAGCTTCCGTTTTCTCTTTTTCGGGCATCAAATTGACAATTAAAATATTTAAAGGTCGAATATCTTGTGTATTCGCCCGTTCTTCATCCATGACGAAAATGTTTTCTTTCTCTAGTATATCTCTTGCTGGCAATTGCTTCGGTATTTTAATCGGCACTGCTTTGCCCCCCTTGTTTTTTGAAAAGATAAGTATAATTTTTGTGCTTGGAAAGCTGTCTAACATTACACCAGCCATGCTCGGAGACCTACAGGATGTAGGTCATATCGGCGAATATATGCGTACGTAGCGTCCTTAGTCGCTGTTCCTTACTTGCGGGTCGCTTCCGCTTTTCGGTTCCCGCATGGCTCCTTTTTCATTGAAGTGGCAGATTCACTGAAAAAGGACTGGTGACGGTTTTCGAATAGCTGCTTATGCATTATAGCCATTATAAAGAAAGGTAGAAGCAAGTGACAATATAAAAAGATTAATTTATTTAAATTTTTAGATTATTTAAATGTTTATTTTTTCTCTTTTTGTCGATGTTTGTCGTGTTACAATGATGGTGCAAAACCAAATATGTATGTAATCTAGGAGGATTTTTAAGTGAGCGTTTCAACTTCGAAAAAGTATAAAAGTGATTTGGAAATTGCTAATAAGTCTACAATGAAGCACATCAGTCAAATTGCGGAAAGCTTGCAGCTTACAGAGGAAGATTATGATTTATATGGGAAGTATAAAGCGAAAGTGTCATTGAATGTGCTTGACAATCTGAAAGAACAGCAAGACGGCAAGCTTATTTTAGTGACAGCTATTAATCCTACTAGTGCAGGTGAAGGCAAATCGACTGTGACAGTCGGCTTGGGCGATGCATTAAAACAGCTTGGCGAAAAAGCGGTTATTGCGATGAGGGAGCCATCTTTAGGGCCGGTAATGGGCATTAAAGGCGGAGCTTGCGGCGGCGGATATGCGCAAGTGTTGCCGATGGATGATATCAACCTTCATTTCACAGGCGACCTGCATGCGATTACGACAGCAAACAATGCGCTTGCTGCGATTATAGATAACCACATACATCAAGGTAATGCTCTTAATATTGATCAGCGAAGAATTGTTTGGAAGCGTGTCGTTGATTTAAATGATCGTGCTCTACGCAAAGTAATCATTGGTCTGGGAGGTCCGGTGCAAGGTGTTCCGCGCGAGGATGGCTTTGATATTACTGTCGCTTCTGAAATTATGGCGATTTTATGCTTGGCAACCAGCCTGGAGGACTTGAAAAAACGTCTTGCGAGAATTGTGATTGGCTATACATATGATAAACAGCCTGTGACAGTGGCAAATCTTGAAGTGGAAGGCGCGCTTGCGTTATTGCTGAAGGATGCGATCTGTCCGAACTTAGTGCAAACAATTGAGCATACGCCGGCATTCGTTCACGGCGGTCCGTTTGCGAATATCGCTCATGGATGCAACAGCGTTTTGGCGACGAAAATGGCCTTGAAGCTTGGCGATTATGTTGTAACAGAAGCAGGATTCGGAGCCGATCTTGGCGCGGAAAAATTCCTTCACATTAAATCAAGAAGCGCGGAATTGAAACCGGATGCTGTTGTTATTGTAGCGACAATTCGCGCATTGAAAATGCACGGTGGTGTGGCAAAAAATGAACTGGCGGAAGAAAATCTCAATGCATTGCGTGCCGGCTTCGAAAATCTGCAAAAGCATTGTGAGAATATTTCTGAATTCGGATTGCCATTTGTTGTAGCATTAAACCGCTTTGTTACAGACAGCGATGCGGAAATTGCTTTATTCGATGAGCTGTGTAAGCAATACGATATTGCTTATGAACTGACGGAGGTATGGGAAAAAGGCGGAGAAGGCGGTTTGGCATTAGCTAAAAAGCTTATTTCTGTCATTGAGGAAAACGACCTGCAGTTCCGTTACTTATACGACTTGGAAGACTCTGTTGAAACGAAAATTATCAATATTGCCCAAAAGATTTACGGTGCGATGGGCGTGGATTTTTCAACGAAAGTAAAGAGACAGCTTCAGGAAATTGAGAAGCACGGCTGGAGCAACTTACCGGTATGTATGGCGAAAACGCAATACTCTTTATCGGATGATCCGTCGAAGTTAGGGAAGCCGGAGAACTTCATGATTACGGTACGTGAATTGAAACCTTGTATCGGGGCAGGCTTTATCGTTGCTTTGACAGGCGATGTGATGACAATGCCGGGATTGCCGAAGTCACCTGCCGCATTGAAAATGGACATAAATGAAAAAGGAGAGGCCATTGGTCTGTTTTAAGAAATGATGACATTTGACCCTACCGCCTATGAGAATTTTAAAATTATCATTGAAGGCTCTCTGTACGATGCTGACTTTACCGGGGACATTAAAGTCATCAATCGTTCTGAGCTCGTTGATTTAGCGATCCTGTCAAGAACGTTTGAGATGCAGTTTTCGCTCCCTGAGTCGAGCGGGCTTATCGGAGGTATCCAAATCAAGGCCTCATTGAAAAACTTAGCGGATGAAATTTTATTTCATAATGACAATCTTGCCGCCGCCGATATTCAAGTGTACTTTCAATATGAAGAAAAAGATGAAAGCAAGGAAGAACATGCTAATGCTTTGGCGAAAGCGTTACAGCATATTTGGGGAAATGAACGTGAGATTTTGACATCAATTACGAAGCATTATCGTAATCAAGTATTTGAACATCTATTGAATAAATTGACGGTTTCCTTTAAACGTCCGGTAAGGGAAGAGCAGGCGGATGATTTGTATGAGTTAGTTGATTTCGCCATTCAGTCTTTGAGAAAGCTGGATGAGGAAAAAAGGAAAATGTAAATAATTTCAAAGTGTGATATTTGTTACACGAAAGAATTTTTCGTACAATAGAGGTAGCAGGTGAAAGTGGTGTGATTGCTTTCATTATAGAAGACAAGGAGCTAATAAAGCTCCTTGATTCGTTATATTTGAGGTGAAGAGAAATGACCATCTATGACTACGAAGCGAAGCTTTTAAACGGGGAAACAATTTCTTTGCGACAATTTCAAAATCAAGTTGTCTTAATTGTCAATACAGCGAGCAAATGCGGCTTTACGCCACAATACGAGCAGCTTCAGGCAATGTATGAGCGTCATAAGGAAGACGGTTTAGTCATCCTGGGATTTCCTTGCAATCAATTTATGATGCAGGAACCGGGCGATGACTTGGAAATTGAAGGCTTTTGCCGTTTGAACTATGGCGTAACCTTCCCGATGTTTTCAAAGGTCGATGTCAACGGAGCTAACGCCCATCCTCTATTCCGCTACTTAACGAAAGAAGCGCCTGGAGTATTGGGATCGAAAGCAGTAAAATGGAACTTCACAAAATTTCTCATCGACAAACAAGGAAACATCGTTAAACGCTACTCGCCACAAACAAAACCGACTGATTTGGAACAAGATATAGCAAAGCTGCTTTAACAAAAAACATGGGTTATGCTCATGTTTTTTTTTTGTTCATTTTTTCGGTGCCTGTCACCACCCGCAATTTGTCGATTGACGTAAATTTTTGAACTTGGATAGCTGTCTAACCATATACCTGCCATGCTCGGAGGCCTACAGGAAGTAGGTCATATCGGCGTTGTCACACGACGTGACGGTTTTAGCCGATGTTCATTACTTGCTGCCTCACCCAAGAAACCATAACCGGTTTTCTTAGTCTTAATACTGCCGCATAGCTCCTTTTCATTGAAGTGAAATCAATGGAATGGAATCAAGAATGAAAAGGATCGGTAACGGTTTTTCTTTTTCAACGAATATTAATTGTGATAAAAAAAGATTTATAATACAATTCAAATACATAAACGTGGCGTGCAGTAATAATGTAGTATTAATAAAGGAAAATGGTGTGCAGTTACCTGCTAGCTTTGCCTGACATTCGGCCGCATCAAAGAAATTATTTTCGAACGGAGTGAAATAATTTATGCGAGAGAAAGTAGCGTGGGTAACAGATAGCACAGGTGTTTTAGATGTAGAATTACAGCAAAATGAACATATCTATATTGTGCCAATCCAACTCCATATGGAAGGAAAAAGTTACTCGGATGGCGTCGATATTACCAATGAAGAAATGTTTCAGGCAATGAGCGAACGCGGCGCTGTTGTCACGACGTCTCAGCCGTCAGTCGGACAGTTTAAGCAACTGTATGAGAAGCTTGAGAGCGAGGGCTATGAGCGTATTTATGCCTTCTTAGTTTCTGAGCAATTGAGTGGAACCGTTTCATCGAGCAAGCAGGCGTCGCAATTAGTCAAAATCCCTGTACATACTTTTGATACAATGTTGTTGTCTTATCCGTTGACATATATAATGAAAAAGGCAATGACTTTATATGAAAGCGGCCGCAACCATGATGAAATACTGGAGCAGGCAGCTATCTATCGGGACAGCAACGAGGCATACGTGCTGATTGGCAGTCTCGAACAGCTTCATAAGAGCGGGAGATTAAGCTCCGTTAAATACTATATAGGCAGTTTTTTGAAAATCAAACCAATTATCGCGGTCGTAAAGGGGAAGCTGGAAATCCCCGATATTGCAAGGAATGATCTGCATGCTGAAAAAGTCATTTTTGCAAAATTAAAGGTCGCGGTTGAGAACTATAATATTTCTGATTGCATGATTTTATATGGCCGATTCAGGACGCAGGCCGATAAGTGGATTGAAAAGATTGAACAGCTCTACCCGGATTTGCGCTTGCATGTGTATCCGTTAGGGACGGCAATCGGCGTTCATGTCGGCGGCAATACATTAGGAATCAGTTGGTTTAAGGAGAAGATATAATTACAATGAAAATACTTACAGCAGAAAATGTGACTAAGGAAATGGCAGAAAAAACGCTTTGGCGCCAAATTTCTTTTTCCATTACAGAGGGAGATCGAATCGGAATCATCGGTGTAAACGGCTGTGGAAAATCAACATTGATGAAGCTGATTGCCGGCCTTGAAGATTGTGATCAAGGAACAATTGACCATCCGAAAGATTACAGTATTTCATACTTGGCGCAAGATCCGGAATATGATGAGAATGTGACGGTTATGGATTACTTGTTTGCCAGTGAAACGCCGTTATTTTCTTTAATACGAGAATATGAACACGCTCTGAAGCAGCTACAGGAGCAGCCTGAAAATGCCGCATTCCAAGATAAAGTGCTGAAACTTCAGCAAAGAATGGATGAAGAAAACGGCTGGGACCGCAATGCTGAAGCGAAAGTGATTTTGAATAAACTGAACTTGCCGGACACAAATGCAGTGCTTGGCCAGCTTTCCGGGGGACAGAAAAAGCGTGCTGCCTTGGCAAAAGCTCTTATTGAACAATCGGATTTGCTGATTTTGGATGAGCCGACCAACCATTTGGACGCAAGCAGTATAAAGTGGCTTGAGGAATATATTAATAAATACCCGTATGCAGTACTTTTCGTAACCCATGACCGTTACTTCCTGGACAACATATCAACAAAAATTTGGGAGCTCGACCAAGGTTCCTTATATGAGTACCAAGGAAATTATGAGAATTTCATCGAAGGAAAATCGATTCGAGAAGAAAATGAAGTAACAACAATGGCGAAGAAGCAAAGTTTGTTCAAGAACGAATTAGCTTGGATGCGTAAAGGCGCTAAAGCCCGCACAACTAAGCAAAAGGCGCGTATTCAGCGTTTCGAGCAGCTTGAGGGCGAAGTAGGCAAAAATAATAATAAAGAAAATGTTGAGATGGATTTAGCTGGTTCCCGTCTTGGAAGAAAAGTAATCGAGTGTAAAGAAATCTCTAAATTCTACGGAGATAAAGTCATTCTTCGTGATTTTTCAAGATTGTTTAAGCGCGGTGACCGCATCGGCATCGTCGGCAATAACGGAACAGGGAAGTCTACATTGCTTCGTATTTTGGCTGCGAGAGAAAACGTTGACAGCGGCGAGCTTGATCGGGGAACGACTGTAAAGATCGGTTTCTATACGCAGGAAAATGAAGATATGAATGAAAAGCTGCGCATGATTGAATACATCCGTGAAGAAGCTGAAGCAATTCAATTAAAAGACGGAAGTTACATTTCCGCATCTCAAATGCTTGAGAAATTTTTGTTCCCGATGCATACGCATGGTACACCGATATACAAGCTGTCGGGCGGAGAAAGACGACGTCTGTATTTGCTTCGTATTTTAATGTCCTCGCCGAATGTGTTGTTGCTGGATGAGCCGACAAACGATTTGGATACGCAAACGTTGACGGTACTTGAAGATTTCTTGGAAAGCTTCTCCGGCGTTGTTGTTACTGTATCACATGACCGTTATTTCCTTGATAAAGTCGCGACAGAGCTTCTTAACTTTAAAGGAAACGGTGTCATTGAATCGTATTACGGTTCTTACAGTGACTTCTTAGAGGTACAGGAGCAGGAGAGTACGCCAAAAATGGTTGTCGGAAAAGCAGCGGCACCGGTTCAGGAAAAGGAAAAGAAACGTCGTCTGTCGTATAATGAGAAGCGTGAATGGGAAACAATCGAATCAGACATCGAAAAAGCGGAAGAACGCTTAAAGCAAATTGATGAAGAGCTTGAGAAAATCGGCAGTGATTTTACAAAAGGCCAGGCGCTTATGGAAGAGCAAACAGCTATGAACGAAAAGTTGGAGCACTTAATGGAGCGCTGGGAATATCTTTCTGAAATAGTGGCCGAACAATAAAAATTGGAGTGAAAAAAATTATGAACGCATATGAAGAATACATGAGACAAGTGGCTATGCCAATGAGACAAGAATTAACGAATGCCGGTTTCGCTGAATTGACTACTGGCGAAGAAGTAGAAAACTATATGGAAAACGCAGAAGGTTACACATTCGTTGTCATCAATTCTGTATGCGGTTGTGCGGCTGGCCTAGCTCGTCCGGCGGCGACTTCTGCTGCTGCAAAAGCGGATGTGAAAGCTGTAACGGTTTTTGCAGGACAAGATAAAGAAGCGACTGCGACAATGAGAAGCTATTTGCAAGACTTTGCGCCTTCTTCACCATCAATGGCATTATTTAAAGGGAAAGAGTGCATCCACTTCATCCCTCGTGAAGAAATTGAAGATCACACAGTCGAAGAAATCGTTGCTAACATTGAGCAAGGATTCTCTAAAATGGCATAAGCGCCTGATTACATGATTGTTACAACAGCAGGAAGAACAAATCAGGAGTATATAGAACTAGCGAAACAAACCGCTACTGATTTAGGCATCCCGTATGTGAAGCGGAACAAGCAATCAATCGCTAAAATGTTTGGGCTCGATGACAATGTTGTCGTTGTCGGTAAGACAGGGATTGAATTGCACAAAAGAGGAGCTACTGAGCCTTACTTTTTCCACCCGAATGTCGCAATGATCCGCGCCAAGCGGCTTCTGAAAGAGGAGCATGATCCTCTAATAGAAATAAGCGGCCTTCAGGAAGGGGACAGTTTCCTTGATTGCACTTTAGGCTATGGTTCGGACAGCATTATCGCAAGCCTTGTAGTTGGAGAAAGTGGCAAGGTGATGGGCGTTGAGAGCAGTACAATCCTTGCTTACATCGTGAAGGAAGGTTTGCGAAGCTGGGAAAGTCAAAATTCGTTGATTGACGCTGCGATGCGACGAGTCGATGTTATAAACGGCAATCATTACGAAGTCTTAAAGCGCATGCCGGACAAAAGCATTGATGTTGTCTATTTCGACCCGATGTTCGAAGAGAGCATTACGGAATCGAATGCATTGCAAGCAATGGCTCAACATACTAATCACGAAACAATTTTAATGGGAACTATTGAAGAAGCGAAACGAGTTGCGCGCAAAAAAATTGTGCTAAAGGACCATTTTCGCAGTGAACGTTTTCAGCTTTTAGGTTTCGAGCAGCAAATACGCAAAACAGCAAAATTTCATTTCGGCGTCATCAACGTCTAATCAATAAGAAACTCTATCCTCCAAAAGCGGATAGAGTTTTTTATGTATAATTAATCATTTACGCATAAATTAATGAAATAGCCAATCATGACGATACTTACTAACATCACGGACAAATCTTCAAAGCTCATTTCACTCCTCCTTTCTTTTTAAAGCGAACTGGTAACGGTTTTTCTAACTTCTTAAGATAGTAGAAATTTTAAACGATGGTAGCTGTCTAACTTTATACCTGCCATGAGGCCTACAGGATGTAGGTCACATCGGCGAAGACATGCGTCGTGGCGCTCACCGATGTTCCTTTCTTAGTCCTTGTCTAGCTTCAGCGGCCAGCCCCTCGAGGTCATAAGCCAAATCACTCTGGAAATTTGTCAATTTCCTGCATGATTCATCTTATGCTGGTCGGGGGCTCTCAGGACGAGAGTCACAGCGACGTTGCTACAGGACGTAGCGTCCTTAGTCGCTGTTCCTTACTTGCAGGCCGCTTCCGCATTTCGGTTCCCGCATGGCTCCTTTTTCATTGATGTGAATTCATGAGGCGAATTCAAAAATGAAAAAGGACCGGTAACAGTTTTTCTATATTGTATCCAAATGTTTAGAAAAATATGAAACCTCTGGTGAATTCTTTCGTAATTAATAGATAAGGTGTATAGTAATACTAATAGATATGTGAGAGGGTTTGGATATATGAAAATGCCTTTATGGATGAAGAAAAGTGTCGTCGTTCTTTTATCGATTATGACATTAGGGTTAGTTTCGCCAAACGATTTTCATTGGTTTGATGAAGCAAATGCAGCTAAACCCGATGGCGAAAATGCTCATGAAAATGCGGCTGCCGCAGCAGATGTGATATCGGCACCGACCGTTTATATACAATCAGAATATGAAACAGAAGAAATAGATGAGCGGACACGGCTCTTAGAAATTTTATCTGAAAAAGCAGAGCAAAACAGCTACATAAAATTCGGCGATCGAATTGGTCCGCGCATAGAAGATGAGTTTAATAGCATCATTCTTCCGAAAATCGAGGAAGCGATCGCAGCCTATATTAGCGAATGTCCAGACGCAGAGATTCCCTATATTTCTATTACTGAAAATCCGTCAAACGGCCTAGGAGAAAAAATCTTTAATATATATAACAACAACACGAACAAAAATTTGATCTTATTCCACGTACGCCGTGAAAATGTGCCTCAGGAAGGCCATTGGTTCAACTTTCATTACCATACAGCAGCTGATCAATTTGTTGCCCACCATTCATTAGGCAGCATTTACTGGGATAAAAATACACCGCCTCATTGGGGAACGAAGGCTTCTGTGATTTAGTTTAGCCAGGAGGGATGGCATGAAATATCAAATGACATACAGAATCGCTGCCGCTCTTTTATGTTTAGCCGGTCCTGTTCTGTATAATGCCTTTCAAATGTCTCCATATGTCTACTTAATTTCACTGGTCGGCGTAATAGCGTTGCTTTTCATAGATCGTGGAAGCAATAAAAATTCCGGAAAAAAGAGATGAGCCTATTTAAGGTACGGCATTGTTATTATGAAAAAGGACTGAAATCATTTGTGGTGATTTCAGTCCTTTTTCAGTTTGTTTTCCGAATCAGTGTTTTCACCTTCCAAGAAGCACAACAAAGTGAAGACGGCAGTTGTAGCAACGAGAAAGCAAAAGGATATCATAAAAGCATGATTCCATTGATATGTTTGCGCATACAAAATAAAAAATAAAAAACAAGATAAAAGTAAGAGATCTAAGTAAATGAAAATACGGGTATTCATAACGAGCTGCACATCCTGCAACTCCTGCAAATAGTACGTGTATTTGTTTGGTTTCATTTGCACTCACCTATATTCATTCTAATAATAGTGTATGTGCAATTTACAAGAAGGTGCTTTTATTTTATGAAAACCAAATGTCCGCGGCAACGGCAGTCAGAAGCGCCAAATTTATTGATTGGAATGGTTCCTTTTTCAGCAAAAGAAGCGGCGAGAGCACATTCGCCGTTACCCTCCGGAAATGATTGTACCGCTGTTACTTCGCAATATGGGCGAAAATAATCGAGATGCCATCTTTTCGGCTTCTCGATTTTTGCATGCCGTTCCACTCTTGAGACAATGTTTTTCTTGGCGCTGCCGATATAGACGTAATCCCCTTTTTCAAAGGTGAAAGTCCCTAATGCACCGATTGTGATTGTTTCGGTTTTAGGTAATGTAAGGAAAATTGCATACAAGGTATCATTTTCGTTCACATTCCATTTCATCGTTGTCTTCCTCCTAACTCAAGGTTACAATATAACAATAACATTTATTATAGAGGTGTCATTTCATTGAAACAATATTTAGATTTATGCGAGCACGTTTTGCAAAATGGCCTATATAAAGAAGATCGAACAGGCACGGGGACGATATCAACTTTTGGTTATCAAATGCGTTTTGATCTGCAAAAAGGCTTCCCTTTATTAACGACAAAAAGAACATTGTTCCGCTTAATTGCCAGCGAACTGCTTTGGTTCATTAAAGGTGATACAAATATTAAATACTTGCTGCAGCACAACAATAATATTTGGAACGAATGGGCGTTTAAAAAATGGGTTGAAAGTGATGAATATCAAGGTCCCGACATGACGGACTTCGGGCTGCGCTCTTTGAAAGATGAAGCATTTGCCGCTCAATACAATGAGCAAATGGCTGTATTCAAAGAGAAAGTGCTGAATGACGATGAATTTGCTAAAAAATACGGCGATTTAGGAAATGTGTACGGCAAACAATGGCGTGCTTGGAAAACATCAAAAGGCGAGACAATCGATCAACTGAAAGATGTTATCGAAGCAATTAAAACAAATCCGGATTCAAGAAGACTGATTGTTTCAGGCTGGAACCCAGAAGACGTGCCGAGCATGGCGTTGCCTCCATGTCATACGCTGTTCCAATTTTATGTGCAGGAAGGCAAGCTATCTTGTCAGTTGTACCAAAGAAGCGCAGACGTATTTCTTGGCGTGCCGTTCAATATTGCCAGCTATGCGCTGTTGACACATTTAATTGCGCATGAGTGCGGGTTAGAAGTGGGTGAATTCATTCATACATTCGGCGATGCGCATATTTACAGCAACCATGTAGAGCAAGTGAAGCTGCAACTGAGCCGTGAACCGAAGGCATTGCCGGAGCTGAAGCTAAATCCGGATAAGAAATCTGTTTTTGATTTTGAGATGGAAGACATCACAATCGAAGGCTACGATCCACATCCATTAATTAAAGCACCGATTGCCGTTTAAGACAGGGGGATAACTATGATCGTTTCAATTATCGTCGCTATGGACGTAAACCGTGTGATAGGGAAGGACAACAAGCTGCCTTGGCGCTTGCCGGCTGAGCTGCAATATGTGAAAAAAACAACGATGGGACACCCGATTATTTTAGGGCGGAAAAATTACGAATCAATCGGAAGACCACTTCCCGGCAGAAGAAATATTATTTTGACAAGAGATCCTGCCTTCCAAGCTGAAGGCTGCGAAATCGCGCATTCAGTGGAAGAAGTGTATGAGCTTTGCAAAGGCGAAGAGGAAATCTTCATCTTCGGCGGCGAACAAATCTACAAGCTATTCTTGCCGGTTGTCGATAAGCTGTACATGACGGTCATCCATCATGAATTTGAAGGAGACACATTCTTCCCGGAAATTGATTTTAATGAATGGAATGAAGTGTCTGTCGAGCAGGGTATTACTGATGACAAAAACCCTTATGAGTATTATTATCATGTTTATGAACGGAAAGCATAAGCATTATATCGAGTAAAATAAAGCCCGGATTATCTTTGTTTAACGAGGATGGTTCGGGCTTTTTGCGGTTTACGGGTTTACGCTTTTTGGCGGATCGTCACCATATAAATGACATTTGATAACAGCAATAGGGAACAAAGAAGCAGGATGGAAAACATTTGCGACTCTTTCGCGATTAAGGAATAAGCTACTGCCAAACAGATGGCCAAAAATATTCCTGTATTCAAAAAGTTGAAAGCTTTATATAAGCCGCCTAACATCACCTGTTCTTCTCCATCATCCATAATATCCAGCAGCTTCTTTTCATAGTTTTTATCAGAAATTTTAGGGATGTTTCTTTTTGGATTCAATTTAATAAACAAAGAATGAGAGAACTTTTGGAAAATGATTGCGCTGATGAAACAAATAAAGTTAGCAATTAGCAGTACGAGATTTTCCACCTTAATGAGAACTATACTTAGGTTAATGATCGAGATGATTAGCGAAGCAGAGTAAGTTAATGAAAGATCGCAATACTTTTTGTTAAGAAGCGCATCTTTTTCATCCTCTTCTTCCCCCTGTGCATTTTTGGATTCAATAGATTTAAACTGAAAGACTAATACGAAACTATATAAAATAAGAATGATGAATAGACCAAGCAGGAAGTAACTAATTGTAGTGATATGGTCACTGAAAAACTTGAATACATCTACTTTTGAAATAGAGGCAGCACTTGCAAAACCGATGACAGCACCAATTAAAGCAAAAATTAAAATTTTCAAAAACGCCTTCATTTTATTTCCTCCTCAATTATAAATACATCTTCAACCTTTTTATTAAAAATGCGTGCTATTTTTACCGCGATTAGGATCGATGGCATGTACTCTCCCCGTTCTATCAAACTGATTGTTTGTCTGGAAACCCCGGCTAATTTAGCGAGTTCTGTTTGATTATAGCCGTCTCTAGCTCGCAACTCTTTTAAACGATTACGCATTTTTAAATCACCTCCGTGTGTTCATTATATGTATTTATTTCCAAAATGACAATGATAATTGTCAAAAATAAAATGATAATGGTCAAAATGATTAGGTTACCTGTCAGGGAACACCCTAGTTTTCCATAACAAAGTTCGTTATAATTGAGTTTGTGAATTACTTCAGGAGGTAAGCTAGCATTATGCGAACAATTGCATTTTATTTATATTTCTTCGGCTATTTACTATTCAGCATTCCTTTTCTAAATAAAGCGAAGAAATATAGCAATGAACAAGAAACGGTAGAAGAGCAAGATGTGAAGAAAAATAATCTTCCGAAGAAATGGGCGAAAACACTTGTGAAAATATCAGGCACAGAAGTGATTATAAAAGGGGAAGAAAATATTCCGGCCGGCTCTGTGCTACTCGTGGCAAATCATGAAGGGAACTTTGATATTCCGGTACTGCTTGGACATATTAAGAAGCCGTTCGGTTTTATATCTAAAATAGAAGTGAAAAAAATTCCGGTTGTATGGAAATGGATGGACGTAATGAACTGTGTTTTCATGGACCGTAAAGATCGCCGCCAATCAATTAAAGCAATTCGTGAAGGCATTTCCATTATGAAGGAAGGTCATTCTATCGTAGTTTTTCCGGAAGGAACTCGCAGCAAGGGCGGCCCTGTTGGTGAATTTAAGGCGGGCAGTCTCCGCTTAGCGACAGATGCCAAATCACCAATTGTGCCGATTGCTATCGATGGGACATCTAAAATCATGGAAAAAAACAAAGGATGGCTTAAACCGGGTAAAGTAACGATTTCTATTTTACCTGCCATCACACATGAACAATACGAGCAAATGGAATCAAAAGAACTTACTCAATATGTTCAAAATATCATTACAGAAGAAAAACAAAAACTGACAGAAGACAACAACCAACTGTCAGCATAATAATGAAGAATGGCTGCACTGATTAGTGCAGCCTTTTTCGACATATATCGAACGAAATCGGGTGGTGCCTGTCACCGCTCTTCATCGGTACTCCTGTAACACCCTCATCATTTCTTGATATTCGTTTAAGTCGCAAAATTGTTCGGCGTGGAAGTTTTGTCGGATCCAGGTGATCAGTTCTTGCGGGGTGTTAAAGTATTCGCCGCTTGTGTCGCTTTTGCGGATGGTGTAGCGGCCGTTATCGTCGTCGAGTGTTACTTCGACGGGCATTGCGCAATCGTGGGTACATAAAGAAAATTCCAATCGCTCACACTCCTTTTCTTTTTTCGTATTATAGTATGGGACAGGTAATTTTATTCAATTAAAACGAAGAATAAGATACCTTTTGTTCTATTTTATTTAGAATATACAAAATTGTTAGAAAAATCAGTTGATTTATTATAAGGTAGTGTTATAATTTACGAATTATAAGATTTTACGTTGAAGGAAGAGGGGAAACAGATGAGCTCGACAGCCAATGCCAAGAAGAAATTACAGGTAGAAGATATTTTAATTGCCAATCAGCAACTGAAGGATGTTGTTGTTCATACACCGTTGCAAAAAAATAAGGTGCTTTCAGAGAAATATGAGTGCAATGTGTATTTAAAACGGGAGGACCTGCAGCATGTACGCTCATTTAAGCTAAGAGGCGCTTATTATAAGATGAAGAATTTAACACAAGATGAAATGAAGAATGGCATTGTTTGTGCGAGTGCGGGCAATCATGCTCAAGGGGTAGCGTATGCTTGTGCACAAATGGGAATAGAAGGCAAGATTTTTATGCCGGCAACAACACCAAGACAAAAAATTAATCAAGTGAAGATGTTTGGTCAGAATAAGATCAGTGTTCATTTAGTAGGGGATACATTTGATGATTCTTATGCAAAAGCAGTTGAATGCGCAGAAACAGAAAATCGTGCATTTATCCATCCGTTCAACGATCAGCACGTAATGGCCGGACAAGGGACTGTTGCTGTTGAAGTATTGAATGATTGCGAGGAACAAGTTGACTTTGTATTTGCATCCATTGGCGGCGGTGGATTGATGGCTGGACTGTCTGCATATTTTCATAGTGTTTCGCCGGAAACAAGCTGTATCGGAGTTGAGCCTGAAGGGGCGCAAAGCATGAAAGCTGCGTTTCAGGAAAATAAAGTTGTGCCGCTCGATATGATTAATCCTTTTGTCGATGGAGCGGCTGTTAAATGTGTCGGAGAGCAAACGTTTGAAGTATGCCGTGAACATGTTCGGGATATAGTGGCAGTGCCCGAAGGTAAAGTTTGTACAACGATTGTGCAATTATATAACGAGCATGCGATTGTTGTGGAGCCTGCCGGCGCATTGCCTGTAGCGGCACTTGATATGTATCGAGACCAAATTAAAGGAAAGACAGTTGTGTGCGTCATTAGCGGCGGCAATAATGATATCGACCGTATGCAGGAAATTAAAGAACGTTCCTTATTGTACGAAGGTTTTTTACATTATTTTATCGTCAACTTTCCGCAAAGAGCCGGTGCTTTAAGAGAGTTTCTTGATTATGTGCTTGGACCAAACGATGACATTACCCGTTTTGAATATACGAAAAACAATAATAAAGAATCCGGTCCGGCATTGGTCGGCATCGAGTTGAAAAGACCTGAAGAGTATAATGACATGATCGAGCGCATGAAAAAAATCGGTTTTAAATTTATAGAAGTCAATAAAAACCAAGACTTATTCAATCTATTAATTTAGCATATATTAAAAAAATGTGAACTCCTTTAATTGTTTTCCATTTATGTGCAAATAAGTATATAATATACTTAGAATGATAAATCTACATAATTAAAGGGGATGTTTCTTGTGTTGCAAAATATCGGGATACCCGGTTTAATATTAATCTTGATTTTAGCACTTATTATATTCGGACCTAAGAAATTACCTGAAATCGGACGTGCTTTCGGCCAGACGCTCCGTGAATTCAAAAAGTCTGCCCGTGATCTCACAAGCGATGTAGATGAAGAACCGAAAAAGAAAATCAATTAACTTTATATTCTGTGAAAAGGTGTGAGATGTGGCCATCTTGCGCCTTTTTATGCATCATCATCTAGGAATTGCTGACGATTAGCCTTTCAATCTATTCGAGTTTAGATTGGCAGAGCTATATGAAAAAGAAGGGCATGAGAGGATTATGAATGATAAAGAATTGAATATGGTCGATCATCTGGATGAGCTGAGAAAGCGACTCATCATTTCAGCAATTGCGTTCATTGCATTTTTTATAGCGGCTTTTCTATTTGTAGAGAAGATATACCAATGGCTTGTTCGTGATTTGGATATGAAATTAATCATACTTGGACCAACCGATATTTTATGGGTGTATTTTATCATTGCGGGAGTGATGGCAATCTCGGCATCGATTCCGGTGATTGCTTTCCAAGTGTGGCAGTTTGTAAAGCCAGGTTTATTGCCGCATGAGCGTAAAACGACGCTTCGGTACATTCCGGCATTGTTCCTGTTGTTTATACTTGGTATATGCTTCGGCTATTTCATCATCTTTCCGACTGTGCTCAATTTTTTAATCGGGCTGGGCGGAGACATGTTTATGACAAGCTTTACTGCCGAAAAATATTTCCGCTTTTTGATGAATATGACACTTCCATTCGCATTTTTGTTTGAATTGCCGGCGATTACAATGTTTTTAACTTCAATCGGCATCCTGAATCCCTATGCTTTGGCGAAGGTCCGTAAATATGCATATTTCATTTTGATTGTCATTGCTGTTTTGTTATCACCGCCGGATTTTATTTCAGATGTTTTAGTGGCTATTCCGTTGCTGTTGCTTTATGAAATTAGCATTACGCTTTCCAAATTCGTTTATAAACGCCGTCAGAAAAGGCTTGAAGACAGCCGGGAAGGCGAATATGAAACGGAAGAATGGGCGTAGAAAACATCGGCATTGCTGCTGGTGTTTTTCTTTTGGATACATATTCTTAATGATTGCAGCACAATAATTTAGGCAAAGAAAAGGGAGATGGGGATAATGAGGTCGCTTAAAAGAATGGGTGTTTACATAGGTATTGCAGTGTTTGCATTATTACTAGCAAGCTGCGGTAATAACAAGGGGATTCCTGACAGCACATCTTGGGAGGTAGGTGATTTTAAATTCAAAAATCAAGACGGCGAAATGGTTTCTTTAGATGACTTGAAGGGGAAAGTTTGGGTTTCGAACTTAATTTTTACGAATTGCGTGGATGTTTGTTTGCCGATGACATCCAATATGGCCAAGTTGCAAAAGGAACTGAAGGCGCAAGGTATTGAAGATGTCGAGCTTATTTCTTTTAGCGTCGATCCGACTGTAGATACACCGGAAGTGCTGAAACAGTATGGAGGGAATTATGGCGCAGATTACAGCAATTGGAGTTTCTTAACAGGCTATTCACAGGAAACGATTGAACAGCTGGCGAGGGAAACCTTCCATACATCTGCCATCAAACCGGAAGACAACAATCAAGTGATTCATGGAACTAGCTTTTATCTTGTTTCGCCAGACGGTGTTGTTGTTAAGTCATATGACGGGGTCAAGGATTTTCCGATGGATGAGTTGATCAAACATATTAAAATTTTGCAAAGCTATTGAAAATTAAGGGGGAAATAATACAGCTTTTTTGCATAAAATAAGTATGATGTTTTATGATAAAGTTAGTTAGAAAGGAGTGTGTAGAGCATTGAAGAAGGCGATAATTTTGGCTATTATTTGCTGCTTCTTGTCTGCATGCTCTTTTTATCGTGTCGATAGTGTGACGCCATCTGAGAAGAAAGCGGATGGGCAAGAAGAGCAGGCAGAGACGTCAAAAGGTAAAGTTGAGGAAGAAAAACCGATTACAGGCAAGGAGACGTTTGAACCTGGCGAGAATGAGCAGCAACAGTTGTACGTTGAGGACGAGTCCGCAGCGGATCTTCGTGTTACGATGCTCGGAGACTCTTTAACGGAAGGGATAGGCGATGAGACGGATAACGGCGGATATAGATATTTTCTTTCAGAGAAGCTGATGGAAGAACCTAGTATCAATCAAGTATTTTTTGAGGAATACGGAAAAAAAGGATTAACCTCAGCAGGCTTGAAGAAACGGCTGAAGGAAGCGGAAATCGTTGAAAGTATTCAAAAAACTGATGTTGTCGTGGTCACAATTGGTGGCAATGACGTCATGAACGTTGTGAAAAAGAATTTTTTGAATCTGAAAGTCGGCGATTTTTATCAAGCGATGGATAAATATGATTCAAATGTCCAAGCCATTATTAAAGACATCCGAACGTATAATGAAGAGGCTGATATTTATTTGGTAGGGATATATAATCCGTTTCAGCTGCTTCTTAGCGATATTCAGGAGTTCGATATATTAATGGATGAATGGAATCGCCGCAGTAATCGAATTGTTGAACAATATGATGCTGCTTACTTTGTCGAGATATGGGAAATTTTCGAAGAACATGATGAAAACCTTATTTTTGAAGGCGATTATTTTCACCCGAATACGAAGGGCTATGAACGCATGGGGGAAGTGATTTATCAATCTGTAAAGGATAATACGATTTCTCGTGAACAGCACCTTGAGACAGAGTAGCAGTATATGGTTACACGGGACAAAGGAGGGGTCGTGTTGGAAAAAAAAGAACGAAATATATGGAAAATACTTTTCTTTACACTGTCCGGTATTGTATTAGCAGTAATAGTTGCGCTATTTGTGTTGATTGGCATACCGTCAGAAGTGCCGCTTCCGGAGAATTCGGCGACTGAAGATGAATATCCGGCACTTGAAGTTACGAGCAGTAAGGATAGTTTGAATGAAATTATTGCGCAAATGATTCAAAAACAGAAAACGACTCAGTCGTTGGATTTCAGTATGGTGTTAACAGATTCTGTCGAGTTATACTCGGTCATTCCGGTGTTTAATCGGGAAATACAGCTGAAAATGACCTTTCAGCCTGAAACGCTTGAAAACGGCGATATTATCTTAAAGCAGGAAACGATGCAGTTAGGGCTAATGCGTTTACCGGTTTCATATGTCTTGAATTTCATCAGCAATCAGGCAAGTCTTCCTGAATGGATGATTATAGATCCGGGCAATAAGCAAATATATATTGCACTTTCGGAAATAGAAATGCCGAATAATTTGAAACTAGAAGCGAATCGAATGAATTTGGCTGAAGATGATATTTCATTTTATGTCGTGTTCAAGAATGAATAAAGAGAAAGGGCTGATGATGCCCCTCCTCTTTTTCAAAAGGCAGGAAGGCACTCATGGTACTAAAATAAGTGCTTCTAAACTAGGCTCATCGCCTGCTAAGCCAATGGCGTAAACAGTATAGGCGGTGTTTGGCAGGAGATTGACGTTCGGCAATGAAAGTGCAACATCACTTGTGCCGGCTTTTTTTACTTCAAGGTCAACATTTGCGGGATAAACGCTTAAGTAATCGGTACCTTTGCGAAATGAGACATTCGTAAATAAATTGTTTCCACCTTTCACTCCGACGTCGACAGGTCCGGCATTTGGCGATAAATGAATAAAGCGTACATTTGTTAATCCGCTCGGAACGTTAAATTTATCTTCATACGTTTGCAAATACAATTTATTGCCCGATCCGGCAGCTGCCACCGTATAGGATTTTCCGCTCTCGACGTTCACTTTTCGGCTAAGCAAGCTGGAAACATGGTTTCCTGTAGGGTATACATCAACTTGGTATTTCCCTTCAGGTACAGACAAATAATCAGTCACTTTTTTGTAAGGGAAATCTTTTAGCACACGCGTTCCATTCAAAAGTACGTCTACGTTAGGTCCGTCCGGTATAGCGTGGAGAATGCGGATTTTTGCCGGCTGCACGCCTTCGCTGCGCGCCATTGCCGCTCTTTCAGCCAGCATGCCTTTTTGAAGATTGTTTAAATGTTTTTTATAGTAATGCATATGCAACGGGGGATTATGGTATTTATAATAATCGGCCAGCATTCCGTATTTGGATGCTTTTTGGAAATAGGCGTCAGTACGATCTGATGTCATGATGATACTCCTTTCCTAAACGCTTTTTTACGTAATAAATGTATGCAGCATAACTTGGGTGTGTGTCTAACTGTAAGCCTTCTTTTTGAAACGCATCCGGAAAACAGGTAAGATGGTATTCACAGAAGGAAAATACATACAATATTGAAAAGGAGTGTGTATAGATGGGCGGAAAGATTGAGAAGGCAACTTTTGCCGGCGGGTGCTTTTGGTGCATGGTGAAACCGTTCGACCGCTATGACGGTGTATTGTCTGTTGTGTCAGGCTACACGGGAGGATCAAAGGAAAATCCGACATATAAGGAAGTTTGCTCGGAGCAAACAGGCCACTATGAGGCTGTGCAAATCACATTTGATCCGAATGTAATCAGTTACGGGCAACTATTGGATATTTTCTGGAGGCAAATTGATCCGACAGATGCGGGCGGACAGTTTTATGACCGCGGGCAGTCTTACCAAACGGCGATTTTTTATCATAACGAAGAACAGAAACAATTAGCTGAAAAATCGAAGGAACAATTGAATGCGAGCGGCAGATTTTCAAAAGAGATTGTTACGCCGATTTTGCCAGCTTCGGTATTTTATGATGCCGAGGACTACCATCAGCATTACTATCAAAAAAATCCTCAGCATTATAATGCATATCATGTCGGTTCAGGCAGAGCCGGATTTATTAAACAACATTGGGGGAATGAGGAATGAAGGAAGAATTGAAGAAAAGATTGACAAAAATTCAATATGAAGTGACGCAAAACAATGCGACAGAACCACCGTTCCAAAATGAGTTTTACAATCATACGGAGCCGGGGATTTATGTGGATATCGTTTCCGGGGAACCATTGTTTTCTTCATTAGATAAATACGATGCCGGCTGTGGTTGGCCAAGCTTCACGAAACCGATCGTATCAGCAGAAATCGTCGAGAAGTTCGATGACAGTTACGGGATGAGACGGACTGAGGTAAGAAGCAAGACAGCTGATTCGCATTTAGGCCATGTCTTTCCAGATGGACCCGGACCGAAGGGATTACGCTATTGCATCAATTCGGCAGCCTTGCGATTTATTCCGCTTGAATCGCTGAAAAAAGAGGGTTACGGAGTTTATGTGAAAATGTTTACAAATTTGTGAATTTTATGATAGAATGTAAAGCTGAAATAGACATAAAAAACAATGTTGTATTAGTTTTACATCCAGAAAGGCGGAAGTTTCATGTTTTTAAAGAAACTGTTTAGTAATAAAGAACAAACTGTAATGAATGAGATTTTAGTTGCTCCTGCAACAGGTAAGCTAGTAGTGTTAGAAGAAGTTCCGGATCCTGTTTTCAGTCAGAAAATGATGGGGGACGGTTTAGCTTTTAACCCGATTGAAGGGGAGATTGTGGCACCGGTTGATGCTAAAGTTATTCAAGTTTTCCCGACTAAGCATGCTATCGGATTGAAAACTGAAAATAATATTGAAATCTTAATTCATATTGGATTAGAAACAGTTTCAATGAAAGGTGAAGGCTTCGAAGTGTTCGTAAAAGAAGGCGACCGAGTGAAAAAAGGGCAAAAACTTGTTACTTTCGACCTTGATTTAATTCGCGAAAAAGCGAAAAGCACAATTACTCCAATTGTAATCACTAACTTTGGTGATGTTGTCGAAAAATTGGAAAAAACAACGGCTGAAGCATTGATTAAAGGGGAAACAAGCTTCATGACAGTTGTTCCTAAAAACTAAACGTACATAGAAGACCTGATTGTGTTATACAGTCAGGTCTTTTTGTTTCTTAAGACAGCATAAATTTGAAGTGAAATCCAAAATAAAAAAGTACCGGTAACGGTTTTTCTAAGCAGTTTTCACAAAAATAGGCGAATACACATGCAGACACAAGCCCTGCTTCATAAAGTATGAGTGTACCGTTAGTAATAAGAAATTTTTGAGGAGTGAAAATATATGCAATATGGATATGATGGTTGTGGCGGATTTGGTTATGGCGGCGGTTGCGGCTATGGAGCAGGCTATGGCGGTGGCTATGGCGGCGGTTATGGTTGGGGCGGCGGAAGCTTTGCGTTAATCGTTGTATTGTTTATTCTATTGATAATCATCGGCGCATCATTCTGCGGCGGTTATGGCGGCGGCGGCGGTTGTTGCTAATGAGTGAGTAACCTGTGTAAAGCCTGAGATGGCTTTACACTTTTTTTATGCAAGTGGATATTGTTTCCAGGTATAATGAGTGTAGAGTTCTTTGTATAGGGGGATTATTAATGGAACGTCATCTGCTCGCGATCTCCGGCAGCGGTTTTTCAGAAGAAGAGAACGCATATATCGACCAATTTTTATTGAAGTTATGTCAAAAAACATCACCAATCAAAATTTGCTTTATTGCAACGGCAAGCGATGATGCTCCGGAATATATTGAAAAGTTTTATAAGCAATTCCAATCTGAAGAGTCAAGCCATTTATCAATAGAAGATTTGCATATGGATAACATACAGGAAATTGTCAATTCTTTCGATGTTGTTTATATTGGTGGAGGCAATACTTATCGCATGATGCAAATTTGGAAGCAAGCAGGGTTTGATCATGTAATCCGTAATGCATATGAATGTGGAGTTATTATATGTGGAGTAAGCGCCGGCGCAATATGCTGGTTTGAGGATTGCTATAGCAAGAAAGGCGACTCTTTCACAGAGTTTAGGGGATTAGCAGTTTTAAAGGGAAGCTTTTGTCCTCATTATGATAGTGAGTCACGCCGCGAAGCTTTTGATCAATGGGAAACAGAGCGAAATATTAAGCCGGTTTATAAGCTTAACGATAATGAGAGCATCCACTTTATTAATGAGGAGCCGGTTGCGAAAATAACTACATAATGTTAACAGAGGCCTTCTAACCTTAGGAGGTCTTATTATTTGCTTGTTCCCCGACATCTGCTAATCAAAGATTCTCTTTATTTTAGCAAGAATGCCTCAATCGCCTCATATAATGAAATAAGCCTGATTAGTTCCGTTATTATTTTTAAAAATCGGCCGAGCAAAGTCTGTGAGGGAGGAATGGATGTGATGGCTTCTTCGCTAATTAAACCGCTGCTTCATCATACATATTCAATGATTGATTACGGTAAGGGTGTTTTTCTTTATGATGAAGACGGCAAGGATTTTTTGGATGCCTCCTCTGGTGCAATTACTGCTAATATCGGTCATGGAGTTGAAGAAATAAAAGAAGCGATTGTCAAGCAGCTTGAGAAGGTTGCCTTTGTTTATCGTTCGCAATTCACGAATGAGCCGGCAGAGCAGTTAGCGCTAAAAATCGATGAATTGACAAGCCGGGGCTTGAAGTACAGTTTTTTCGTCAACAGCGGTTCCGAAGCAACAGAAACGGCATTAAAGATTGCGCTGCAGTATTGGCAGGAAAAAGGGCAACCGAAAAAAACACAAATCATTTCCAGATGGATGAGCTATCATGGCATCACGCTAGGCGCATTATCTATGTCCGGCCACACTGTAAGAAGAGACCGTTTTGTATCTTTGTTGGAAAGTTACCCTTCTATTTCTCCGCCTTATTGCTATCGTTGCCCCTTTAATCAATCTTACCCTAGCTGTAATTTGCTTTGTGCGACGGAGCTTCAGTCGATGATCAGAAAAATCGGCAAAGATAACGTTGCAGCTTTTATTTGCGAACCGGTCATCGGTGCTGCAGGTGGTGCTATTCCGGCTCCGGATGGCTATTTGCAGAAGTTAAAGCAAATATGCGAGCAGAATAATGTGTTATTCATTAGCGATGAAGTGATGACGGGAGTCGGCCGGACCGGAACGATGCTTGCTTGCGAGCAGTGGGATATTGTGCCTGATATCGTTGCGCTTGGAAAAGGTATGAGCGGCGGCTATACACCGATTGCGGCAGCACTCGTGAGCGAGAAGGTGATGGAGCCGATTTTAAATGGATCCGGCAGTGTAATGAGCGGTCACACATTCAGCGCTAATCCGCTGTCTTGCGCAGCTTCCTTAGCGGTTATTTCTTATATTGAAAAAAATAATATTATGCAGCAAGTGAAACAGAAAGGGGTACTGCTGCAAACGGAACTGAAAAAGCTACAGACGAAGTATGCTTTTATTGGTGATGTGCGTGGAAAAGGCTTACTGCTCGGGCTTGAATTCGTTCAATGCGCACACACAAAGCAGCCAATGGAACGGGAACTTAATTTTGGCAATGCAATCGTTGAAATTGCCCATCAGCATGGCTTATTGCTTTATCCGGCTCAAGCTGGCATTGATGGAGTGATTGGCGATGCAGTATTAGTGGCTCCGCCGCTAACAATAACATTTTCGGAAATACACGAACTGATCAAGCGACTTGATTTGACGCTTGCTGCTTGCAGCGAATATATACAAAGCGCGCAAGGAGGGACTAAATGAAAAATTCGTTCGGGAAAATAGTGGATATCAATGAGTTGGCGCAATATTTTCATAATGGCATGTCGATTATGTTCGGCGGCTTTGGCGGAATTGGAACTCCCCCTTCACTCATTAATTTCATTCTCCAATTGAACATCGGGGATTTGACGTTAATTGGAAACGACACCGGATTCCCTGATATCGGCATCGGCAGGCTTGTGACGGCGAAGAGGGCTACAAAATTAGTTGTTTCCCACATCGGCTCCAATCCGAATGCTGGTAAGCAAATGACTGACGGGGAAATCGACATTGAGTTTTCTCCGCAAGGCATTTTAATGGAGCGCATTCGCGCAGGAGGATCCGGTATTAAAGGTTTTTTATCGGATATTGGTGTCGACCATGAAGCGGTCCGTTTATCCAAGCAAGCAGTTATGGTGGATGGAGAACATTTTTTGTTGGAGACGGCTTTGACTGCGGACATCTCTGTCGTATATGCCCAATATGCTGATGAATTCGGAAATTTAATTTATGACAAAAGCGCCAGAAACACAAATCCTATTGTGGCGACAGCAGGAGACATAACGATTGTGGAAGCGGAAAATATTGTACCGCTCGGGGAGCTCCATCCGGAGGAGATTATTACACCGGGGGTGTTTGTTGATTATATCGTCCAATCAGAGGGAGTGAATTGGAAATGGGTGTGGGAGCAGACATTAGACAAAAAATAGCGAGACGAGCGGCTGGTGAAGTGCAACAGGGCATGATTGTGAACCTTGGTATCGGCATCCCGTCTCTCGTTCCTGATTTTATAAAAAACAAGGAAACGATTTTTTTTCAAGCAGAAAATGGCATACTCGGTCTTTCAGATAAGCCGGAGCCGGGAAAAGAGGATGAAAATTTGTGCAACGCAGGCGGCCTTCCTGTCACATTGCGAACAGGGGGCTGTTACTTTGACAGCGCCTCAGCTTTTGCGATGATCCGAAAAGGGAAAATTGATTTGACGATATTGGGGGCTCTTCAAGTCAGTCCGAATGGCGATTTAGCTAATTGGATTGTGCCCGGCAGAAAAGTTCCCGGGATGGGCGGAGCGATGGAACTGGCCGCTAAGGCAAAACGCGTCATTGTGACGATGAATCATTGTGATAAAAATGGACATTCGAAAATTGTGAAGCAATGCGACCTCCCGCTGACGGCAAAAAAGTGTGTCAGCATGATCATTACGGAAATGGCGGTATTTGCTGTTGAGGATGGCAAACTGATTTTAATAGAGTATTTTAGTCCATTTACAATAGAAGATGTAAGGAATGCAACCGATGCTGGTTTTGCGGTTAGTGAAAATGTGTCTGTCATTGGAGGATGAGAGATGAACGTCAAAGAGACAATAAAAACGTATATTTACAGTCAGAGGAAGGCCGCTGTTCAGTTGCTGCAGCAATTGGTTCAGCAGCCGTCCGTTAGAGGCAATGAGGGCAAGACGCAAGCGATTGTTGTGGAAAAGTGCCGGCAACTGGGTCTTGAAATTGATTTGTGGGATTTGGATGAGGACCCGAAGCTGAAAACTCATGCAAGTTTTCATTGCGACCGTGAACAGTTTAAAGGCAATCCTAATATGGTAGCTGTCTTGAAAGGAAGCGGAGGCGGAAAATCACTCATCTTGAATGGGCATATTGATGTCGTCCCGGAAGGAAATGAAGCAGATTGGCATGTTTCTCCGTTTAGCGGGGTAGAAGAGAATGAAAGAATTTACGGCCGCGGCACGACAGATATGAAGGGTGGCAATGTGGCGCTTCTTTTGGCGATGGAAGCGATTATTAAGACTGGAATTCTATTGAAGGGAGACGTTATTTTTCAAAGTGTCATAGAGGAGGAAAGCGGAGGAGCAGGGACGCTCGCCGCTGTTTTGCGAGGTTATAAGGCAGATGGTGCTATAATTCCTGAGCCGACAAGCATGAAGCTGTTTCCGTATCAGCAAGGCTCAATGTGGTTCCGACTCCATATAAAAGGGAGATTGGCACATGGCGGCACTCGTTATGAAGGAGTCAGCAGCCTTGATTTGGCATATGACGTGATTCAAGCAATTAAGCAATTGGAGTCGATGCGCAATAAAGAGCTGAAAAAGGATAAATTGTACAAAAACGTGCCGATACCGATTCCGATTAATATTGGTGTCTGTAAAACCGGCAATTGGCCATCATCGGTGCCGGATTTGACTGTTTTGGAAGGCCGATTTGGAGTATCGCCTTATGAGACGATTGAGGAAGCGCAAAAAGATCTTGAACATCAAATAGCTGAATTGAACGAAACACATGACTGGTTCCGCAGCAAACCGGTTGAACTCGAATGGTACGGAGCAAGATGGTTGCCGGGAAGGCTTGATTTAAACCACCCGCTTATGAGAACAATTAGCAAAAACTATCAACTGGAGAAAAAAGCAGAGCCGGTTATAGAAGCGTCGCCTTGGGGAACGGATGGGGGTATTTTGTCTACTGTTGCAAATATTCCAGTCGTTGTGTTTGGACCGGGTGTTACAGAGAAAGCTCATGACATTGATGAATACATTTTAATAGATGATGTGCTGGCAGCTGCCGTTATTATTGCAGGCAGTGTTATTGACTGGTGCGAAATAAACGCGGAGGAGTGAAAGGCATGTCTATTTTACCGAAAACATATGCGGAACATACCGAAAATTACAAATGGAACATTACAAAAGATTCCTATAATAAAAGAGTAAGAGTCGATGATTTTTACGGCGATGCCCGTGAAGTGATTAAAGCGGCTATACAAAAAACGGAAGAATGGCAATGCGAAAAGCTAATTATTAAAGCACGAAATGAGGATTTGTCTGCTTTTATCGAAAAGGGCTTTAATTTGGAAGCTATGGTCGATAAATATTTTTCGGGAAATACGATGTACTTTATGTGCATGTATTTAACTGCGGAGCGCCGGAAAAGCGATACGTGGGCAGAAGATGATCGGACATTGGCGAGGATTTTGGAAAAAACGGCCGAAAAAAAAGAGCCGAAACCTCCGATTCCATCTCATTTGCAGCTAAAAAAATGCGGTTCTGAAGACAGTGGTCGCTTGGCGCAGCTGTATGACGCAGTGTTCACTGTGTACCCCGTTCCGATGAACGATGAGGGCTATGTGCGAAAATCGATTGAGAGCGGAAATGTATTTTTCGCTTACTTTGATGGGGAAAAAGCAATCAGTGCCGTGTGCGGCGAAATCAATAAACATTACAGCAATGCAGAAATTACTGATTGTGCGACATTGCCGGAATATCGGCAATATGGACTGATCCAAAGTTTGCTGGGGGAGCTTGAAAATGAATTGGCAAGTCAGCATATTTTTTGCTTATATAGTATCGCCCGCTCACGCTCGTTTGGCATGAATGCTGCGTTCTACCGGCTACAATACAAATATCGCGGTAGATTAGCCAATAACTGCATCATTTCCGAAGGACTTGAAGATATGAATGTATGGGTGAAATTACTGAAGAGCCAAAAATCCGGCGATTGATGACAAGTTTCCGGCACTTTTTCATAGACTTTATTAAAAAGGAAGTGAAATAGTGCCGGAAAATGAAATGATTTCAAAAGAAATTTTAGAAGCAATTTTAAAGGTCATCGACGAAGGCATTCATGTGATTGATTTGGACGGCAGGACGATTTTTTACAATGATATTGCAGCCGCTCATGACGGTATGAAGGTTTCTGAAGTGATTGGCAAACATGTGCTCGAGGTATTTCCTTCATTGACAAAAGATAGCAGTACACTGCTGCAAGTGATTGAAAGCGAAAAGCCGCTTGTCGATCAAAGTCAAACATACGTCAATGTTCATGGAGCAACGATTGATACAGTGAACACGACGGTGCCGATTTATGTAAAGAATAAATTAGTTGGTGCGGTAGAAGTTGCGAAAGACTTTACCCAGCTCCGCAAACTGATTGAACGTCTGCTGGAGTTAGAATACCGGAGAATCCCTACAAAGCAAAAGAGGAAATCAACTGGAGCGCATTATACATTTGAACACATTTTGACCGATGATAGCGATTTGCTTGAAGTGATTGCTAAAGGTAAGCGAGCTGCATTGTCGCAGTCCCCAATATTGGTTTATGGGGAAAGCGGGACAGGGAAAGAGTTGTTTGTGCAAGGTATTCACAATGCATCGACAAGAAGAGCGAAGCCATTTATCGCTCAAAATTGCGCTGCATTGCCGGAAACGCTACTTGAAAGTTTACTATTTGGCACGGCGAAGGGCAGCTACACTGGTGCAATCGACCGTGCAGGTTTATTTGAGCTTGCTGACGGCGGAACATTGTTTCTAGATGAAATCCAGTCGATGAGTCCCGGTTTGCAGGCGAAATTGTTACGGGTTCTTGAGGATGGGGTCATTCGTCGCATAGGCTCGACGAAAAGCAATGTTGTAGATGTGCGTGTCATCGCTGCTATGAATATGCACCCCGAGCAAGCGCTAGTGGAGGAAAAATTACGTCTTGATTTATTTTATCGTTTGAATGTGTCGAGCTTTCATTTGCCTCCTTTAAGGGAACGAAAGAATGATATTGCCTTGCTTGCATATCATTTTATCGATCAGCTCAAGAAAACGAGCGGACAACACGCTAAAACGATCTCAGCACCTTTAATGAAACAGTTAGAACTTCATTCGTGGCCGGGGAACGTGAGAGAGCTAAAGCATTGTATCGAGCATATGATGAATGTCGCAAGTTCTCCGGTGCTGCTGCCGGAAGATTTGCCTGTGTTTTTTACGGAAAAAAGAAAGCTGCCAATTGAAGAGATAACGCCGCTTCGGGAAGCGCTGCAGGAAACAGAGAAAACATTAATCCAATTGGCGCTCACAAAGACGGAAGGCAATGTTCTGAAGGCGGCAAAACTTCTCAAAATTCCTCGGCAAACATTGCAATATAAAATGAAAAATCTATAAGTTGGCACGATACTTGCATTATTACCTTCTATAAGCGAGGAGGTAATGTCATGAAATCTTTTTTATATGAGCCGGAAAGACATTGGAAAGAGATTGAGCTTTGGAAGGATATCACTGATGAGCAATGGAATGATTGGCTATGGCAGTTGACACACACAATCCGCACTTTAGATGATTTAAAGAAAGTCATTAATTTGACGCCTGAGGAAGAAGAGGGCGTCAAAATATCCACGAAAACAATACCTTTAAATATAACTCCTTATTACGCTTCATTAATGAACAGAGATAATCCGCGTTGCCCGATTCGGATGCAATCAGTACCGATCGGAAAGGAAATGTATAAAACAAAATACGATATGGAAGACCCGCTTGAGGAGGATGAAGATTCGCCTACACCAGGTTTGACGCACCGCTATCCGGACAGGGTGCTGTTTCTAGTGACAAATCAATGCTCGATGTATTGTCGCTATTGTACAAGAAGGCGCTTCTCCGGGCAAATCGGCATGGGCGTTCCGAAGAAACAACTGGACGATGCTATTCGCTACATCAGAGAAACTCCTGAAGTTCGTGATGTACTGCTATCAGGAGGAGACGGTCTGCTTATTAACGATACGATTTTGGAGTATATATTGAAAAACTTGCGGGAAATTCCTCACGTTGAAATTATCCGTATCGGAACACGGGCACCGGTCGTATTCCCGCAGCGCATTACCGATAATTTATGTGAGATATTGAAAAAATACCATCCGGTCTGGCTCAATACTCACTTCAATACGAGCATCGAAATTACAAAGGAAGCAAAGGAAGCGTGCGAAAAACTTGTCAATGCCGGCGTCCCGGTCGGCAACCAGGCCGTAATATTGGCCGGTATAAACGATAGCATTCCGATTATGAAGCGGCTGATGCACGACCTCGTTAAGATTCGGGTCCGACCGTACTATATTTATCAATGTGATCTGTCAGAGGGAATCAGCCATTTCCGAGCGCCTATTTTAAAGGGACTCGAAATCATCGAAGGTTTGCGAGGGCATACGAGTGGCTATGCTGTACCAACTTTCGTCTGCGACGCTCCTGGTGGTGGAGGGAAAATCGCATTGCAGCCAAACTATATTCTGTCGCAAAGTCCTTCCAAGACCGTTCTTCGTAATTTTGAAGGCGTCATTACGACATATCCGGAGCCGGAAAACTATACGCCGGGACTGGCGGATGAATACTTCGAAAGTATTTACGGCGCACCAGCTAAAAAAGAAACCGGCATTTCCGGTTTGCTTCATGATGAGCGTTTGAATCTTGTTCCCGACAACCTGCCGCGCATTCAAAAACGAAAGCAATACGAAACAAACCCGGAACATGCCTCTTTAAAAGACAAACGTGAAAAACGCGATCAGCTGAAGGAGAAGAAATTCCAAGCCGAGCAAAAGAAAGCAATCCAACCGATAAAGGGGGACGACTAAAATGGAAACTTGTCATTGGTGCGAACAACCTAAACCTGCACAAATTAAGGATACTGTCTATTGGGAATTGCCGGACGGAACGAAGGCAATCGAAATTAGAGAAGTTCCGTCCTTCTCCTGCGAGTATTGTGGAGCAGTCTATCAAGATGAGATGGTGGCAAAGGATATTGAAAATCATTTATTTATTATTGATACGAAAAACATTGAGAAGTCGCTCACTTATGAGGAATTGATGGCAAAGCCGAAGTTGTTGAAGCGGAATTATTTTGATTTTGGGTGGAAAAATTAGTTTTATTTATATTAAGCATGATGATATAAAGGATTTTAAATCTATAACAAACCACCCGTGATAACGGGTGGTTTTGTCATTAATAAGTTACTTCAAATTCAAAAGGAGTGAAGTCTAAGTCATAATTATCGGAATAACCTTCAAAAAACACTTTTATTGTTGCTGATTCAGGGAAAGAATCAAATACAATAATACCTTCTGTAGAAACTCCCGGTAATATTTCTGATTGAATTTCCGGATAATTGTAGCTTAATTCACTGTTTTCTTCATACTGTTTGTTGTCTATTACAACTTTTGAATTAAATGTGTAGAATGAAATTTCATCATCTGAGTTGTTAGTGATATTAACATATAATCTTGTTTCATTCTCTGCTAACTCTATTTTTTGTAATTTTAGTAGATAACCGTGTTGATCGATTTCCTTGTTAACTTCAATTGTTTTCAGAGCAGGCGCGAATGCTGTAGCATAGTCTGTTATTTCAATAGACTCAGCTTCGATTAAAGGTGCAACGATGGTACCGCCCATCAAATTTTCACCTTCAAATACATCTTTTACTGTTCCTACAACGTGTATGATATCATCGTTTTTAACTTTTAAGTCAGGATCGTTTATTCCGACAAGCGTGTTTCTATCGCTATTATCTTCCGCGTATACTTGCAGGTATGTGCCTTCATCATCTTTTTCCGGTTCAGTAAACACACGAGCATAGAAATCAACTTTATCTCCCTTATACTTAGCAGGATCAGAATACATTTTAACAAATTCTTCATTTGAAAGAACTTTACCGGAATTCTCACTAGTATTCCCTGAAGAACTTTGTTTTTCACTATCGCCACAAGCAGCAAGAAGTAAAACTGATAATAAAGCAAAACTTATAAATAGTTTTTTCACTTTTCCTTTCCCTCCATTGCTAATAGTTTTGCATATAAAATATAACTACTCAAAACGAAAATTACAATATCAAACATTTCTTGTTTAATATGTAATTTTTGGGAGGGTTAGATAAAGAGAATTGAGGGTGAGTTAGGTTTCTCAATCTTCTTTTATATTGCAATAAAATTTTCCTGCAAATACATTATTAGTAAAGTAAGTTTAGAAGGTGATAATGAAAGTTTTGTAACATTTTATGATAAGATAGGAAGATAGACTGGTACTTTTAGTACTTAAGTATGAAAGCAGAGATAGGGTGAGAAAATGAGTTTTCAGAAATGGATGCGGATTATATTTCCGGAAGTCCAATTGTTTGATTTTATAAAGGCGCATGGTTTTAAAGGCAATCAGCAAAAACAAACTGCGACGATGCAGATGAATCAAGGAGGAGCTGTAACTTCTCCGGGGTTAGCACCTAATATGCCGGGTTCCAATCATAACTTGCCGCAAACAACGGGTGCGATGCAAGAAGTGCTTCAAGATACGAAAAAAGGCATCAAAAATTTAAGTTTGAATCAATCAAATGAAGAATTAGATGCTATTTTTGATGAAATTAAACTTGAATTAAATCGCAAAGTAATCTCTCAAGAAAGATATATTGACGACTTGCTCGTCAGCTTTAAAACAGCGTTTCTAGCGAGAGAAAAGGGAGCAGTCCAAAATACAATCCTTTTGGCCGGGCCTGCCGGGACAGGGAAGAAGCGTAGCTTAACGATATTGATAGATGCTTTATATCGTAAAAAATTGGTTCCTTATAAGCGATTTTCGATGATTGATTTAAGCCAATATGGAGAAAACGATGTCCATACTAATTTTATCGTTGATTGTTCGTCTGCATTCAGTTACGGAATCGGAACCGTATGCTTCTCGGGATTTGAGAAGGCGCAATCGGAGATTTTATCATATGTGACAAAACTATTTAAAGACGGTTATTTCAGAACATCGCAAGGCATCGTTGTGAACGCGTCCGATTACTTCTTACTGTTGTATAGTGATGCTGATGCAAAGGGGAAAGTTGTCGACCGGCAAATACCTGTTTCTATTGCTGAGAAAATTTCACCGGCCTTGTTGCGGGAAGTCCGTTCTTTTGCGATTACATCTGCGTTGGACGTTGATACGCTAAGCAGCATTTTACATGCACAGCTGACGAACGCTGCGAATCGATTGTATGCGCAAGCGCAAGTTGCAATCGATTTTGAACCACAAGTGTTCATCGAGCTTGCGAAACGGATTTTGCCGACGAAACGGTATGGCGAAGCGATTGAAGAATTAGTAGAAAAAGAGTTTTTCGAGTTGCTGCTGGATGCCCGGGCTAGAGGAGAGCTTTCAAGCGGTGATGCTGTAGTCATCAAAATGGAACAAAATGATTTAATAGCTAGCAGTCGTAACGGAAATATTCTGTTAAAATCAATAGCGCTCGTTCAAGAAGAAACATTAGAAGATGTAATGAATGAGCTGAACAGTTTAATCGGTCTACAATCAGTCAAAACGTTCATTCAAGAATTGCTGAAAACTGTTGAGCTTCAGGAAAAACGAAGAGCGCAAGGCGATAAAACAGCTCCAATGACGTTGCATATGGTGTTTACCGGAAACCCCGGTACAGGGAAAACGACGGTAGCCCGTTTGATTTCCCGTACTTTAAAAGCGATGGGGCTGCTTTCTCAAGGGCAGCTGGTCGAAGTTGCCAGACAAGATCTCGTAGGGCAATATGTCGGTTCGACAGCGCCTAAAACGAATGAGGCGATAAAGCAAGCGATAGGCGGCGTTTTATTTATAGACGAAGCATATACGCTATCCCGTGAGAAGCATGATAGCTTTGGTCAGGAAGCGATTGATACTTTGGTGAAAGGAATGGAAGATCACCGCGATGATACAGTTGTCATTTTGGCAGGCTATACAAATGAAATGGAAACATTCTTGAAGTCAAATCCAGGTTTGCGTTCAAGATTTCCTTTAATTGTCGAATTCCCGGATTACACGCCGAAGGATATGCTTCAAATGATGGAACTGCAAGCAAAGCAACGTGATTATACTGTAGACCCAGAAGCGTATGAAGGATTGTTGGAACTTTTTGAAGCAAGACAAATACCTGGCCGAAATGATAGCGGGAACGGCCGACTTGTTCGAAATCTGTTAGAAGAAGCGATTAGAAAACAATCTGTCCGAGTTATCGAGTCAAATGCACAAGATACCAATATGCTGGTGGCGAGTGATTTTGGCATCGGAGAGAAAGCTGTGTTCAGTTTAGAAGAGGCTTTTTCCGGCATTATTGGTTTGGATAACGTAAAGAACTTTGTACTTACATTGGAAAAACAATTGCTGGCTGACCGACGCCGAAAAGAAGCGGGTATTCATACGAAAAAAGAACAAACATTAAATATGGTGTTTGCGGGTAATCCGGGCACGGGGAAAACGACAATTGCTCGCTTGTTGGCAAACATGTTAAAAGAAATGGGCGTCTTGAAAAAAGGTCATTTAGTCGAAGTGGACCGCACGCAACTGGTTGCTGAATATGTCGGGCAAACAGCTGCGAAAACTACAGATGTGGTGGAAAGTGCATTAGGCGGCGTCTTATTCATTGATGAAGCATATACGCTGCTTGATGAAGGACAAGGCGGTTTCGGTAAAGAAGCGATAGATACATTAGTGCGCTTAATTGAAAATCACCGCGAGAACTTAGTTGTCATCATAGCCGGTTATACAGAAGAAATGAAGCAGTTTATGAAAGTAAATCCGGGATTAGCATCGCGTTTTCCGCTCAATATTGAATTCCCGGATTATACAGCGGACCAATTGGCGCAAATGACGGACATTCAAGCGCATTCAAAAGGCTTTATTTTGGAAGAGTCCGTATGTGCAGCGTTAAAACCGTATTATGAGGAAAAACAGATTCCAGGAAGAAATGATAGCGGAAATGGCCGCTTAGTGCGCAATACGATAGAGAAAGCGATTCGCAATCAGTCGATACGAATTGCCGAATATCCGGATTTACCTATTGAACAATTGAATGTGCTGACAGTAGAAGATTTCCATCTGCAGCCTGTAAAAGCGGAGACAAATGCCCTCAATGAACTCGATTCTGTCATCGGAATGGACGAGGTTAAACAATTTGTCCGCACTCTATCAGCTCAAGTCGAAATTGAGAATATGCGTAAGCAGTTATCACTGCCGAGTTTAGGTTCTCAATCGCTTCATATGATTTTTAAAGGAAATCCGGGTACTGGGAAAACAATGGTTGCCCGCATTTTAGCAAAACGATTGAAAGAATTGGGTGTCATCAAGCTTGATCACGTTGTTGAAACCGATCGCTCTGGCTTAGTTGCCGGATATGTCGGACAAACTGCATTGAAAACGAGAGAAGTATTGGAGAGTGCATTAGGCGGCGTCTTATTCATTGATGAGGCGTATGCGTTGATGGGAAGCGCCAATGATTTCGGTCAGGAAGCAATCGATACGATTGTGAAATTCATGGATGATCATCGTGATAATATTATTGTCGTATTAGCCGGCTATAGCGAAGATATGGAGCAATTTTTACAATCGAATGCCGGTCTTCGTTCCCGTTTTCCGAATATTATCGAATTCCCGGATTACAGCGCGAAGGAATTGGTGCAGATCAGTTTCCGTTTCTTATCGAAGAAAGGCTTCCATGCTTCAAGCGGGGTTGAACAAAGATTGCTTGCTATTTTCGAAGATGGCATGAAAGTTGAAAATGCAGGGAACGGTCGATTTGCCCGCAATGTTTGTGAGGCGGCCATTCGAGCGCATGCCTTACGTGTCAGCCAAATCAGTCAGCCGACTGTTGAGCAACTGACTACTATCAGTCCGGAAGATTTCGAGAAAGCAGGGAATTGAACATGAGGAAACTTTTTGCAATCGCAGGCGCGATTTTATACTATTTACTTTATCCGATGATTTTAATCGTTGTGGTTTTCGGACCGTTAATGGAGTTTGATGTGCTGTTGGATGTATATAAGTTCAATGCACCGAAGTCTGCGCTCGGAATGGGCGCCACTTGCTTCGTCGGCTTTATGTTATTTCTATCGTTCAAATATTCAAGGCTCAAATGGCTATATGAGAAATTTCCTGTTCTCATCCCATTTTTCCAAATGTGTTTGATTATGTTAGTCGGCATCGAAGCAGCTCTCTTATTTGCAAACTTATGGGCAGACAGCCAAATGTTCAGCAAGGGAATTGCGATTACGTTGTCGGTTATCAGCATCGCAGCAGCAAGAGCCTACTTATCATATTGGTATTACAAATATCCAATCAGCTATAAAGTACACAAATTGTAAAGGTGATAAATGATGCAAAAAAGAAAAAGAAAGACTAAGCACGATGCCGGACAAATTGAATCGTGGGAATCGGAACAATCTAATCAAGAAGTGGAATTAGTCCCGCATCAATCAAAGCAGAAAGACTCTATCAAGTGGATTGCGATCTTCTGTTTAGTAATCGCAATAGCATCCAGCTTTTTCGTCACCAGTTCAATGGATGAGGGGACAGCGGAAGAAGTTGTTGCGAACAGGGTCAGCACATCAACAAGCGCCGGCGAGCAAATTTTTATGGATGAATCATATGCGAGTATTGAGGCGAGAAACTTTGAAGTAAGCAGTGCCGGACCTGACGGCGGAGAAGCACGTATGCTCATTTGGGATTTTAATGCCGAAGACTTGGATGAAGTTTCCGTATTAATTGACGGGGTGCCTGTCAAAGAGAAAATCATTTTAACGAATAATGCGACCGCAATCAGTGTCCCGGTACCCAGTACGGTAAAAATCACAGGTATCCGTGATAATGGCGGCGGAATCTCTTACGCAGTCAAATTCCCTAACAATAAAACAACCTATTTTAATATAGTCGGAGTTGGCCAGTCTAATACGTATACGGTTTTGCCGAGTTTATAAATAAAACAGCTATCTTTGAGAGATTTCTCTCTTTTGGATAGCTGTTTTATTTTAATTGTATATTATAGATCATCATTTATGAAGCTTTCATTTTCGCTGATTTTATCCAGTTCATCAAGAATATGTATATTTTCATTTTTAATATAATAATAGCTGTCTTCTCCATTTCTTTCAAAATATCTTATATACTCTTTGCCAGTTTTGATGTCTTTGCCGATATCAAACCAAAAGTTTTTACTTGCATATATCGGGTGGGAGAAAATTACAGAGTGCTGTGGAACTATTTCCGGGATTTGTTCACCTTGCACTTTTAGTACTGTAATTTGTTTAAGAAGAGTTATTAATTCCTGCTTGCCTGATTCATTGTAATGAAAAGATTCACTGCTTTCACCGGTCGAAGTGCTGTCTGATAAATCATAAGAATCCACGGAATCCATGTCCTCTAAAGGAGCTTTCCCTACATCAGAAAAACTTTGCTCAAAATAGTATGGTTTCAATTTGAAATATTGAAATACAACAAAAATACAAATGATAATAGCTGCTGCAATGAGTCGCTGTTTTTTATTCATGTCATTCACGCCCCGTCTTTTCTCCTATTTAACCAATTTATTGTAAAAATGTAAATGGAAGTATTGATTTTTGTTGTGATTGTTCTCACTGTAAAAAGTGTATAAATGAAACGTAAAGAGATTAATCTGAAAGAGGTCAGTTTGCCATGTTAGGTACTATTATCGGAGATGTAGCCAGTTCAATTTATGAGCCGAAACATAGTCATATTAAAACAAAGGATTTCCCGCTTTTTACTCCGGATTCCCGTGTGACAGACGATACAGTTATGTCTTGTGCAGTTGCGGAAGCGCTCTTTTCTTACATTGATTCAAAAAATATTAATCTATTTAAAAAGGAATTGGTCAGCAGTATGCAAAAGTTCGGACGGAAGTATCCGCATGCCGGTTATGGTCATGCATTTAGAATTTGATTAAACAGTCCACATTCCGAGCCGTATGGAAGTTATGGGAATGGTTCCGCTATGCGTGCTAGAGGAAGCAGAGCAGTTAGCAATCGCATCTGCGGAAGTGACGCATAATCATGAGGAGGGCATTAAGGGAGCGAAAGCAGTTGCTTCAGCCATCTATCTGGTGAGAATGGGGAAAAATAAGGGTGAAATAATGGATCATATTAAAAATAATTATTATGACTTGGACTTCAAGCTTGATGATATTCGCATGCATTACTGTTTTGATAATTCCTGTCAAGGTTCTGTTCCGCAAGCGATTGTCGCATTTCTGGAGTCAACGAGCCTTGAAGATGCGATCCGCAATGCGATCTCCATTGGTGGAGACAGCAATACAATCGCCGCTATTGCCGAAGCGTATTCCGGTATTCCGGAATCTATTAGACATGAAGGTTTAAAGTATGTATCAAATGATCTCATCGGGGAAAACTTTGAGCTTTTCCTCAACTATTGTCCTGCCTATAGTGAAAGCCATCATTCCTGACGAACGATGGCTTTTCTTAAAAAGTTTTGATTTTATGAAATTTTCTTGTTGACATTATACCTGCAGGGGTATATTATTAAGTCTGTAATCAACAGCAAGGCAAGTTAGCTATATACAGAAAATAAACGGCAAGCATACAAATGGACAGCACATACCTCTATATGTATACTGAAAATAGAAAATAACATAGTAAGTTTTCTAAAAAAGTCGAGTGAAATAGTTATCTATCCGACTATTTATTTTTAAAATAAATATACCCTATTGGGTATAAAAACAGGTTTGTCATACTATATGAAAAGTTCATAGAAGGTGGGTTTTTATGCAAACAGTATTAATTTTGGCAGTTGTTGTTGTATTGTTCCTATTTTTGCGGATGGGATCGGCAAAAGGAGTAAACACAATTACAACAGCGCAGTTAAAAACAATTTTGAATGATCGTGACAAAGTATTCGTTGATGTCCGGACCCAAAGAGAATATAAAGGACGCAACATTAAACAATTTAAAAACATCCCTCTCGGCTCTGACTTCTCGAAACTGCCGAAGGATAAAGAAATTGTGGTCATTTGCCAAAGCGGAATGCGCAGCAGTCAAGCATGTAAACAATTAAAAAAGCTAGGTTATGAAAAAGTTACAAATGTTCGCGGTGGTATGAATGCTTATTAGGGAGGAAACTAGATGAAATGTAATCGCTACTACTCGAGTCAATCGAGATGTTGCATGTCATTTAGAAAACCTTAGCAACTAAATGGCACTAGAAAAAATTTTAAAAAATATTATACCCTCTGAGGTATGGAGGTCATGAAATGAAATCAGATGTGCAACTGGATGCTAAAGGGCTTGCATGCCCGATGCCAATTGTAAAAACAAAAAAAACTATGCAAAATTTAGTCGATGGTCAAGTTTTAGAAATTCAAGCAACTGACAAAGGTTCAAAAGCAGATTTGGCAGCTTGGGCAGAATCAGTTGGCCATCAATATATCGGTACAGTAGAAGATGGAGATGTCTTATATCACTATATCCGCAAATGCAGCAATGATACTTTAACTGAAAAAACATTTGAACAGACAATATCTAATGAAGAAATTATTTCTCGTGCAGAGTCCGGCGGTTTAATACTAGATGTACGTGAAGAAGCTGAATATCAATTTGGCCATATTGCCGGCGCCAAAAATATACCGATGGGTGAGCTAGAGAGCCGTTTGTCTGAACTAGATGAAGATCAAGAAATATACGTCATTTGCCGAACAGGCAAACGCAGCGACTTGGCAGCGCAAAAATTGGTGAATAAAGGGTTTAAGCATGTATACAACGTCTTGCCAGGAATGACTTCATGGACAGGCGAAACAACAAAAAACGTTTAATAAAGGGGAAATTAATCATGGCAAACAAAGTAGCAATTATCGCAAGTAATGGAGATTTATTCAGTGCATATAAAGTATTCAATATCGCAACAGCCGCAGCAGCTTCAGACAGTGAAGTAACAATTTTCTTCACATTTGAAGGTTTGAATCTGATCCATAAACAAGGGATGCACGGATTACAGGTGCCAGCAGGCCGAGAAGCAGTAGCGGAAGGGTTCGAAAAAGCTAATGTACCGGCAGTTCCACAATTAATAGAAATGGCTCAAGATCTTGGCGTGAAATTCATCGCTTGCCAAATGACAATGGATGTAATGGGATTAACAAAAGAAGATTTTGTTGATGGCATTGATGTAGGCGGAGCTGTAACATTCTTAGAATTTGCGAAAGACGCAGCACCAACGTTAACTTTCTAATAATCTAGACTTCTATTAAAAAATTTATAATAAATTATACCTATGGGGGCATAAGGAAATGACAGTAAACAAATGGACAGCAGCAGATGTAGCGAGAAAAGTAATTGATAATAAAGAACTATTCATTATAGATGTACGTAATGAAGATGCATTCGCAGATTGGAAAATTGATGGACATAAATTCGAATATTTGAATATCCCGTACTTTGAGCTATTAGATGGCGTAGAAGAAATTTTGCCTAAAATCCCGACTGACAAAGATGTTTTGGTGGTTTGTGCGAAAGAAGGATCATCCATCATGGTGGCGGAAATGCTGTCGGATGAAGGACGCGAAGTTGCTTATTTAGAAGGCGGAATGAAATCTTGGAGTATGTATTTAGAGCCGATTAAAGTCGGAGATCTGGCTGGCGGCGGTGAGCTGTACCAATTCGTTCGCTTAGGAAAAGGTTGCTTATCATACATGGCGATTTCAGAAGGAGAAGCGGCGATTATTGATGCTGTTCGCTTCACAGATGTATTCATCAATTTTGCAAAAGAGAAAAATGTTGAAATTAAACATGTTTTCGATACGCACTTACACGCTGATCACATTTCTGGTGGCCGTCACATCGCAGCAGCAACTGGCGCAACGTATTACTTGCCTCCTAAAGATGCTGAAGAAGTGGTATTTGAATACACACCACTTGAAGATGGTCTGACTGTTCAAATCGGTTCATCAAAAATTGAAGTTGGAGCGCTATACTCTCCGGGGCATACAATCGGTTCAACATCTTTCGTAATTGATGGAAAATACTTGCTTACAGGTGATATTTTATTCATCGACTCAATCGGCCGTCCGGACCTTGCTGGTTTAGCAGAAGACTGGGTAGGCGACCTGCGCGAAACATTGTATAGACGTTACCGTGAACTAGCGGAAGACTTAATCGTATTGCCAGCTCACTTTATGATTATTGATGAGTTAAACGAAGATGGCACAGTTGCAAAACGTCTTGGTAATCTGTTTGCGGAAAACCACGGCTTAAATATTGCAGATGAAGAAGAATTCCGTTCAATCGTAACAGAAAATCTGCCTCCTCAGCCAAATGCTTATCAAGAAATCCGTCATGTCAATATGGGTAAAATTACGCCTGACAATGACCAGCAAACAGAAATGGAAATCGGTCCAAACCGCTGTGCGGTACGTTAATTGAAAGAAAAACCGTCACCGGTCCTTTTTGAACATGATCACGCTACTCTGATGTACCTCGTTCAAAAAGGAGCCATGCGGGAGGACTAAGACGAACCGAACGAGAAACCCGGTTTTGGTTTCTTGGGCGGGGTGGCTTAGGACCGAGCATGGCAGGTGTAAGGTTAGACAATGAAAAAAACCGTCACCGGTCCTTTTTGAACATGATCACGCTACTCTGATGTACCTCGTTCAAAAAGGAGCCATGCGGGAGGACTAAGACGAACCGAACGAGAAACCCGGTTTTGGTTTCTTGGGGGAGGCAGTAAGTAATGAACATCGGCTAAAGACGCCACGTCCTGTGGCAACGCCGATGTGACCTACATCCTGTAGGCCTCCGAGCATGGCAGGTGTAAGGTTAGACAATGAGAAAAACCGTCACCGGTCCTTTTTTATCGTGAAAAATACAACATTATTAAACAATGAAATGGAGAATATAAAAATGAACATTACAAAAACATTAGATGCAAAAGGTTTAGCTTGTCCAATGCCAATCGTTAGAACGAAGAAAGCAATCGATACAATCAACTCAGGTGAAGTATTGGAAGTGCTTGTTACTGATAAAGGCGCATTGAATGATTTCGCAGCTTGGGCAAGTAAAGGCGGCCATACAATTGTTGAACAAACAGAAGATGCTGGCGTATTAAGATTTTTAATCCAAAAAGCTTAATGATGAAGGGGACGTCTATGAAGTTAGCTTTATAGAGGCCCCTGTCTCTTAATTTTAAAAATAGGGTAAGGGGTATCGTGTATCCCTTTGCCGAAAGAAGGAACATAGCATGGATTTTACTTTTATCATCGTTATCTTTTTAATCGGTTTTATCGGGTCATTCGTATCAGGAATGCTTGGAGTTGGTGGCTCAATTATTAAGTATCCGATGCTTTTATACATTCCGCAGTTATTCGGAATAGCGGCATTTACAGCCCATGAAGTTTCCGGTATTAGCGCTGTACAAGTATTGTTCGCTTCGATTGCCGGGGTATGGGGCTTCCGAAAAGGCGGTTATTTGAATAAGTCACTCATTGTTTATATGGGAGCGGCGATCTTAGTTGGTAGTTTTATAGGGAGCTATGGTTCAGGCTTTTTATCTGAGGAAGGAGTCAACATTGTCTACGGTGTTCTAGCATTAATTGCAGCTGTTATGATGTTCATTCCGAAAAAGCAAGTCGACGATAAACCTCTTCAGGACATTACGTTCAATAAGGGCTTAGCTGCTGGATTAGCTTTAATTGTCGGTATTGGTTCCGGTATTGTCGGGGCAGCCGGAGGATTCTTGCTGGTGCCGATTATGCTCGTTGTCCTTAAAATTCCAACACGAATGACGATTGCTACGAGTTTGGCAATCACGTTTATTTCTTCCATCGGAGGTACTGTCGGTAAAGTGATGACAGGGCAGGTTGATTATTGGCCAGCTTTCATTATGATTATCGCCAGTGTCATAGCGGCACCGCTTGGAGCGAAAATAAGCAGAAAAATGAACACCAAAGTATTGCAATTCATTTTAGCAATATTAATTGCGGCAACAGCAGTGAAAATTTGGATGGATATTTTATAGTAAATAAGCAGTCTCGTGTATAGAGGCTGCTTATTTCTTTTTAAACGGATACGTTCTCAGTTTGTTTTTCTTCTTCTTGGCAGCTCAGGTGCTTTCCTAAAGTTATCGATGAGATGCATGACGGCATAATACGGATTATGTACGAGTACCTTTGGACCGCTTTTGCGCATAACTTTTTTCACTTGTTTTTTCATATCCGGCTTATAGCAATGGATTTTGCAATTTTTGCATGCCGGTTTTTTTTCCTGAAAAGGGCATTTTTCTAAGCGGAAAAAGGCGTAATCTTTTAATTTTTTGCATTCCTCGCAAAGCTCCTTCTGCTTATGCTCTGACTTGCAATATAGACTGATCATGAGGCTGATTGTTTGTCTTTCTCTCTTCATTCTATCCACTTGTAATCAAACTCCTGTATCTATGATGTCTTTTCTTTTATTGAAAATAATAATTTATACCAACATATTGTTTAGTTATTCACGGGTTTTGTGTATATATCATTACAAACGAACAATAATATTCAAATATTTCACAAAGGTTTCATTATTATCCAATTCACAACGTGGTATTCTTTTGTTAGATGCAAGATACGGTATTGATTAGTCTTAAAGGGGAGAGGGAACATGTATTTTATTTTAGTTATAATGTTGGTTGCGGCAATGTGCGGATTATTTGCATGCGGCTATGCAGTAGCAATCATTAAACAAAAATATGGGAAAAGTTGGCTTCATGCAGTTCCGGTCACAGTTGCGATGTTAATGTTTAATGTGATTTGGGCGTTGCTGGAGATGGGGAAATCCGGTCGCTGGGGCTAAGGGAATAAGAACCATTTCGCATAAAGACAGTATGGAGGCGTAATATTACGCCCTATACTGTCTTTTCTATTTGTTTATCTATGATAGATTAATCGCTAACAAGAAGGAAGTTGATGGAGTACCCTCTCTAAATCAGCTTCTTTTTTGATTTATAAAGGGTAATCGTAATACTAAAAATGTTAATGATAAAAGAATAATCCAAAATTGTATGGTTGTTAAAGCGGATATTACATAGAGTATGGAACATATCTTATACATAGTAAATAGTATAAAGAAAAAATGGAGAAATTAATCTTATGAAAATAATAATATATTATTTACTATGCTTTTTATTCCTTTTGCCGATAATGGCATGCTCCAAGGAGAAAGTCATTACTTCTCTTCCAAATGATATAAAAGAGGATACAGCAAATATAATTTTCATTATGGATGATGGATGGGAGACTCAATATACAGATGGGTATAGGATTTTGGACAAGTATAAGTTGAAAGGAAATATCGGAGTTATCAGCGAAGCTGTCGGTACGCCCGGTTATGCAGATGAAGATCAATTACAAGAAATGTATGACAGAGGGTGGGATTTATTAAATCACACGAAAACGCACGCGGATTTGAGCACATTATCAAAAGAAAAGCAGAGAGAAGAAATAATAGAGGCTAAAAAGTGGTTGAAAAATAAGGGATATACGCGAGGTGAAAAGGCGTTTCTATATCCGTATGGAAGTTACAATGATGTAACACTGGAGGTTTTAAAAGAAGAGGGGTTTCTTTGGGCCAGAACGGTATTGGACGGAGAAAACTATGAGCTTAGTTATGAAGCAAAAACACTGAATTTAGTAACCAGCTTAGATCCTGAGTTGGTAAAAGATAGAGTTGACGCTGCTATTGAGAATAAATCAACACTATTATTTATGACTCATAAATATGGCGATGAAGTTGATGAGTATGACATGTTTTATGATGTGAAATCTTTTGAAGAAATAGTTTCCTATGTTTCGGAAAAGCAAAAACAAGGTGAGTTAAATGTTTTGACCGTTTCTGAGTATCTGGAAATCAGTAAAAATAAAAAAACATTAAAACAGTCATTCGTTGAGCCTATACTCTATGAAGATTTGAGTAAAGAAGAGAAACAACAATTAATTGATGATAAATGGTTAATAGTTTGGAATGAAGATTTTTCTGAATTGGATAAAACAAAATGGAATTTGATTGATGAGGATATCAACTATAACTCTGAATTACAGTATTATCGACCGGAAAATGTAGAAATAAAAGAAAATAGTCTTTATTTAATCGGCAAGGATGAAGATTACCGTGATCATAATTATACATCAGGTAAAGTCACTACAGAAAATAAGTTTGAGCTAATGTATGGAAAAATTGAATTTAAAGCTAAAACAGATTACGCAACAGGATCATTTCCTGCTGTTTGGTTATCCGCTACAGATGAGGATTATTTACCTGAGATAGATATTTTTGAAGCGGTTGGAAAAGAGTACGGTTATGCGTTCTATGTGAATCATTGGAGAGAAGGAGAAAAATTAAAAAATGAGAATACAAATATTCAGCTGACTGACCCCGAAGATTTCCACACATATTCCATTGAATGGAACAAGGATGAGATCAAATGGTTTGTAGATGATGAACACATATTCACATCAACAGAAGGAATACCGAATGAATCAATGTATTTAATAATGAACTTAGTAATTGGCGGGAATTGGCCGGGTTCACCGAATGAAAAGACTAAATTCCCAATAAATTTCGTCATCAAGGATTTAAAAGTTATGAAAGAGGTGACGAAATAGTGTTTCATTGGATAATTCTAATTATAATTTTGATTAGTGCAACTTTTATTGCCTTTCATATGATTAATGGCTTTCTGGCAATCAAGAAACAGATAAAGTATAAACTTAACAAACAATCCTCCCAACAAGGTATATCGGTTTTAGTACCTTGCTTTAACGAAGAAAACACCGTTACTTCCTCAATACAAAGCATAAACAACATACTCACTGAATACCCCAATTTAGAATATATATTCATTAACGATGGTTCAACTGATGACACGTTGATCAATTTAGCAGAAAAGTTGCAGTTGGTTGAAATCAATAAAGATTATGAGGAAACAATTTTTCACCAACCGATGATGAATATATATGAATCAACTCTTTATCCAAATGTATTTGTCTTAAATAAAGTTAATGGAGGAAAAGCTGATGCACTCAATGCCGGTATAAATTTTGCAACAAATGAACTAATTGTCACGTTGGATGCCGATACTTTATTGGACAAAGGTGCATTGCCGATTGTTAATGAAGTCTATACAGATGATAGTGTTATTGCAGGCGGCGGCACCGTTAATATCTTACAAAGTCAAGAGTACACTAAAGGAAAAATGCAATTAAGAAAATTAAAGTTGCTGATCAAATTGCAAATCATGGATTATTTGAAAGGTTTCATCATTTTAAAAGCGTCCTTATCTCGCTTAAATGCATTAAATGTAGTATCAGGAACTTTCGGTGTGTTTAGGAAATCTCTATTATTGGAACTGGGGGGATACCGGGTTACGATTGGAGAAGACATGGATATAACGCTTAAATTTCAATTGTATGCAATGGCTAATAAAGGGAAGAGGATAGTATACATTCCAAATGCAATTGCTTATACAGAATGTCCTGCCACCTGGAGAGATTTGTTCAGTCAAAGAATCAGATGGCATAAGGCTTATGTGGATTGTTTTTTATTATACTCAGGCTCTTTGTTTAAGCGATTTTTTAAAGGTGCATTACCATTTTTCTTCATTATAGACACGACGTTTTTAGGCGTAGGGTTTACAATGTTTAGCTTATTTTATCTTTCATATTTGGCTATTGTTAAGTTTTCAGTTGGTTCATTGATAATTATTTTAATTTATATTGTGTGTATAAGTATCATTAGTATTACAAGTAATTTGCTGGCTTTATATTTATATAAACTGCAGGGAGGCAGATTTGAAGAAAAGAATGCGTTGTCTCTCTTTTTAACAATAATTGCAGATATAATCATTTTTAGGTTTTGCGTTGCAGTTTTCATGGTCCTTGGAACAATATTCTATTTTATTAACCGAAAGAAATGGAATACTGTTTCTCGTACAGGAGAGGTGTATTACAGCAAAGATTCGCGACGTTAAATCTATCCCTATAGAAACTTAATTGAGTTAGAAATTAGGCTTCATGCACTAGACGTTTTCATGTAATTCCGCTATATTAAATAGCAAACAATTATGTATGGAGGCTTAATGGTGAAGTCTTTTTATCAATATTTATTAACATTCCGTCAACCTAAAAACATTGACGATATCACAAAGTTTGCGAGTGATGCATTTTTGGATCATACTTTTCCAAAGCATTCCTCCGATTATCATGAAATAAGCGCCTATTTGGAAATGAACGGGCACTATTTAGACAGCATGCGTATTTTCGATGATGTATGGGAGCAATACGCAACAATATACAACATATAAAGAAGGAAGTTGAATTCATCAACTTCCTTCTTTATTTTAGATAAGTATGTATTTTTGAATGTGAATACTGAAAAAGGACCGGTGCCGGTTTTTCTTAATAGATAAGTATATATTTTAAAAATTAGATAACTGTCTAACCTTACACCTGCCATGCTCGGAGGCCTACAGGAAGTAGGTCATATCGGCGTTGTCACACGACGTGACGGTTTTAGCCGATGTTCATTACTTGCTGTCTCCCCCAAGAAACCAAAGGCGGGTTTCTTGTGTGATTCATCTTAGTCCTCCCGCATGCCTCCTTTTTCATTGAAGACGTAGCAAGGAGCGAAAACAAAAATGAAAAAGGACCGGTGCCGGTTTTTCTTATATATCAAACCATTTATTGTAGTTTCTTCGGACAGCTACTTTTGCCTTTTGTTTATCCAGGTTATATACGACGGACCATTGAGTTTCGCTGGTCAGGCTTACGCCGGGCTCCTGAGCGACCTTCTGTAATAAAGTCATGCAGTCCTTTTCAGATAATATACCGCCTGATGCGTTCCAAGTTTGTTGCAGAATGTCGTAGCGGTCGTAACCGTGGCCTAAGCCATTTTGAATCGGGCTTACATAAAAGTTTGTCGCAATGTTTGTGGTATTTACAATCATCTCACCATTCACATATTCAATCAATTTAGATACTCCGGTTCGATCATGTAATAGAAAATGATAGCTTTTCGTGTCTCCGCAGGACTGCATATCATATTGAGATAACATTTTTATAGCTTCATCTACTGTAGACGCTTTATCCAAAACCATGCGGATGGCGATAACTGTGTTAATCTTTGTCTTTCCGGTATTTTGGCGAGTGGGGATTCCATCTAAAGACAGCACACTAATAGCAAGCCCTTTCTCATTCATTCCATCCATACAGAGGTAGGGAGCAGCCAACAGACGATAATTTTCCTTAGAAACGTCATTCTGACCGACATCTACAAATCCGAGGTTTGCTATTCCTGTTGATGCATATCCTTCTTTTGGCTTCGTTTTGATGACAACAATCCCCATATCCATCAAATAATCAAAGTTTCTTCCATATACATGATCTCCATCTTCTGTAATCGCGGTAAAAGCACTGCACCCGATTCCTTCGAAGTTTCCTTGCACTGTGGCGCCTGCAATGTTTTCGGAGACTAAATGATAAAAATCTGAATCGCTTTTCACACCTCTCTCAAGGAGACTATCAAGATGATAATCAGCATAATAAGTCATTGTGTACAGCTTGCTGTCTCCAAGTTCCTCGATTGATGTAAGCGTTTTTTCTCTGGATGAAACGGTCATTTTTTTCTCCTTTCTTAATCTGTGATATTTTCAGCACCTAATAAGTCTCTTACCCCTTATATAATCTTTTAAACTAACATCAGGTTTGCTTTTACTAATCCTTCAATATAGACAATGAACCCAATCTTACACTTATGGCGATACATTTCGATATTAAGCCCATTACATTCAATATTTATAACACCGAAAAAAACCTCGCATATACTAACGTAAGAAATGCTCTCTTAAGGGGATGTATTGAAATGAGTAATAAAAAAGCACGATATAAAGTAGGTGATACAGTTGTCATAAAAAAGTATGGCACTGTCGGCAAAATAACTGATATTAAATTTCTGGAAGGTTCATTTGTTTATGAAGTGAATTATAGTGAAGGCTTGTTTATGGAGTCCTTGTTAATTCCAATTAGTGAATATGACGGCAAGATCATTCAGGAAAAGGAACAAATCAATATTGAATATAAATATTTTTTCGGCGACCTTGTGCAAGTGTTCGGTTATGAAGAGGAGTATTTTCAAGTAGTCGGTTTTCGGACAGAAATATGGCGCTATAAGGAAAATGCTTGGGAAGACATTGTTTATGAGTTATCCAGACTTTCAGACGGTGAGTGGCTTGAGGCACATGAAGACGAACTGATATTAGTGGCAGATGCAGAGAGTGCAGAAGCGTATTTTCAAAAGCTTGGCTTGTTGTATCCATTAAAGAGCAGCGCTGGTAAAAAGGAAATCAAGGCCAGTCAGACGCTTCGGAAAGCAGAACGGAAAATTCTTCAGGAGAAAAAAGAGAAGAAGCAGCTGATTGATGATTTATTGGATTTATATAATGATTACTCCCAGCTTTATAAAACCTTTCACGACGAAGAGTATAAAAAAGTGATGATTATGGCTTTGCTGAAGCTTAAAGGGCTTACATCGCAGTCATTGACAAAGAAGAAGAAAAATAGCTTTAAAACATAAAATTTGTATTTTTTTCATTTATTGTACTTTTCTGTAAAATGTACTATTATGGATTTAACGCACATAAAGGTAAATTAAGGGAGGCGATCATATTGCGTGAGATTGAGGTTGTTATTGATACAGAGGAAATTGCGGATTTCTTCTTTAGAGAATTAACGAAGCGTGGATATGTACCTTCAACTGAAGAGCTTGAGGAATTGGCGGATATCACATTTGATTACTTGCTTGATAAATGCATTATTGATGAGGAAGAAGAGGAATAATCGAGTGCTGCCGGCAGAATGGAAATCTTGCTCGCTTATGTGTGAAAAATGAAATATTCTGTTTGCTAACTGAGAAGGCAAAATAATCGAACGACGGAGAGGTTGAATCTTCGTCGTTTTTTAAATTGATAAGATTAAAACTATTGAACTTAGATGGATGTCTAGACCTTACACCTCCCATGAAGCCTACAGGATGTAGGTCAAACGGCGAAGACATGCGGACGTAGCGTCCTTAGTCGATGTTCCTTACTTGCAGGCCGCTTCCGCTTTTCGGTTCCCGCATGTCTCCTTTTTCATTGAGGTATATCTAAAGTAGCTTAATCATAATGAAAAAGGACAGGTGACGGTTTTTCTAATAATTTTCGATTAGAAGAACGATATTTTAGTAAGAATAATAATATCCTTCATCACATAGTGTGACAGTTTTGAAGCAGAGCTAATTAAAAAATATCTAACAATTTAAAAATAGTTCTATTGTGTGGTATAGTATTGTTTGGAAAGTTATTTTTAGGAGGCCTATAACATATGAGTGTTCATATTGGAGCAAAAAAAGGTGAAATTGCAGATACAGTACTATTGCCGGGCGATCCGTTACGTGCGAAATACATAGCTGAGAATTTTTTAGAGAATCCAGTATGCTATAATGAAGTACGCGGCATGCTTGGTTTTACTGGTACATATAAAGGTAAGAAAATTTCTGTACAAGGTACAGGAATGGGAGTGCCTTCTATTTCTATTTATGTAAATGAACTAATTAGAGAATATAATGTGAAAAAACTAATCCGCGTGGGAACTTGCGGAGCAATCCAAAAAGATGTAAAAGTTAGAGATGTTATTCTTGCTATGACTTCTTCAACAGATTCAAGCATGAACAGAATGACATTTAAAGGTGTGGATTATGCGCCGGCTGCTGACTTTGAATTGTTAAAAAATGCATATGACTCAGCTACTGAGAAAGGCATGCAAGTAAAGGTAGGTTCAGTGTTCACTGCTGACCAATTCTACAATGATAACTCAGAGCTGGAAAAATGGGCGCAATACCAAATCCTTGCAATTGAAATGGAGACGACTGCGCTTTATACATTAGCAGCTAAATACGGAAGAAAGGCACTTTCGGTACTGACTGTAAGTGACCATGTTCTGACAGGCGAAGAAACAACTTCAGAAGAAAGACAAACAACGTTCAATGAAATGATTGAAGTAGCTTTAGAAGCAGCTATTAAAGAATAAGGCGTTTAGTGTGTGAATGTCTATGTTATTATCGCTGATCGGTTACATGAAATCGATAATAGCTGGACATTCTTTTTTATTCATCGTTGCGGCTCAAGATGAACATGATGAGAGGTAGACAAGCATATGATAAAAACAAAAATAACAATTGCATTGGCCGCTTTGTTGTTGGTGACCGGATGCCAAGGGCAGGAGAGCAGCGAAAAAGAGCAATCGGCGGAAACAGAACTTTCTTCTGAGCAAATTTCAGGTTCGCAAAAACAGGCAGATAATACATTGACTTTACCTGCTCAATACTTCAATCAAGTAAAGGAAGTTGGCGGCAAGAATGTAATCCAAAACTATGAGAACATTTTGGCGCTTGTTAATAAAACATATTACTTACCGGATACATATATACCTTCCGATTTGGTTCGCGCTGATGTTGAATACTCCTTCGGGGATGCTGAAGTAGAGAAAGCATTGTTACGTCAGGAAGCGGCAGTTGCTCTTGAAAAAATGTTTACAGCTGCTGATGATGACAGTATAGAACTTTATGCTGTATCAGGCTATCGTTCATATGTGCGCCAAGAGGAAGTATTCAACGCTGAAGTAGAGAGAAGCGGCGAGGAGTATGCGTTGTCAGTTGTGGCGGTACCCGGACAAAGCGAACATCAAACCGGACTGGCTATGGATATATCGGCCCGCTCTGTTGAATTTGAGTTAACGGAAAGTTTAAAAGATACAGCCGAAGGACAATGGCTGGCTGAACATGCTCATGAATACGGCTTTATTCTTCGCTACCCGGAAGGGAAAGAAGAAATTACAGGTTACAGCTTTGAACCATGGCATTTCCGATATGTCGGTACAAACATCGCTCAAACGATCTATGACAAGAAGCTGACTTTAGAAGAGTACTTCGAAATTGTTAAGGAAATTTAGGTTGAAATCAATATCGCTTAATATTGCCGAATGGTATAGAAAAGCGTTTTTCTTGTATATACGCGAAAGAGGTGAAAAATATGACAGAGGAAAATAAACAGGATAATAACGAAAGTAAGTATTTTAAAATAAAGAAGTTTCACTTCATTATGGGTGTATTCCTTGTTGTTTTTCTATCAGTAGGCATAACTGCAGCTGCGCTATTAGTCGGTGATGAAAAGGTGCAGCCGACAATTATAAATGACCGGGAAGAGTTTGCTCGTCTATATGAAGCATATGACATATTGCAGGAGAAGTATTATAAAGATCTTGATGATGAGGCTCTTGTAGAGGGAGCGATTGACGGGATGGTCGATGCGCTGGATGACCCATATTCAGATTTTATGAATAAAGAAGAAGCGAGTAGCTTTAATGAAGTCATTTCGTCTTCTTTCGAAGGAATCGGTGCTGAAATTACTCAGCAAAACTCTAAAATTGTCATTGTTTCTCCTATTAAAGGAACTCCGGCAGAAAAAGCAGGGCTGCAGCCCAATGACGTAATCGTGAGCGTAGATGGTACTGATTTGACTGGTGTCAGCTCTTCAGAAGCTGTTAAATTGATCAAGGGAGAGAAAGGCACGACTGTAACACTCGTAATTCAACGAGGAAGCGCAGAGCCTTTTACAGTAAAACTGGTAAGGGATACAATTCCAATCCAAACAGTCTATGCTGAAATGTTGGATAACGGAATTGCTCAAATTCATTTGACTACTTTCTCTACTTCAACAACAGATGAATTAGTAGCAGCGCTTGAGGAAATGAGCAGTCAAGGTATGAAAGGTCTTGTTCTCGATTTACGTGGTAACCCTGGCGGCATTATGGAACAAGCAATCAATATTGCCAATATGTTTGTTCCTGAAGGTAAAACGATTTTCCAAGTGGAAGATCCAGATGGAAATCGTCAAGTGTATAAAGCAGATGGCAGCGATAAAATCGATGTTCCAATCGTTATATTAGTAGATAACGGCAGCGCAAGCGCTTCGGAAATCGTTGCAGCGGCAGCTAAAGAGTCTGCTGGAATTAAGGTTATCGGCGAAACAACTTATGGTAAAGGAACAGTGCAAACAGCTCAAGAATTCAATGATGGTTCTAACTTGAAATATACGTCTGCTAAATGGCTGACTCCTGACGGCAATTGGATTCACGAAAAAGGAATCCAGCCTGACGAAGCTGTAGCACTGCCTGAATATGCTCAGCTTACGTACATCTCGCCGGACGTACAACTTGGAGAAGGCTCTAATGCGACAGAAGTGAAAGTTGCAGAGCAAATGCTGGAAGCACTTGGATACAATCCTGGTACGGTCGACTCGTTATTTGATGAGAAGACACAAGCAGCTGTTGAACAATTCCAAAAAGATGCTGAACTTGAAGTGAATGGAGTACTGACTGGTGATACAACGACTGCTTTAATGAATAAGCTGAGAGAATTAATTCTTGAGAATGATACACAGCTTGAAAAAGCAGAGGAATTGTTAAGCACTTCGAATAATTAATGAAAAAAATCCTTTCTTTAAAGGCAGAGGTGTCTTTAAAGAAAGGATTTTTCTTTTTCCGGAGTGTATTTATTTTGTCTAGCTACAGCGGACAGCCAGTTTTCTTCTTGGATAATCTCCCTTGAACTGTCAAATTCATGACTGCTAAGTGATGAATTTGACAGCTCAAGGTCATAAGCCAAATCACTCCAGATATTTTACAATTTCCTACGCGATTCTTCTTATGCAGGTCAGAGGCTCTCAGGACGAGAGTCACAGTGACGAAGATATGCGGACGTAGCGTCCTTAGTCGCTGTTCCTTACTTGCGGGCTGCTTTCGCTTTTCGGTTCCCGCATGTCCCCTTTTGATTTTCAGCATATTTAAGATGGTAATTAGATGAAGATGGCTGCCATTTCCTAAGTAGGTGCCCTAACAAAAGGACTAGTGCTGGTTTTTCTTAGACCTTTTTGGAATTTTTAGGTATAATGACGATAACCATTAAAGGGGAGGGATTAAGCTGGACGATTTTCATGCTTTATTTATTCGAGGCATTTCATTGAAAGGTGAGAAAGTTCCTTCATTTTCAGCGTATCCCTTTCATTTGCCGGCTGTTTCAGCATTGGAGGAGTTGCGTTTTTCACAGCCGGTCACGTTTTTTGTCGGTGAAAACGGCAGCGGTAAGTCGACGATATTAGAGGCGATTGCTTCATCTTATGGCTTCAACCCGGAAGGCGGCACACGAAATTTCAATTTTTCTTCCTTTCAATCGCATTCTAATCTTGATGAATACTTGACCGTAATAAAGGGTGTATTTCGACCGGAAGACGGCTTTTTTCTGAGAGCTGAAAGCTTTTATAATGTAGCTTCGGAGATTGAAAAACTCGATGACGATGGAAAATTAATTGGCAGTTATGGCGGCATATCCCTGCATGAGCAATCGCATGGTGAATCGTTCATGTCGCTGTTTTTGCATAAATTCAAAGGGAACAGCCTGTATATTTTAGACGAACCGGAAGCCGCTTTATCACCAGCCCGGCAAATGACGATGATTGCGAGAATGCATGAATTGGTGCTTGCGGGCTGTCAATTTATTATCGCTACGCACTCGCCGATCATTATGGCGTATCCGGAAGCCGAAATATATACGTTAAATGAAGATGGATATACGAAGATGAGCTATAAAGAGACAGAACATTATCAAATTACAAAGGCGTTTTTGAATGCGCCGGATCGGATGCTTAACATATTGCTTGAGGAAGAGGAATAACGGCTGTGACCTGACAGCCGTTATTAATTAAGAAGGGCCAAATAACTGCGAATTTTCCTTTTCTTGTCATCAATCAGCTCTTGGAGAAACTTCTTATACTCCTCGTTTTGGTTAGCTTGCAGCTCTTCATACAAAATATTTAAATGCTGCAAATGATCTCGTAAATTGTAGTCTTCAAAACCGGAACCGCCTGATTCTACTTTGCGTAAAATAATCTCAACCAACTTTTCGTAATTCGCTTCAATAGATTTCGTTCCTTGGCGGATATAGATTGCGCCATATTTTAATTCACCTTGGTTGACGACAGATGTGTAGGGCACATATTTTGGGTCATATTCAATGATCAATACTTGAAAGGTTTTGCCTTTTAGTTTATCATGTGTCCTCATCGGAAAAATAAAATCTTCTGTTCGATATTTAATATATTTAGGAAGCAGATGCTCAAGCTTATTATCAATATCGGCTTTGTCTAAAACATCTCCCGGATGCAATCCTTCAAGAACGGGAGTGCCATCATCAAGCTGATTCACTCCGACGATAATGCAACCTCCTCCGGAATTGGAAATTGCTAAAATGTGTTTAGCCAGTTTTGTCATATCAATCCATTTTAATTTGAAATCAAGAAAATCCGTTTCACCTGTATTATGGAGAAGCAGTTCCTTCAAGTTATCCAAAGTCGGTTCGAGCATAAATTGTTTTAAAGTGAGCGGATAAATATTTGAATAAAATATTTTCATTGTTTCACCCCTTAGTTTTCATTATAATTATTTACTAACAGTCTTGTAATCAGTAAAATAAAAATAATATACATACAGCTCAAACATCTGGCGAATATCAGATTTTTTATAAAGAAAATGCCTATTTAAAGGAGAATTACAATGAAGTCTACAGAGGTTTACATTATAGGAGGGTTTCTTGGAAGCGGGAAGACAACCTTGCTGCAGCATATAATTCAGCAAGAAAAAGAAGCTGGTAGAAAGATTGCGGTTTTGCTGAATGAACTCGGAAGTCTTAGCATTGATTCCGCTCTTATCGAGGATCAAGGTGTACCATTCCGCGAAATGTTTGATGGATGCATTTGCTGTACGATTTCAGAAAAATTGGAAGCGCAGCTACATTCAATGCTTCATGAATATGAATTGGATGCGATTTATATTGAAACAACCGGGGCGGCCCACCCTGTGGAAGTGGTCGATAGTATTATGTCGCCGCTATTGGCTGATCGCTTGAATTACAGAGGGATTATTACCGTCGTCGATATATCCCGTTGGAGCGAAAGAAGCAAGCTTACGCCTCAGATTAGACAGTTGCTAGTCGAGCAAATAGTCCATGCGGATACAATTTTGCTGAATAAAAAGGATATTTTGACAGAGAGTGAAAGCAGCAAAGTATTGTTTGAAATTCAGGCGTTAAACAGTGAGGCCCTTTGCCTCTTCACGGATCACAGCAAAATTTCCTTGAAAGATTTTCAGAATAGGAAATTTTCCTTGAAGGAAAAATCAGCAACTTCTAAGCATAGTATTGCTGACTTGCAATTGCAGACAATTATTCATACATTCAAAACTTCAATATCGTATGAGTCTTTCGAAAAGTGGCTGCGCGGATTACCTGATACTGTATATCGTATAAAAGGGTATATCGGTTTTACCCATTCACAATATCCTTTCTTATTTCAATATTCTTATGGCACGCCTGTTATGATTCAGGAATTGATTAAAATGCCTTTAAACATTGTCATTATCGGACAGAACTTAGATAAAGACATGATTATTGAACAGCTTAGAGCTTTGGAGAAAGAATTAGAGATTGAGTAAATGAAAGAGGCGCGAAAAGTACTATTTCAACTTTTCGCGCCCCTTTTTGTTTTTAAAAAAGGACCGGTAACGGTTTTAAAAAACAATAAGAAACCATCTATTTCTGAACTTAGATAGCTGTCTAACCTTATACCTGCCATGCTCGGTCCTAAGCCGTTTCGAACAAGAAACCAAAGGCGGGTTTCTTGTCGCCCCGTCTTAGTCCTCCCGCATGTCTCCTTTTTGATTTGTGACATTTCGTGAGATAGTAGTCATCTGAAGTTAACTTCAATTCTTGAGTATGCGTCTCACCAAAAAGGACCGGTAACGGTTTTTCTTAATTAATCCTTCCGTAGGATGTGAAGGTTTTTTCATCTTCAATTAGTCCGCATGAAGCACATTGAACACGCATGACAGGTCCATTATATTTAATGTGGAACGGGTCCAATGTTTCGTTATCGAAGGACTGCAGAACATCGCCGGTTTGCGGATCCTTTTTTACAGGATGAGCAATTTGTTCGATTAGATTAAATCTCGTCTTATTAGTTTTACAATTGGGACAGCAATAGCGATTGGGCAATTTAATAACTCCTTTCGAAAGACAGTCTTGATTTTAGTTTTTCTATAAACGAAGAATTTATGTAAAATATTTCAATGGAAAAAATTAAAAGGTCGATTTGAAATAACTTCACACATACTTCACATTTTAGAAGTAAAATTGTAACGAATTAAAGGGATAGGGGATTTTAATGAAAAAGCTAAAGGGAGTTATTGTACTTTTTGTGCTCATTTTAGCAGGTTGTTTTCGGAATGGGATGCCGACAATACCAGTGGAGGAAACGTTTATTGCTACTGTCAATTTAAAGGATAGCAGCATTACCTTTTTGGATGGTGAGACATTTGAGAAGATTGCATACTGGGATTTAAAAGAACCGTTTACCGGTGCTCTTTTGTTGCCGGACTGTGATCGCATAGCTGTTTACGGCAAAAAAATGTCTGTCATGCAAATCTATTCTCTCAGCAAGGGAAAGCTTATTGAAGAGTGGCCGGTTGGCAGCGGAATTGTTTCTGCCGGGCTTATAAATGATAAGAAAGAGATTGTTCTTGTTGACCAGTCGCGTGACAGTATCAGAATCTTCTCGCTGGATGGTGAAGAGCTTCGAAAAGCGACTGTCGGGAAAAATCCGATTTCTTTTGTTGAGGACAAGGAACAGGCTAAGCTGTATGTCGTTAATTTTGATGATGAGAAGATTACGGTGCTGAATTCTAAAACGCTGGAACGTGTAAAGGAGATTGCCGGTAATCGCTCTTCTGCAGGAATTCTTTTGCACGAAGATGAATTGTGGGTAGGCGGACATGGCGAGGGAAGCACAATGGAAGAAAGTGTTCGAATTTACTCTGCAGATAACGGACAATTGTTATCTTCTTTAAAAGCGCCTTCTATGCCGATTAAGTTCCTCTCATGGGAAGACTCTATTTTTATATTGAGTCATGGCTCCAATACTATTTATAAATACAATACTCTAACCGGTGACATGCAATCTGAGAATGTTGGGGTTAATCCTTTCGAAATGACGTCTTATCATAATTATGTTGCAATTACAGCTTATGATAGTGATGAAGTAATTCTGCTAAAACCAAATTCCTTCACAGTCGAGAAAAGGGTTAAGGTCGATAAGGGACCTTTTCAAATATTTGTAAGGGAGTAAGTATATATGTCTAATTTCCGTGTACTTGTTGTTGATGATGAAGAAGATATGAGACATCTGATTGAGATGTACTTGTTAAATTCGAAGTATGAATGCACAAAGGCGAGCGGTGGAAAAGAAGCACTGCATGCTATGGAGAACGAAAAAATTGATGTTGTTCTGCTTGATATAATGATGCCTGACCAAGATGGTTTCAAGGTATGCGAAGAAATCAGAAAAACTTCTGACGTTCCTATTATTTTTGTCAGCGCCAAAGGTGAAGAATGGGACAAAGTGAAGGCATTGAAGCTTGGCGGGGATGACTATATTGTCAAACCTTTCAGTCCCGGTGAGCTGATGGCAAGAATTGAAGCATTGCTTCGCCGTGCCGGCAAGAAACGTGATTTGTCGGAAGAGGATTATATTAAATACGGCGAGATCTTAATCAATAAAAAATCGCGTAAAGTTACAATAAATGATGAAGCGATTACGCTGACTCTTAAAGAATATGAACTTTTAAATTTCTTAATCATCCATGCGAACCAAGTGTTGAGCAGAGAGCAGCTTCTTGAACGTATATGGGGCAATGATTATAGAGGTTCATTGCGTACAGTTGATACTCATATTAAAACGTTAAGAATGAAGCTGAAAACAGCGGATTACATACACACAGTATGGGGCATTGGATATAAATTCGAGGGATTAGATGAAAAATAAGAATATTTCCTTGCAGCAAAAGCTATGGATGATTGTGTTTGTCATACTGTTTTTAAGTTTGGCATTCGGATTTATATTATCGCAAATATTTTATGACAAACTTTATGTCGATTATGTTAAAGCAGATTTGCTGCATCTTTCTGAGACTGTAGCCGAGGATTATGAAGGCGGGGAAATAACGGATGAATTTAAAGAGAGAATCGAATGGATAAACACAAAAAGAACAGGTGAGTTATTTGTTGTGAATAATCCTAAGGAGCTGAGTGTTTGTCTCCCTTTTGACATCGATTATGATTCCTTAGTGGATGGTGAGGATAGACAGCAACTTTTAATGGGAGAGCCAGTATTTAAGAAGGAATACGTTGAAAGGTTTGAACGAGAAGTAATAGCTGTCATTCATCCGCTGCTGCATGAAGGTAACTTAGAAGGAATCGTCTATGCGTATTCACCAATCCAGCCCTTCTTGAAATTCGGCAAGGTCTTAACGAATATGTGGGCGTTTACGGCCAGCTTGTTTTTAGTGATTATGTTCTTTTTCGGAGCAACTGTTGTAAATAAAACAATTCGTCCGATAAAAGAAATGGAGGCAGCTGCCATAAAGGTGTCCAAAGGAGATTATTCTACGATTTTGCATTATGACAGTACAGATGAAATTGGAAGTCTTTCCGCAGCTTTTAATAAAATGTCAAAGGCTATTCAAGGAGAGGATGAGCGGAGGAGAATGTTTCTCGGTGACGTTTCTCATGAGCTGAGAACACCGCTTAGCTATATAAAAGGCTACACACAAGTTTTGCTTGATGATATCGTCGAAGATAAGGAAGAGCAAAAGAAATACTTGAAGTTGATAGCCAGAGAATCGAACAGATTACAGGGCATTGTTCAAGATTTGTTGGATTTGACGAAACTTGAAGAAAATGTCTATAAATTGAATCTTGTGCCAATTGCATTTGCTCAATGTATTGAAGATGTTATGCTGAAGTATGAGCCGATTTTAACGGAGCGCGGTTTAAAGTTGGAGATGGATTTAAATCCTGATGTCATTATTTTAGGGGATGAAGACCGACTTGAGCAAATTATCGGGAACATTGTCGAAAATGCAATGCGTTATTCGAAAGATGGTGGTTCGATTGCCATTGAACTATTTATGGAAGATGATTATTGTAAACTGGTGATTAGCGATAATGGTATTGGTATGAGTGCTGAAGATTTAGAAAGAGTAACAGAAAGATTTTACCGTGTGAATAAAGCCCGTTCACGATTTGATGGAGGCACTGGCATTGGTTTATCAATTGTGAAAAAATTGATGCAATTGCATAATGGAACGTTGTTGATTGACAGCCGTTTGAATATCGGCACGGAAGTCAGTCTTATTTTCCCGGTAGTGAATGAGGATACTATGTTTTAATTGATGGTTGAAGGATGCTTGTTGATGTCGAATGTGTTCGCATCAGCAAGCAATTACATAACTAAAGGGGTTGGGGAGAAGAATGAAATATTTTTCACGGGGATTAGCTGTTGTTTCCGTCTTATTTTTGGCGGCATGCGGCGGACAGGGAGCGCATTCAGATGAAGTTGCTTTTTTGGATGTTGCCTTATCACTTAAACCTGAAGCAGTGCAAATTGAAGAGCCTGTGTTGTTTGAAGCCACGGTTTTATATGGTGATGAGCCAGTGACGGATGCTGATGAAGTGAAGTTTGAAATTTGGCATGCTGAAAATGAGGAAAATCGTGAAGTGGTTGAGGTAGAACATAGCGGCGATGGCTTGTACAAGCTAGAAAAGTCATTTACTGAAGAAGGTACATATTATGTTTATGCGCATGTGACAGCAGAAAGTATGCATTCCATGCCGAAGAAAGAATTTACGGTCGGTGAACCGAGCGTAATCAAAGATAACGAAAACAGTTCCAGTTCAATTATGGAAGAGGATTCTTCTGATCATTAATTGAATAGCAATTAAAATCGTCTTGATAAATGAGAGACGATTTTTTTCTTCTTTAAAAAGTGAAATTTTTGGACTGGGAAAGCTGTTAACCCTGCTCGGGTCTACAGGATGCAGGTCCTATCGGTGTTGCCGCATATCGTGGCGTTTTTAGCCGCTGTTTCTTGCTTGCGGGCCGTTTCTGCTTTTCGGTTCTCACATGGCTCCTTTTTCACACTATAGTATTAAATTGGCAACGAGATGGAAGATTCGACGTAGTCGCCAATTTTAAGTCCATAGTATAAGGGCAACTATACCTTTGCCTGCACCTTATCAAGCTTGCCAAAGGCAAGTGTTCTTTATTGAATTGAGTTAAGAGGCGGATTCAAAAAAAATGGACCGGTTACGGTTTTGATGTGTTCTTTTGCCGGCTGATTATGAATACGATTGGTTATAGGCAACTAATAGGCGGGGTGAAGTCTGTATGCGTAATCGATTTAGGCATAGACCGCAAAAGAAGGAAGAAGAAGAGGCGTATTATCAAGAAGTGTTGGAGGGCGAGGAAATACCTAACCAATGGTCATTGAGGCTCAGAAAACTGGAATCGTTCCATTTTCCGCAAAGCAATGAGCCATCAGTCATTCCAATCGATATAAAAAGAGCTTTAATAATAACTAAGGATCGTTCAGCTTCGATTACTTTTGATATCTCGACCTTCCGGAAGTATACGATTTGCATTATTAATGAAAGTCAACATACGATAACATTCAGTTTTGAGCTTAGTCCGAATAATGTTCATTTTATGAAGAAGGATTATTGCGAGGTGAAATCCGGTGAAATGGAATGTGTAATGGCAGATGATTATTTGAAATATGCTCGAATTAGTGTCAAAGGCTATGCATCAACAACAGTTATCGTATACTTGCAAGGCTATCAATAAACTATTGTTCAGTAATATTTATTTCTGAATATTGTAAATCATTTACTTTCGGCAGCTTGATTTCCAAAGTGCCATCTTTATAAAGAGCAGTATTTCCCTTTTTTCTGACAATGGCCGGCAGCGTATACGTATTTCGATCAGTACGCTCCGGAATCCCCTCTACAATCAGCAAATTAGATGTATGATAGATTTTCATATGTTTCATGAGTGCGCGTTCTGCAATCGGTATGCGGACATAAACATCGCTATGTGTTTCGAAGATTGCTGCTGCCAGTTTATTTTGTGCAGATTCTTGTTGATTGGCAGAAGCTGTATTATTCATCATTTGTCCAAAGTCACCGTTCTGCAAGCCCGATAGAAATTTTGATATATATTCATCCATATCTTTCATTTGATTGGCTCCGTTGAAGTTCTTCATATATTTTTGGAATGGAAAAAGAATATTCCATGGATTCATGGCATTAAACCTCCCTATGGGCACATATGGTTACATCATCTTATGCACTAATTGGTCAGTATGTTCAGTCGGATTTTGGGCAGTTGTGCTATCTCCGTAGTTGCTACTTACTATCAAAACGCACATAATTTTCTGTATAATATAATTATTAAAATATTAAGCATTTGGGAAAAGTGCTTAGAAAAAGAGGGGAATGGATGTGAGGAAAAAAGTAGCCCTTGTTACAGGCGGTGCGACAGGCATCGGCAAAAAAACATTGCAGCTTCTCGCGGATGCTCAATGTGATTTAGTTTTTACTTATGTAACGAGCGAAGAAAAGGCGCATCTATTATGTGAACAATTGCAAATGCAATACGGTGTTAAGGTGGATTGTTTTTCGTGTGATGTTTCGGATTTGAAAAGTTGTGAGCGATTGATGAAGGAAATAGCATTCATTTATGACGGCATCGATATTTATGTGCATAATGCAGGACCGTACATTCATGCCCGAAAAACAATGATGGAATACACAACGGATGAATGGCAATACATAATGAATGGGAACTTGAACAGTTTCTTTTATATAACAAAGTATATTTTGCCTCATATGCGAAAAGAACGCTGGGGAAGAATTATTACGCTGGGATTTGACCGTTCAGATACGGCACCGGGCTGGATTTATCGCTCAGCATTCGCTGCTGCTAAAAGCGGTTTGACATCTTTGACCAAAACGCTTGCGATGGAAGAAGCTTCTTCAGGCATCACGGTGAATATGGTATGCCCCGGGGATATAACCGGGCAATGGAAGGAAGCGACGATTGAGGAAGCAGTTTTGGAAACGGAAAAAAGAGTGCCTGTTGGCAGACCGGGCACAGGAGAAGATATTGCAAGGGTAATTGCTTTCTTAACTGATGATAAATCCGGCTTCATTACTGGCAGCGTCATACCTGTTACAGGCGGTGTAGATGTGCTGGGGAAAGTATTCAGAAACTAATAGAAACGCCTCCGAGTTGATTCGGAGGCGTTTTTCCCGCTTACACTTTTGGGATAGCAGCAAATTTTTTCTTTTGAATATAAATTAATCTAACTGCCAAGCTGATTGCTCCGCATGCCAGGCCGACAATCAAGCCTACCCAATAGCCATAAGGTCCCATGCTTGTGAAGTTAGCAAAGACGTAACCGACTGGAAGACCGATGATCCAAAAAGCTGTAAAGGACAGGATGAAGGTTAAGTTTACATCTTTATAGCCTCGCAAAGCACCTTGTATAGGAGCCATAATCGCATCTGAAATTTGGAAGCAAAGTGCGAAAATCAGGAAATTGCCTGCAAGTTTAATAACCTCAGTGTCCTTCGTGTATATAGCAGCAATATCGAAGCGGAAGAAATATAATACAATAGCAAACAATACAGCCATGCTGACTGCAAAAATCGTTCCAATTGCGCTATATTGCTTCGCATCATGATAGCGTTTACCACCGACCTCAAAGCCGACTAAGATCGTCAAGGCCATTGAAATGCTAAGCGGCACCATATACAGAAGCGAAGAGAAGTTTAATGCTGTTTGGTGGGCAGCGATTGTATTTGTATTATATTCGCTCATCAGCAATGTGACAGCTGAGAAAATACTCGTTTCAAAAAAAATTGATAGTCCGATAGGTACACCAATTTTAGAAATGGTTATACACTCTTTCCATGAAAATGGAACAATTGATCTAAACAGACGGTATGTGCTGAATGGTTTTACTTTTAAAATAATAGCAAAAGCAATTAGCAGTACAATCCAATAAGTAATTGCTGTCGCATAGCCGGAACCAATACCACCGAGCTCTGGAAATCCAAGCTTACCGAAGATTAACACATAGTTGAAAAAGACATTAATCGGCAATGCCACAAGTGTAATAATCATTGATACTCTCGTTTGGCCGAGCGCATCGATAAATGACCGAATGACACTGAAGAAAAAAAGTGGAATAATTCCCCACGAGAGTGCAACTAAATAATCATGCGCGATGACTCGAACATGCGGTTCAAGTGACATGCTATTTAAAATCGGGTTTAAAACAATTGAGCCAATTGCTAGCACAATTGCTGCCAATATTATAGATAAATAGATGCCTTGCGTTACCGAATATGGAACTTTCTTTTCCTTGCCGGCACCTACTAATTGCGAAACGATCGGTGTAACAGCAATCAAGATGCCTGACAGTCCGGTATATACGGGTGTCCATATAGAACTTCCAATAGCCACCCCAGCTAAATCTGCTGAGCCGTAATTGCCGGACATCACTGTATCGAAGAACGTCATAGCAAACATGCCAACTTGTGTAATAAGAACGGGCAGCATAATGGTAATAAATAATTTCAGTTTTTCTTTCTTAGAATGCGTAATATTCATTGATTCCCCCATGACTCAATAGTTTGCCTATTTCCATTCGAGAATTATAGCATTGCAGTATTTCCTTGTAAATTGATGAGGGAAAAATAAATGAAACTAAACACCGCTTCTGTCGTATAATATAAATGAAAGGAGTTTGTTTAAAATGCCTAGTAATGATGAAAGATTGTTTGCTGCACTCATTTATGTGACGAGTCTATTTACAACGATTATAGGTCCACTTATTATATGGATTATAAAGAAGGATCAATCTTCATTTGTCGATTATCATGGAAGACAATATTTTAATTTTATTATTTCCTATTTCATTTATTCGGTAATTGCCGGTATTCTTACACTTGTTTTTATCGGAATGATTATCCTGCCGATTCTCGGTATTGCAGCTTTTGTATTCACGATTATTGCAGCAGTCAAAGCATATGAGGGAAGCGAGTACAGAATTCCGTTTATTTTCCGGATTTTGTAATTTGTTTAAGACAGCATAAAACAACATGTAAAAGCAGACTATCAAGAAGAGCTAATGGTTCTTTTATAGTCTGCTTTTTTTATTGTAAATAATTTTTTAAATCGGTGGGCTGTCTAACCTTATACTTGCCATGCTAGGTCATAAGCCACCCCCACCCAAGAAACCAAAACCAGGTTTCTCGTGTGGCGCTCTCACGATGAGAGTCACAGCGACGAAGATATGCGGACGTAGCGTCCTTAGTAGCTATTCCTTACTTGCAGGCCGCTTCCGCTTTTTGGTTCCCGCATGGCTCCTTTTTCATTGAAGTGGAATCAAGGAGTGAAATCAAAAATGAAAAAGGACAGGTAAAGGTTTTTCTGAATTGGAGAGGATTATATGAATATTAAGGAATACTATAAATCTGTTGCAGCGGCTTCGCTTAATATTTCACTTTATGCTGCGCTGTTAAGCGTTGTTATATTCGTTGTCATGAGCCGGTTTCTGCAAAGTTCACATGTTTGGGAGACGACTGTTCCGTTTATGTTGCTGAGCGGTCTGTTTTTTCTGCAATTTCATATTAATAAGAAGCGCTATCGGGAGATGCCAAACCACATTGAAGTGAGTGACCGATCGCTATTTGAACAAAGGAATGTATTAATGACCTTTATGCCGGCACCTACTATGAGGATTGTATTATTCGACCCTAATGGTCAATGCGTTGGCGAAATGAAAGATGAAAATGCCGCTTGGTATAAATGGCTGATACCGAATGCATTGCTGATTTTTTTGCCGCAAAATTATTGTTTGCTGGATGGTCGAGGACAAAAACTGGCGAGATTCAAAATCTCCGGATTTCTTGGAAGGCAAATGACAGTATGGGATAATGCCGGCAGAACAATCGCTGTTTATGAGGAAAACTTAAAAAAATCGTTATTCCGCTACAATGGGATTGTGTATGATAGTGAATGTGCTGTACGCATGAATGTAAATATCAGCGGTTATCTGAATTCTTTTGAAATATGTTCTGCAGGAGGAAAAAAACTTGTTTCTTTTCAAAAAGGTTATATGCCGCTTGAGTGGAACGATAGGTTTCAACTGAATACACCGATTATCGATTTTGCCGACGAAACCAGTAAGGATGATTTGATATCAATATATGCTTTATGCGCTAAATTACTTAGTTTCTCCAAAAATTAACGGTACTATGCAAAAATGAGGAAAAAAATGGGCGGTTTTGTTATAATAAATTCATTATATTAGTAAAGTGGTGAATATTATGAATGTTTTGAATGAAATTTTAGCTCACAATAAGCAGTTTGTAGAAAATAAAGGGTATGAAAGTTTCCAATCGGATAAGTTCCCGCAGAAAAAAATGGTCATTATAAGCTGTATGGATACAAGATTAGTAGAATTGCTTCCTAAGGCGATGAATTTTGGTAATGGTGATGTTAAAATCATCAAAACAGCCGGTGCGGTTGTTTCTCATCCATTCGGCAGTGTCATGAGAAGTATTATGATTGCGATTTACAGCCTAGGTGCTGAAGAAGTGTATGTGGTCGGCCACCATGATTGCGGGATGGCTGCTGTATCAGTAGATGATGTAGTAGAGGCAATGAAAAAACGTGATGTATCACCGGACACTATGACAATATTAGAAAATGCCGGCATTGATTTAAATGTCTGGCTGCGCGGATTCAAAGATGTTTCGGAAAGTGTTGAAAATAGCGTGAATGTCATCCGTAATCATCCGTTAATTCCTGCTGATGTAAAAATTCATGGACTTGTCATTCATCCGACAACGGGTAAGCTTGATGTTGTTGTTGACGGAAATGCATAATAGATATTTATAATCAATTGGGGCCTATTGGGAAAGTCGTATGACACTTTTTCAAATTGGCCCTATTTCTGCTTCCAAATAACGTTTTTTGTATAGTATGATAAAGCTAATTACATTTTTTAGAGTGAGGAATGAAGAAATGAAGCTGAATTTAATTAAATGCCACGGGTCAGGCAATGATTTTTTTATACTGGATGAATATAATGCGCCGCTATCATGGTCGGATGAAGAGCGTGCTAATTTGACCAAGTTGATTTGCGACCGTAAAACAGGGCTTGGCGCGGACGGGATTTTGTTTTTCCAAAACAGCGAGGTTGCTGATGGGAAAATGCGGGTATTCAATAGTGATGGAACGGAAGCCTCAATGTGCGGAAACGGTTTGCGCTGTATAGCTCGTTATGCTTGTGAATTACTTGGAAAAAAACAGCTTCGAATCGAAACGATGAAGGCGGTGCTTGCAGTCGAAGAAACAGCGCCGATTTATGGGGATATTCCGACTTATCAAGTTGAAATATCGCCTATTTCGTTTAATGTTGCTGATTTGCCTATGAATGCAGAAGGTGATACATTCATGCAACAGACTTTTCCGGAATTGGCGGGAGATTTGAAGTTTACCGCAGTTGCCGTTCCTAATCCTCACATTATTACGATTGTGAATAATGATGTTTTGCAAGGCGATGTGCAAAAAACATTTTCTGAGCATGTGAATGGTGAAAATCGTTATTTCCCTGACGGCGTCAATGTTAGCTTTGTTGCAATTCTTGAGCAGGGCAATATTTTTGTGAGAACATTTGAAAGAGGAGTTGGCTTCACAAATGCGTGCGGTACAGCGATGAGCGCTTCTACTCTTGTCACATGTCTCTTGAATAAAAATAGCTTTGAAGAAGCTGTTACTGTCTACAATCCGGGCGGAAAAGTAAAATGTATTGCCCATCAAAAAGGTGAAGAATATAGCATTGACTTGATCGGAAATGCTACTTATGAGTATGAAGTGCTAATTGATGTATCAAATTCCGAATTTGTTGCATCTGAAAAAACAATGTTCGATGCAGAAGCTGAGAGCTATCGCCAAATGCAGAAGGATGCAAAAGCCTATTTGAAATCGAAATTAGTATAAAAAGATAATGGCTCTATGAAGCTGTTTATCGCCAAGAGGATGATAGACATGCTTCATAGAGCCGTTTTATGTATATTAATCTGAGACCAGTGACGGTTTTTCTAGTGCATTTGGAAATTACAAAAATGTACATTGTATATAAGTTAAAGAAAGTGTATCGACGTCCAGCTCCAGCGCCCAGCACCTATTGCCCTTCGGCAACCTCCTGTTGATAAGTCAACGTTGAAATGTGGAATCGGCCCGCAAGTAAGGTTCAGCGACTAAGAGCGCTACGTCCGCATATCTTCGTCGCTGTGACTCTCGTCCTGAGAGCCTCCGACCAGCATAAGACAGATCTCAGTAGGAAATCTGGTTTTGATTTCCGAAGGAGAGATGGCTTATGACCCGAGGGGCTGGCTGATGCAACTAGACACATCGAATCACTATCGTTCTTCGTGTTTCCTATATCTCCGGGAGGGTGGAACAAAGACTAAATCCGCCACGGCCGCATGTCTTCGTCTTTGTGACTCTCATCCTGAGAGCCTCAGTTCATACGGTGCTTTTTAGGGGGCGCTTGCACTTTTGTTCAGTTAACCAACTTTTGCTAATGAAATACTTTTTTATTATGGGTATATTTACATAATAAAGACTTGTAGAAGTAAAAGGAGTATTTCATTTGATTAACAACCAAGAGAGACAGATTTCACAAACAAATGTTAAATATTTTATTTACTTAAGTATTTTGCTCGTTCTATTTGCTTTTATTTTTGTTGAAGTAGCCGGGAAATTAAGGGCGGATGATCTAAAAGTTTTTGATCATAGCGTAATTGAGATGATACAGGGGAACATTACTCCGCATTGGACAGCATTTATGAAAGTTGTCACGTTTTTCGGCGGGAAAGTGTGGAATGTATTGGCCATTGCTGGCTCAGCAATCATATTAGTTATTTTTTATAAGAAACGATACGCACTGTTTATAGTTTTGACATGTGGACTTGGAGCAGGATTCAATTTACTCCTGAAGGATTGGTTTGAGAGAGAAAGACCGAATTTTTACCGCCTGATTGTCGAAAGCGGCTATAGTTTTCCAAGCGGTCACAGCATGGGTTCTATCATTTTATATAGTGCGTTAGCTATTGTTTTGGTGAAAATATCAAAGAAGACGGTGCTGGATGCATTTATCATTGCTTGCTTTGCTTCATTAATAATAGCAATTGGCATAAGCCGAATTTATTTGGGTGTGCATTATCCTAGTGATGTCGTTGCTGGTTTTGCCGCTGGCGGATTTTGGGTTTGTTTTTGCACATTGGCTCTTAATTATTATGAATATCGCATGGCAAATCGGTGATTTTTAAAAATTTTAATTTTATTTGTGAATAAATGCTATAATTATTATTCAGATATAATGTTTTGAAAAGGGAGCGAATAGATGTCTACTTTATATAGTATTGGGGAAGTATTAATTGATTTTGTCGCAAACGAGAAAGGCAAGGGGTTGGATGAGGTTGAAGCATTCACGAAGCTCCCGGGAGGCGCTCCTGCCAATGTTGCGGCGGCTGTAAGCAAGTACGGCCATCAATCAAGTATGATTACAAAGCTCGGCAAGGATAGCTTTGGTGATTTTTTGACAGCTGTATTAAAAGATGCAGGTGTGAAGACAGATAAAATTTTACGCACAGCAGAAGCGCCGACAGGACTTGCTTTTGTTTCGTTAAAAGATAATGGCGAACGTGATTTTGCATTTTACCGAAAGCCATCAGCTGATTTATTGCTTAGCGCTGATGAAATCGGTGAAGACTGGTTTACTAAAGGTGACTTGCTGCATTTTTGTTCCGTCGATTTAGTGGAAAGCCCAATGAAGTATGCGCATGCGAAGGCTATTGAACTTGTAAAGAAAGCAGGAGGCGTTGTTTCTTTCGATCCGAATATCCGCTTGCCGCTATGGGAAGATGAAAAGGCATGTCAAAGCACGGTACATGAGTTTTTGCCGAAAGCGGATATTGTAAAAGTATCTGATGAAGAATTGGAATTCATTACAGGCATCACTGAAGAAAAACAAGCACTTCAATCATTGTTTACCGGCGATGTGAAGGTTGTTGTTTATACGAAAGGTGCAGCAGGTGCGGAGATTTGGCTGAAAGATAAATTTTACCCTTCGGAAGGTCATCGTGTAGAGGCGATTGACACAACAGGAGCAGGAGATGCGTTTATTGGCGGATTCCTGGCGAAGCTGATGGAATACAGCGTGAACGACGAAAACATCGAAGAAGTCATCCGTGTCAATTACCACGATATTTTGCGTTTTGCTAATGCATCCGGTGCATTGACGACTACAAGAAAAGGCGCTATTTCAGGGCTGCCGACAGTTGAAGAAATTAATGAATTGATGTTTCAATTAGTTTAAATATAAATATGTCTTTATAAATGAAAGAAGCAATTCCGGATTTATATATTGCCGAAATTGCTTCTTTTTATGTTATTATGCTTCAGCTTGTACTTCTAAATGTGTCGTGCAGGCAGGGCAGCGTGTCGCTTTTAATGGAATGTTTGATAGGCAAGCTGGACATTCTTTTGTTGTAGCAGGCGCCTCCTCTTTCTTTGGCGTCAGCTTGTTCAGTTGGCGGATGACTAGGAAAATGCAGAAAGCGATAATCAGGAAATTGATTATATTATTAATAAATAATCCGTAATTAATAGTAGCAGCACCAGCAGCCTTTGCATCTGCTAAAGAAGCATAGTCCTTTCCGGATAGATTAATATAAAGATCAGTAAAGTCCACCTTACCGACTAATAGTCCGATAGGCGGCATTATGATATCTTCTACGAGAGAAGTGATGATCTTTCCAAACGCTGTCCCAATGACAACACCGACAGCTAAATCAATGACATTGCCGCGGTTAATGAACGTGCGAAATTCTTTAAACATGTTACACAATCCTTTCTATTAATTTCCAAAAATAGTTACTACTTTTTATATCATATTTTCTTGGAAAATACGACCTGAAAGATTTTACATCTTTAAACACCGGACACAAGTATAGAATGACAATATATTGTCAGTAAATTGTGAAAAGATATTGACAGTAAGGTAATAGTTTATTATGATATAAAAAATGAATTATTCCGAAAATTTAATATTTACTCTTATCTAGAGAAGCGGAGGGATCTGGCCCTGAGAAGCTTCAGCAACCATCATTTATTGAACGGTGCTAATGCCAGTAGATTGTGAGTTCTAGTCGATGAGAGCATTGTAATGAGAATTTACGAACGCTCTTTTCATACGAAAAGGGCGTTTTATTGTATGTTCACTTTGATTTTCTAAGAACGGCATGGCTGTACAGTCAGCTGATTTACTTTTGATTATATGGGGGTTATGAAACATGAATATTGAAACAAGACTGGCTCAGGCGGGCGTAAAACAGGATCCGCAAACCGGGGCAATCAGCACACCGATTTATTTAACTTCAACATTTGAGCATCCTGAGTTTGGCAGAAGTACAGGATTTGATTATTCGCGTACAGCCAATCCGACGAGGAAGGTGCTTGAAGAAGCAATTGCCGCTTTAGAGGAAGGGCATAGCGGATTTGCCTTTTCTTCCGGTATGGCAGCAATTACGTCAGTCTTGTTTTTGTTCAAACCGGGAGATCACTTAGTTATTTCCGATGACTTATATGGTGGTACATATCGCTTGATTGAGCAAGTGTTTAAGCAATATGACATTAGCGCTTCCTATGTCGATACTAGCTGTTTAGACGAAGTGAGGAAGGCAATTACGGATAAAACTGCGGCTTTATTTATAGAAACACCAACTAATCCATTAATGAAAATCACTGATTTGAAGGCTATCAGTGAGATTGCGAAAGAGCATAATTTATTGACGATTGTTGACAATACATTTTTAACTCCTTATTTGCAGAAGCCTATCAGGTTAGGTGCAGACATTGTCATTCATAGCGGCACGAAATATTTGGGCGGTCATAATGATGTCATTGCCGGTTTAGTCGTTACAGCAACGGAGGAGCTGAGTGCGCGCATCGTCGCATTCCAAAATGGCGCTGGGGCGATTTTAAGCCCGTTTGATTCTTGGCTGTTACTGAGAGGAATGAAAACTTTGGCGCTCCGTGTCGAGCAGCAGCAGAAAAATGCGGCGAAAATTGCCGATTTTCTTGCAGAGCATGAGCTAGTCAAGAAAGTGTATTATCCGGGCTTAGCTACTCAGGAACAGAAAGCCATTATGAATAACCAAAGTAATGGATTTGGTGGCATGCTGTCATTCGAGGTGAAGAATCAAGAGGTCGTTAAAGCAGTACTGAAACATGTGAATATCATCAGCTATGCTGAAAGTCTCGGAGGGGTCGAAACATTGATTACGTACCCGGCAACGCAGACTCATGCTGATATTCCGGTGGAAATTCGCGAGGCGAGAGGAATAACGGAAGGGTTGTTGCGCTTGTCGGTCGGAATTGAAAACACCGACGATTTAATCGGGGATTTAAAGCAAGCTTTACAATATAGTACTGTTCGTTTATAAGCGTTTTGAACAAATAGAATAATGGCGATCTTGGGGTGATGGCATGAATTTTTGTGAAGAGATACAGAAGAGAATTTTAATCGGTGAAGGGGCAATGGGGACGTTGCTGTATACAACGGGGGTTGATCAATGCTATGAAGAGCTGAACTTGATCAATTCGCAGCTGGTGAAGGGCATTCATCAAGCGTATGTACAGGCCGGAGCAGAAATTATCCAGTCGAATACATACGGAGCTAATCATTTTAAGTTGAAGAGATATGGCTTGGAAGACCAAGTTTCATCGATTAATAGAGAGGGCATTAAGATTGCCAGAAGTGCAGCCGCCGAAAATTGTTTTGTATTCGGAACAATTGGCGCTACACGTAATTTGCGCAATTCCGATATTACAATTGAAGAGATTAAGAGAAGTTTTCGAGAGCAATTGTTCAGTTTACTTATTGAAAATCCAGATGGCATTTTGCTAGAGACATATTACGATTTTGAAGAGATTGAAGCAGTTTTGCAGATTGCAAGAAAAGAAACATCTTTGCCGATTATTGCGAATGTAACGCTTCAAGAAATTGCTTATCTTCAAAACGGCATGCATTTGAGCGATGCATTGTTCAGGCTTGAAGATTTGGGAGCGGATGTAGTCGGCGTCAACTGCAGGCTCGGTCCTCACCATACGATACGTTCGCTTGAAGAAGTGCCTTTATTGAAACATGCTTTCTTAAGTGCTTATCCGAATGCGAGCTTGCCGGAGTACAGTGATGGAAAGTTAAAATACGAAGAGAATCCAGAATATTTCGGGAAAAGCGCGCTTGCATTAAGAGAACAGGGTGTCCGTATCATCGGCGGTTGCTGCGGCACGACACCAGCGCACATTGAGGAAGTGAACAAAGCTCTTGATGATAGAACACCTGTCAACGAAAAGAAAGTAAAGCTCAGAAAAATCGAAGTTGTAGAAGCAGAGCCTGAGGCGAAACAGGCAGCGCTATACGAAACTGCGAAGAAGAAGAGGACGATTCTTGTTGAACTGGATCCTCCGAAGAAATTGCCGGTCGAGCTGTATATGAAAGGGGCAAGAGCTTTGACAGAGGCAGGAGCCGACAGCATTACGCTTGCCGATAATTCGCTTGCCTCCCCGCGCGTCAGCAATATGGCCCTTGGATCAATGTTGAAAGCAGAAGGGATTAATCCGCTTGTGCATTTGACTTGTCGCGATCATAACTTGATTGGCTTGCAATCGCACTTAATGGGACTTTCAACACTCGACTTGAACGAGATATTAGTCATAACCGGTGACCCTTCCAAAGTTGGAGATTTCCCGGGAGCGACTTCTGTATATGATGTGTCATCGTTTGAATTGATTAAGCTGATCAAGCAATATAACGAAGGTCTTTCATTCAGCGGCAAGCCGCTTGGCAAAAAGACAAACTTTAATGTGGCGGCAGCCTTTAATCCGAATGTGAAGTACCTTCATAAAGCAGTTGAAAGAATGGAAAAGAAAATTCAGCATGGTGCCGATTCATTTTTGACGCAGCCGATTTATTCTGTCCATCAAGTTGAGGAGATTTATCAGGCGACAAAGCATTTAGAGACGCCGATTTTTCTTGGCATCATGCCTTTAACGAGTTACCGCAATGCTGAATTCCTCCATCATGAAGTGCCGGGTATTAAATTACCGGACCATGTGCTAAGAGCGATGGAGAAAGCGGGTGACGACCGTCTTCAGGCTGAACGTGAAGGAATTGCCATTGCGAAAGAATTAGTAGAAGCTGCGATGGAACGTTTCAATGGCATTTATTTAATGACTCCGTTTTTACGATATGAAATAACCGTCGAGCTAACGAATTTTATAAGAACAATCGATGCTAAACAGAAAGAGGAAGTGACAGTGCATGAGTAAACAAGCTTTATCCTCCATTATGAAGGAACGGATTCTTGTTCTGGATGGGGCTATGGGAACTATGATACAGGAAGCGAATTTGACGGCGGCTGATTTTGGAGGAGAAGAGTATGAAGGCTGTAATGAATATTTATCGCTCGTTGCTCCTGAAGTAATAAGAGGTATCCATGAAGCCTATTTAGAAGCGGGATCTGATATTATCGAGACGAATACGTTCGGTGCGACAAGCCTCGTCTTGGATGAGTACGGAATCGGCCACTTAGCATATGAAATTAATAAAGTATCTGCGGAGCTGGCGAAAGCAGCGTGCGAAAAATATTCTACACAAGACAAACCTCGTTTTGTCGGCGGTTCTATGGGACCGACAACAAAAACATTGTCGCTTACTGGCGGAACAACTTTTGATATTTTGCAAGAGTCTTATCGGGAACAAGCAGAAGGTCTGCTGGATGGCGGAGCTGACGTGCTGATTGTCGAGACGTGCCAAGATATGCTGAATGTGAAAGCGGCATTTACAGGAATTCAGCAAGCGTTTAAAAATAAGGAAAAAGAGTTGCCGATTATCATTTCAGGCACGATTGAACCGATGGGCACGACATTGGCAGGTCAGCCAATTGACGCCTTTTATTTCTCGTGTGAATATATGAAGCCGATTGCGGTCGGATTAAACTGCGCAACTGGACCGGAATTCATGACTGATCATGTCCGTACACTGTCAGAGCTTGCTGATGTCGGCATTTCTTGCTATCCGAATGCAGGCTTGCCGGATGAAGAAGGACATTATCATGAATCTCCGACATCATTAGCGTATAAAGTGAAACAATTTGCCGAAAAAGGCTGGATAAATGTCATCGGCGGCTGCTGCGGGACAACACCGGCACATGTTAAGGCGATGGCTGAGGCAGTGGCTGATTTAAAACCGCGTGAAATTCCGACACAAACACATAACCACGCTGTTTCCGGAACAGATGCACTATTATACGATGACAGTATGAGACCGCTCTTCGTCGGGGAGCGTACGAATGTTATCGGTTCACGTAAATTTAAGGAACTGATTCGTGACAGACAGTTTGAGCAGGCATCGGAAATTGCCCGTGCTCAAGTGAAGAAAGGCGCACATGTCATAGATATTTGTTTGGCTGACCCGGACGATGACGAACTTGGCAATATGAAAGAATTTGTTCAAGAGGTTGTCAAAAAGGTAAAAGTGCCGCTTGTCATCGACTCGACTGATGATCAAGTCATTGAACAGGCACTGAAGCATTCGCAAGGTAAAGCGGTAATAAACTCGGTTAACTTAGAAGATGGTGAAGACAAGTTTGCAAGTGTTTCGGCTCTTATTCATCAATATGGCGGCGCGCTTGTCGTCGGTACGATTGATGAAAAAGGTATGGCAATCACAGCTGAGGATAAGCTGCGAATCGCGAAGCGTTCTTATGATTTGCTCGTTAACAAATACGGATTAAATCCTAAAGACTTAATTTTCGATCCGCTAGTATTCCCGGTCGGTACCGGAGATGAGCAATATATCGGTGCTGCACTTGAAACTGTTAAGGGTATTCAGGCAATTAAAGAAACGATGCCGGAATGTTTGACGATTCTCGGTGTCAGCAATGTATCTTTCGGCTTGCCGCCGCGCGGTCGTGAAGTATTGAATGCGGTTTTCCTATATCACTGTACAAAAGCCGGATTGGATTATGCCATCGTCAATACAGAAAAGCTGGAACGTTTTGCAGGTATTCCTGCAGAAGAAGTTGCGCTTTCGGAAAAATTGTTGTTTGAAACAGGAGATGAAACACTCCAAAGCTTTATTGCTTTTTACCGTGATAAGAAGGTCGAGAAAAAACAGGATACGAAGCTGTTGCCACTTGAGGAACGCCTGGCCCAGTACATCGTTGAAGGGACAAAAGAAGGTCTGATTGCTGATTTGGATGAAGCTTTGGCAAAAGGCTCCGCGCCGCTTGATATCATCAACGGGCCGTTAATGGCCGGTATGAGCGAAGTAGGTGTGCTGTTTAACGATAATAAATTGATTGTTGCCGAAGTATTGCAAAGTGCAGAAGTAATGAAGGCGTCCGTTTCGCATCTTGAGCAGTTTATGGAGAAAAGCGAAACAGGTAACTCAAAAGGTAAAATCATTTTAGCGACCGTTAAAGGTGATGTTCATGATATCGGTAAAAACTTGGTGGAAATCATTTTGGCGAATAACGGCTACACGATCGTTGATCTTGGCATTAAAGTAACTTCTCAGCAGCTGGTTGCCGCCGTTGAAGAGCATAAGCCGTCGATGATTGGTTTATCAGGCTTACTTGTAAAGTCGGCCCAGCAAATGGTGCTGACAGCGCAAGATTTGAAGGAAAACGGCATTGATACGCCAATCATGGTTGGAGGAGCGGCGCTATCCCGTAAATTCACTGATACTAAAATACATCCTGAATATGAAGGAACAGTGCTATATGCGAAGGATGCGATGGAAGGCTTAGCTTTAGCGAATACAATGCATGATGATGTACAAAAAGAAGGATTTTTAGCTGAGCTGGACGAGAAACGTAAAAAATCAGCAGCGTTGCAAGCAAACAGAACTGTTGAAGTGAAAGAAGTAGTGCAGCCAGTCGTCACTGTTCCACAGGCGGAAGTGAAGCAGCCGGAAGATTTAACGCGTCATACACTTCTTGATTACCCACTGCAGACAGTGATGCCGTATGTCAATAGACAAATGCTGATCGGTCACCATTTAGGTCTGAAGGGCAAGCTTGATAAATTGCTGCAGGAAGGCGATGAGCGCGCGATTGCTTTAACGGAGCTTGTCGATTCACTATATGATGAACTGAAAAGCTCGGATTATCGCGTCAATGGTGTTTATCGATTTTTCCCGGCGCAAAGTGACGGCAATAAAGTGATTGTGTATAAACCTGAGAATGTGAAGGAAGTATTGGAAGTATTTGATTTTCCTAGACAGGACAGTGCGCCGTTTTTATGTTTAGCAGATTATTTGAAGCCTGTCTCTTCGGGTGAGATGGATTATGTCGGTTTCTTTGTCGTAACAGCCGGAATCGGTATACGCCAGTACAGCGATCATTGGAAGGAGCAGGGTGAATTTTTGAAAAGTCATGCCATCCAGTCGATTGCGCTTGAAACCGCAGAAGGCTTCGCTGAAAGAATGCATCAAATTATGCGTGATAAATGGGGCATTTCCGATTCGGTCGATATGAGCATGAAGGACCGATTTGCCGCGAAATATATCGGCCAAAGATTTTCATTCGGTTATCCTGCCTGTCCGAATTTAGAAGATCAAGAAAAGCTGTTCCGTCTTCTTAAACCGGAAGATATCGGTGTCCGTTTGACGGACGGTCACATGATGGAGCCGGAAGCGTCTGTTTCGGCAATTGTGTTTGCTCATCCGGAGGCGCGTTATTTTAATGTGGAAAGATAAATATTAGCCAAAATCCCCGTAAGTATATTACGGGGATTTAGTGTTTATATTCGCTGATGCTCGTTAATACTTCTTATCATAATATGGACTTAATGACTTATTAGCGATATATGAAAGAAGCCCTTAATATTTCAGGCGCACCTTATTGATATTACTTTAGCACTTCGGAGGTGGTGGGTTGGGCTGGAAATTGATGTTGAATGAACTTGTCAAAGAAACAATTAGTAAAATAATGAAAAGGATGAGGATGGATATGAGGATGATTCTTCCTCTTTTTAGATTAGATTGTAATGATTTTCGTTGTGAATTCGTGAAATGCCAAAAAATGAGCGCATACTGCATCTCAAGGGCTGTTAAAAATGTTTTTGGATGTTTCCATAGCATTTTTGCTTCCTGGACGTCAGCAAAAATTATATTCTCCTCGATTTCATCGGTTATTTCAGAATGCATCATATAGTAAGCAGCGATTAGAGATATTGTGATGCCGGAAAAAAGGCAACCAGAAAAGAATAATAGTAAATTTTTAAAAATCATGGCTGTTTCATAACTCATATATTTCACCTTTTCTTAATTGTTTCCATGTATAATGCTTTCACTTCTTGATAAAATTTATCTTTTTCCTCGCGTGTAATACTCTCATCTTCGGATAATTCATATAACACATCGTATAATCCATGCTCTGAAGTCAATTCGTAAATGACGCTATCCGGAATGATATTAAAACCTTTAAACAAATGCTGTTCATCTATATTATAGGTTTGCGCTATCTTTTCGATCAGCCTATTACTCGGGACTTTATTGTTTCGTTCAATTTCAGAAATATAGGTAGAGGAAACCCCGACATCCTTAGCTACATCTTTAACTTGCAAATTGTTAGATCTCCTTAAATTTCTTAACTCGTTCCCAATTGTCTGGATTAAATGAACATTCCTTCTCATTTATTCACCTTATTTCGTAATATCCTTGTCATAGTATTATTTAAAAAAAGATAGAAGATTAGTCAAGAATCGACAAAATAAATTGGTTTAAATAAATTTATCAAGTTATTTATGAGAATAAGGATATTAAAAAAGCCTAGCGCAAAGCTAGGCTTTTGTTTTTATAGTTTAAATTCCTAATTGTTCTTTTAATTGGTTTTGAATGTTTTCTCGTTCTACTTCTGGTACTTGATAGTAATAAATACCATTAATTTTTGTTCCACTGCCTTCAATTGAGATTTGTTCAATACTGTCTGCTGCAGCACGATAATCGCTTTGGATAGTTTTCATTTCATTGAACGTTAAGTTTGTTTGAATATTATTGCCTAATGTATCAAAAATATTTTTATAGTTTGTTAAAGTAGTAAGGCTAGCTCCTTGTTTAATGACAGCTTCGATAACCTTACGCTGTCTTGCTTGTCTTCCGAAGTCTCCGTTTGGATCTTCGTATCTCATTCGTGAATATTTTAGAGCCTCATCACCGTTTAGTGTGATTGTACCAATTGGGAAGTGTTGTCCTTCATAATTGAAGTCTAGTTCATTGTTCACTGTTATACCGCCGATCGCGTCAACAATATCTTTGAATGATTCCATGTTAATTTGTACATAATAATCGATTGGGATATCAAGGAAATTTTCGACTGTATCCATCGACATTTCTATTCCACCAAACGCATATGCGTGATTGATTTTATCAACTGTACCACGTCCAACGATTTCTACTCGTGTGTCACGAGGGATGCTGACCATTTTGACACCTTTAAGGTGAGGATTTACAGTGAGAACAATCATAGAATCTGAACGGCCGGAATCTCCATCTCTTTCATCGACACCCAATAATAACACAGAGAAGGGCTGTTGTTCTTTGAGTTCTAAAGTTTCCTCCCGTTTTTCCGATTCACGGTCAATTGGAGTATACATTTGATCTACGGAGTTTTCTAATTGTTTATATACTGTGAATGCGAATATTCCGCCGGCTGCCACTATTAATAAAACGATTATTCCAATAATTTTAAACCATGAAAATTTCTTTTTTGCTTTTTTTTCCATAATGAGACAATTTCTCCTTTTGTTCTAAGTGGTGAATATTTAAACTAAGAATATGATTTATGTTGATAAAATATAACTTATCCTAATAAAGTGCTTTAAAGTTATAAGAGAAATGAAACAATGAAGTTTCATTTCTCTTATAAAATTATAGTACCCTAGTAATTTTAACAACTCTAGGTTGCCAATATGTATTTAAGGAAGAAATAGAAACACCAACAGAACTTTGACTATGAATTAGGGTTGTGTTGCTCATGGCAATGGCAACATGATTAATGACTCCATCAAAATCTGTATCGAAGAAAACTAAATCCCCTTTACGTAAGTTCGATAGACTAACAGATTGCCCAACTTTAGATTGAGCAACAGAATTTCTTGGTAAGGTAATTCCATTTTCTTGGAAGACGCGCATTGTAAAGCTTGAACAATCGAATGCGTTTGTCTGTGTAACAGAAGCTCCATATAGATAAGGTTTTCCTAAGTATTTGCTACCTGTTGATATAATGGCATCTGCTTTGGTCTCCCAAGATGTAGTTGGAGCAGATGTATTTCCTGTAGTAGGAGAAGATGTGTTGCTCGCATTACCAGAAACCTTAAGAACTTGTCCAACACGTAATTGGTTTATATTAGTTATTCCAGGGTTTAAACTTTTTAAAGTTGATATGCTAATGTTAAATTTAAAAGCTATACCTGAGAAAGTATCGCCCGATTTTACAGTATAATTAGCAGTTATGGTTGTTGAATTATTTGTATTGGGTTGACTTCCTGTCGTTGGTGAACTTGAGGATAAGGATACCTTAAGAACTTGTCCGATACGTAAATAGTTAATATTAATTACTTCAGGATTTAAAGATTTCAATGTCGATGTAGATAAATTAAATTTTTTGGCAATTCCTGAAAAAGTATCTCCACTCGAGACAATATAGGTTGAAAGATTTGTATTATTGCCAGTAGAGGAAGTTGTATTTCCAGATGATGAACTATTAATTGTTAAAATTTGTCCAGGAAAAATTGTATCGTTACTTAAATTATTCCAACTTTTAAGCTGGGAAATTGAAACATTATGATTTTTAGATATTTTCCATAATGAATCTCCTGACTTTACTGTGTAACTTGCGGCTAAGGCATTACCTGAGAATAATAATGAGCCAGCTAGTGTACCAGCAATGATTGTTTTTTTCATCTTAGTTTTACCTCCAGTATAATATTATGCTAGTATAATTATGATAACAACTAATCTCTTATAATTCATCGTAATTACTAATATTTATGATTTTAAACCACCTTTATTATTTGTCAAGTTTTGCTTATTGTGTAAGTTTTGGTTAGAATTGGCGGTTATTTGCCGAATTAACTTATGGGAACTGAAATACTTTGTGAAAAGTAGAAATTATATAAAAAGGATTATTGTATCTAAGAAACATTCAACAGAATAATTCGACAAATTTCGATTATTAATACTTTAAATCATTTTTTTCTTTAAGCATTTTTATGAAGGCTAGCCTCGTTAAAAGTAGTTCGACAGATTTCGCAACGTCAAAAATGTACTTTTTTGCTAGTGTTGTATAAATTTGTCGATTTTGTTACTATCGAATTAAACACAATTAACGAGGTGGTGTTGATGAAATGTTGAAAAAAATCAAAACATTTAGAAATAAAATTATATATTTGACTTCCATCCTACTGATTGTTCCTTTAATTGTTACTGGTATTACTTTATATATGATTTCAAAGGATCAGCTTGAAAAGGAACTGAATGCTGAGCTGAAGCTTCGAGCTGAGATGACAATCGGAATGATTAGTATGCTGGATGAAGAGGTCGAACAAGGTGTATTGACCTTGGAAGTAGCGCAGGAAAAACTTCGCGAAGAGCTTCTTGGGGAGCTGAATGCTGATGGAACACGTACTCTTAAAGAGCAATATGCAGTAGGAGAAACCGGGTATATTTCTGCAATAGATGAGAACGAAAGCTTTGTGATGGATCCTTTTTATGAAGGAACAAGCTTATCGGACGTCCAGTCAGAGGGTTTCTTCTTAATAGGGGATGATTACAAGGCGCAGGCGGAAACAGGTTATAATGTTGATTTTGAAATCAGCAATGACGGTACTGCGGATAAGGCTTTAGCTTATGTGAAAACAGATCCGTATTGGGGTTGGCATATCGTCTCGACAGCTAAGTATTCAGAATTTGACAGTGCTAGTTCAATTTTGATTGCAATGTTGGGGAACGGCGCGTTATTTTTAGTATTAGGATTTATTGCGATATCATTTTATTCACGTAAAGTTACAGCGCCTATTAAACCAATTGGCGAAGGCTTAAAGAGAGCCGCTCAAGGAGATTTTTCCGGAGATGATTTAGTCATAACATCAGTCGATGAAATCGGTCAATTGACGATGGATTTTAATGAAATGAAGAGAAATACTAATCAGCTTGTTCAAAGTGTGACACTTTCAACTGAACAGGTAGCAGCCTCTGCAGAAGAACTATCCGGCAGTGCTGATGAAGTAAACAAAGCGACCGGCGAGATTTCGTTGGCGATTCAGCAAATAGCGGATAATGCGGAAATGCTTAATGCCAATCTGGCGGAAGGATCTCAATCATTGGGTGAAGTAGCGATATCGATTCATCAATTGGTCGACAATGCAGCTGTACTTTCCTCTTCAAGCGATGAAGTAACAGACAGGGCCGTACAAGGGAATTTATATGTAGAACAAACGGTAAAAAGCATGAATTCCATCTATGAAAAAGTTAATGAGAGCAGTTGTAACTTAGGAGTTTTAGGCGTGAACCTGAGTGAAATCGGGAAAATTACGAAGGCGATAACCGATATTGCTGAACAGACAAACCTTCTTGCGCTTAATGCGGCCATTGAAGCAGCAAGAGCCGGTGAAGGAGGCAAGGGATTTGCGGTTGTTGCCAATGAAGTACGCAGACTTGCTGAGCAATCCCACCAATCCACCGATCAAATAGCTAATTTAATCGCTGATATACAAAGTAATATGGAACGCTCCACACAGTCTATGCATCATGTGAAAAACGAAGTGGAATCGGGACTTGAAGTAGTAGAAAATACTGATACGAAATTTAAAGAAATTTTGGAAAGCATGACTTCTGTCCGCTCAAGGGTCAAGGAAACGAGCGTTACAATCGAATCGATGTCAGCTATTGTCCAGGAAGTATCAGACACAATCAATGCGCTTTCACAAACCACGAATGAATCGACAGGCTATTCACATCAAGTGGCGGCATCATCGGAAGAACAGGTAGCGATTATTGAAGAAATCGCCAGTTTCTCAGAGTCGCTTACTCATTTGGCACTCGAATTGCAACAACAGGTCAGAAAATTCAAGTTATAGAACCAAAAAGAGCCTCTTAAATGTTAGAGGCTCTTTTCCATCTGTTTTACGGACGATCTAAACGGTACAATTGCTGATAGTGGCTGTTTGTTTCGAGTAAATGCTCGTGTTTGCCGTCAAGCGCAATCCGACCGTTTTCAAGAAAGAGCACGCGGTCCATCATTTCCACTCCGACAAGATGATGGGTAATATACAGCACTGTTTTATTTTGCAGATTTGTAAAAATTGTTGATAGCAATGCTCGTTCTGTAATTGAATCGAGACCAAGTGTCGGCTCATCAAGTATAATAATCGGCGCATTTTGTAATAGAATGCGGGCAAGGGCTATGCGATGCCGCTCGCCTCCAGAAAAGCGCATACCCAGTTCTTTCATGCGTGTATCGTAGCCTTCAGGAAGAGAGCTGATAAAATCGTGCAACTTCACTTGCTTGGCTGCATCGATCACATCTTCGTCACTCGCCTGCGGATTCCCGAGTCGAATATTATTCATTACAGTGGAATCGAATAAATGCGGTTTTTGCTGTAGTACAGCGACCAGATTATGCATTTCGTCTCTCATCAGTCCGACATTTTTGCCTTTAATAGTTACTTCTCCATGATCCGGCTCATAAGCACCTAAGAGAAGCTTTGCAATTGTACTTTTACCAGCACCGCTTTTTCCGAGCAACGCAATTTTTTCACCTTGTTTGATAGTAAAGGAGAGTGATTGCACTGTTGGATAACTGCTGTAGGAAAAGACAACATCGTCAAATTTCACATCTAGTCCATCTTGCTTTGCCAATGCCTCTGCAAGTCCGGCTTCATTTGGCTGTCTGTCGTTAACCTCGTCCAGCTTGTTCATGCGTGTTAAAGAGTTTTCATAGCTTGGCAGTTGACTGATTGCATCAGGTATGGGCATGAACGCTTCAAGAATCGGGAAAACAACAAGCACAAAAGCTGCAATCCATACATTGCCGAATTCCCCGGTATCGGCAGAGGTACCTGAGAAAAAGACCATCGTCACGATGATGCATGCTGTAATGATTTGAAAAAGGAAATCTCGACGATATTTGAAAGCCTCCATCAGTTTTTCCGATTCATCCAGCGCTTTTTCCCGGTTTTCATAGCTTCTCAAAAAATCTGCTTGTCTTCCGCTAATATTCCAATCGCTAATGCCGGCAACTGCATCAGTCAAGTTTTCGTATAAGGCATGCCTTGCCGTTTTCATTTGTTCATGCCGTTTTCGCGTCACCAGCAGGGAAACAAGCGGGAAAATGATAACGAGCACAAAAATCCATAATAGCATGAGTATAGCAAAAGGAATCGAAAACCAGCCAAGTAAAAGGATGGCGATCACGTACAAAATAATTGCGAAGATTGTTGGAAATATAGTTCGCAGAAACAAATTTTGCAGCTGTTCCACATCTTCCGCAAAAATACCGAGCAAATCCCCGGAAGAATAGCGGTTTTTCAGTGTTAAAGCCTGTCTTTCCAGACGTCTGTACAGTTTGACCCGCATTGATGAAAGTGATTTTAGCACCAGGTTATGGCTGGCTAGCCGTTCTGAATATTTGAAAGTAGGTCTGGCGATTCCAAAAGCACGCACGAGCACTATTGGTATGTAGACTAATAATACATTTTCCGGTCTGGTCGCTGATTTCGAAATTAAAAAACCGGATGTGAACATTAGGGCAGCAGCGCTGGCAAACGTACCGACACCGAGTATGATAACAAGTGTCAGAAGCTTCTTATTCTGTTGTAAATAAGGCTTTACCCAAGGGTCAGTGATGACGCGGAATAAAGTTTTTTGCTTCTTATTCATATGTGCACCTCTCAATTTGAGCTTGGACAAGTTTATAGTAAAACTGTTTGTTTTTCAGAAGCTCCTCATGTGTGCCGATTTCGACGATTTTACCGTCATGAAGGACAAGAAGAAAGTCCATATCCGGCATCCAATGCAAACGATGTGTCGCAAAGAAAACGAGACGATCTTCAAATAAAGGTAACATTTTCTGTTTTAATTCCCACTCTGTTTCAATATCCAGATGCGCGGTAGGTTCATCAAACAGCAATATCCTTCGCTTGTTATCCAAAAAAGCGCGTGCTAGTGCGATTCTTTGCTCTTGTCCTCCGCTAAGTAAACGGCCACCCTCACCAATTAACTCGTTCAGTCCGTTCGGCAGGGAGGCAATAACCTCATGCAATCCGGTATGTTCGCAAGCTTCATATATTTCTTCCTCTGTTGCTTCCGGTGTATAAAAAGCGATATTATTAGCAACCGAATCATGAAAAATATAAGGCTGCTGCGGTATATATAACAGCTGTTTCTTCCAGTTTTCGAGATTCAATGTTTCCAAATGCAATCCGTTTATTTCGATATCGCCGGAACTCGGTGACAGAAACCCGCCTAATAAATCTATTAAAGTTGATTTGCCGGCTCCGCTGGTACCGATAATCCCAATTTTTTGGAATCCTTTAACAGAAAACGAAAGACTCTGTAATGTATCGTTTTCAGCCTCTTCGTGCCGAAGTGAAACTTGGTTAAAGCGGATTACCGAATCACTCTTCCATTCAGGAATAGCAGCTTGTTCTTGTTTTGGCTTCGGTTCGTTAAGCCATCGAAAAATGGAATGCCAGGCATTTTTACCGTTTAGGGTGGCGTGATAATCATTGCCGAAATCCTTAAGCGGTTTAAAATATTCAGGTGCTAAAATCAAAATTGTTAAAGCGGTAAGTAATCCAATTTCCCCGTTAATTAATTGAAGACCAAGAAACAAAGCAATAACCGCAACAGAAAGGGTAGAAAAGAAGTCAAGCGCAAATGATGACAAAAAAGCAAAACGCAATGTACTCATTGTTGATTTACGGTAACGTTCGCTCACTTGCTTAATATTCCAATCATAGTTTTTGCTTAATCCAAGCAAACGCAATGTTTCCAAACCACGCAAGGAGTCGATGAAATGGTTTGATAATGTTTGATGCACTTCAAATTGGCTGCTTGCTTTCCGTTTGGCCGCGATGCCGAGGATAACCATAAAGAAAATGATTGTCGGCAGTGCCAGCAATAATACAATTGCGGAAGATAAATCTATCGTAAATGAAAATATTAAAAGCATTGTAGGTATTATGAGCATGTTAAGGAGCTTCGGCAAAAATAGTTTTAAATATGTTTCGAATTGTGTAATACCCTCGATTGACATTGTGACAAGATGGCCGGTTCCGTCTTTTTGTACAGGTGACAGGCCAAGTTCAAAGAGCTTTTCGGTAAACTGCTGTCTTACTCTGGACCCTGCATCGATGCTGAAAGAAGTAATCATTTTATCACGTGACAAAACGATTGCTTGACGCATAAAAAAGAAACATAAAAATAAAAGAAGGGGGAGTATTTGTGTCGACAGTTTTTCCCCATTAAATAAATTTGTGATTATGGAAGCCAGATATCTGGCTTCCATAATAATTGCAGCTCCTTGAATGAGAGCGGCAACTGTTAAATACAGCATTATTGGCTTAACGCCTTTTATTTGAAAAAGTGTTTTATCAATCATCAGTGATTCACCTTATGCGAAATGCGTTTACGGAACACATAATAGCTCCATATTTGATAAGCCAGTACGAACGGCAAGAGCGCAAATGCAATCTTAGTCATTAAAGAAAGTGTATAGTGCCCGCTTGCGGCATTAGTAATTGTCAAGTTAAAGGCCGGATCGATTGAACTGATCATCACCCTTGGGAAAAGTCCCACAAATAGCATCGCAACCGTACAAATGATGGTGATTCCTGTCATCGTAAATGCTAATCCTTCTTTTTGTTTGTTGGCGAAGATGTAAGCGAGTACTGCGGACAGCACAATGGCAATGATAAATACACTTGTTGCGACCGGACGAACTGTAAACAAGTCTGTGTTTGTATAGGTCAAAATCGCAAAGAGAATTAAGCCGGCAAACAGCACAATGTAAGCTTTATTTAATATAGAGACTGCCCTTTCATGAATAGGTCCGGTCGTCCGCAACCCGATAAAAGTTAAACCGTGAACAAGTGAAAGCAGAACGACTGCGACTCCGCCTACAACCGAATAAAGATTGATGTAGTCAGTAAAGCTGCCGTAAAGCGTCATATTTTTATCAATAGGCATTCCTTGAACAAGACTGGTAAATAAAACGCCTAACAAGAATGGTGCAGCAAAACTGCCGATAAAAAACAGCCAGTGCCATACATCTTTCGCTTTTTCCGTTTCTGCATGATGACTGTATTCAATCGATACACCGCGGGCAATTAAGGCAAGCAGGAATAATACAAACACGACATAATAGCCGCTGAACATCGTTGCATACCATTGTGGAAAGGCGGCAAACAATGCACCTCCGGCTGTAATCAGCCACACTTCATTAGCATCCCAGACAGGACCGATTGTCGCAATCAGCTGATTGCGTTCCTCTTTTGTATGAGCTAGAAATCGTGTGCACATACCGACTCCGAAATCAAAACCTTCCAGAAAGAAGAAACCAATAAACAAAATTGCAACCAGTATAAACCAAAGTTCATTTAAACTCATTGCTCAAACGCCTCCTTGTTCAATAAATCTGTATTTGCTTCTTTCTCTTTAGGAGGGTAAGGCCCTTTTTTGACAACACGCGTTACCATGTAAATCATCACAATCGCCAAAATCAAATACGATCCGCAAAAGGCGATTATTGAGAAAAGTAGCTGTCCTGCTGTTACATTTGGAGAAACAGACTGAGCAGTTGTGTATAAACCCATAACTGTCCATGGCTGACGTCCGATTTCTGTCATAATCCATCCGGCTGTATTGGCAATGAAAGGCATTGCGATTGAAGCTATAAGAGTTTTCAGAAGCCAAGGCTTGCTGTATAGGGATTTTCTTTTTTCGAAAAATAAACCGAGTGCCGCAATAACAATCATTAAGCCACCGAATACTACCATGACACGGAAACTCCAGAAAACTGTTTCAACCGGAGGAATATAATTGCCGGCACCGTAAAGCTGTTCGTAAGCAGCTTGCAGCGTTTTCATCCCCTCGACGGAACCGCTAAAAGAATTGTAGGCTAAAATGCTGAGTGCATACGGAATTTCAATACTCCAGTTGTTTGTCATATTTTCAACATCTAAATCGGCAATTACGGCCCAGCTTGCCGGATCGCCGCTGTCTTCCCAAAGAGCTTCACTGGCCGCCATTTTCATAGGCTGTGATTCCATCAAATGCTGGGCTTGCCAATGACCGGAAAAAGCAATTCCCAGTCCGCTGATAATACCGATAATCATCGCAATTTTAAAGGAGCGTGCAAAGAAATCGATATTTCTTTTTTTAAAGAAATTAAAGGCACTAATGCCCCCGACTACAAATGCCCCTGTAGCCAACGCTCCAAAAACGGTATGTGGGTATTCGACCAGCAACTGCGGATTCGTAATAAGAGCCATAAAGTCAGTCAATACAGCTTTTCCATTAATAATTTCAATTCCTACCGGTTCTTGCATGAAGGAATTAGCCGCTAAAATCCATAGAGCTGACAGTAAGGTACCGATTGCTACAAGCCAGGCAGAAGCAGCAATTGCCCATTTCGGCAGCTTATTGCGTCCAAATAGCCATACTCCGATAAAAGTAGATTCCATAAAGAAAGCGAGCAGTGCTTCAATGGCAAGTGGTGCTCCGAATACATCGCCCACGAAACGTGAATATTCCGACCAATTCATACCGAACTGGAATTCCTGCAAAATTCCTGTAACAACACCGATTGCGAAGGAAAGCAAAAAGATTTTCCCCCAGAACAAGGACATATCCAAATAGATTTTTTGCTTTTTGACAGCATACAATGTCTCCGTTATTGCAACGATAAAGATCAATCCGATTGAAAGCGGCACGAAGAAAAAGTGGAAAATGGTCGTAGCCGCATATTGAATACGAGCTAATTCAAGAACATCCATTACTTATGCCTCCAATCCAGTTTTTGAAAATATCTTCTATTAAATAGTGTGTTTTAGTTAAAATCAGTTCCTCCTTTTAAAATTATTTGACTATTCCGCCATCAGTTTAGTACTTTTCTAATAAAACTTCTATAGAATGAAAACTTTGTTAAGCAATAGACACAATTAGCATTCTAAGGGTTTTGGTTTGAATATGCTTACCAGGGTTCTTATTTTACTAAACTGTTTCGGAAAATTCTTAATGATGACAGAAGGAAAGTAGACCTACACTAATATATTGTCTTGGAATGTGAGGGAATTGTGTGAAAACAATGGATATTCCTTGATTGTTTGTTTTCCTTTTGTATAGAAAAGAAATGGAAAAAGCAAACTAAGAAGCATAAGTAGCCGCAAGGAAGGGATTTGCTTTTATGAAAACAAGAAAACTTTTGAAGTTATCGATTTTAGGGTACGTGTTGTTATCAATTCTTCTCATTTATAATAGGGTTGACGCAGCTCCATCCGTTGAAGAGGAATTGAAACCAATTATTGAACAAGAAGGTAAAAAGGTAGCGTATTTAACATTTGATGACGGTCCGTCACGAAATACAATCCGTATTTTAGATATCTTGGATGAATATGATGTTAAAGCGACCTTTTTTGTAATGGCCAATGAAACAGCGGAAGGGGAAACAGGATATAAGGAGATGATTGATCGGGGACATAAAATTGCACTGCATACATATTCGCACAATTATGCGGACATCTATACCTCTAAGGAAGATTTTTTTCAAAACATTAACCGGCTCGAAGCATTCCTTGAGGAACGATATAATATTAGGACAAAATTGATCCGTTTTCCGGGAGGTTCAAAAAATGTATCAAGCAGACAATATGGGGGACCAAACATCATGTCGGATATAAAAGTGGAATGCGCAAAGCGCGGCTATCGCTTTTTTGATTGGAATATCGACTCGAAGGACGGTATCTCGCCATATGTTAGCGTCGGTGAAATTACATCTAATGTGCTTAGAGGAGCTGAAAATAAGGATACGGCGATTATTTTGCTACATGATATTAACGCAATGACCAATACTGTTACAGCCTTGCCGGCAATCATTAAAGGATTGAAAGAGCAAGGGTTTATTTTTAAGGTGATTGGAGATGAAACAGAAGATATGAAGTTTTAAACAGAAGAATCTTGTCGCTATTCCGAGATAGTATTTATCAAGTTGGGATAGCGGCATTGTTCTTTTTTATGAATAAAAAAAGAATGTGAAAAATTTTTTGATTTTTTTGTATCTATATTTTGAACTCCGCACTTATAAATGGTAATATATCCTTGAAAACGTTAACTCTTTTAAAATTTCTATATATTTAGAGAAAAAAGTAGCTATCTTTCCATAACATTATTTATTAGAATGATGGTTTTGCAGAGTAACAGTTTCACATACTTCATTAGTTGGGGGTTTTAAAGATGGCCAGCCAAGTAGTAGGCGGTAATCCTTGGGAGAGTTTGACAGGACCAAACTTTGCTTATTTACTAGAAAAATATGAACAATACTTAGAAGATCCAAATTCGGTTGATGCTGATATTAAAGCATTATTCGATGTGTGGGGAGGCCCGCAAATAGCTGATACTTTCACAAGGGGTAGTGAGGCTTCAGCACAAACAAGCGCAGTTAATATGAAGAAAATTATGTCAGCTGTAAAGCTGGTAGAAAATATTCGCACATATGGACATCTTGCTGCTGATATCAATCCAATTGATAAAACGCAAAAAGATACTGAACTTCTTCAGCTTGAGAAATACGGTCTGACAGAAGCCGACTTGCGTGCAATTCCGGCTTCATTGCTTTGTGAAGATGCACCTCAAAATTTGAAGGACGGCTTTGAGCTTGTTCAATACTTAAAAGATGTCTACACAAAGACATTAGCATTTGAATTTAACCACGTTCATGATATTAAAGAACATAATTGGTTAAATAGAATGGTTGAATCAGGCGAGATTTTTGCTCCAATTGCTAAAGAAAAACAAGTTGCACTTTTAAAACGTTTAAATGAAGTTGAAGGTTTCGAAAAATTCCTTCATAAAACATTTGTAGGACAAAAACGTTTCTCTATTGAAGGTTTAGATACATTAGTGCCAATTCTTGATGAATTAGTCGCTGAATCTGTTCAAAAAGGAACGAAAAACATAAATATAGGTATGGCTCACCGTGGACGTCTGAACGTATTGGCGCACGTTCTTGGTAAACCATACGAAATGATTTTCTCAGAATTCCAGCATTCTCCGAACAAAGAGTTAGTTCCTTCTGAGGGAAGCGTCGGAATTAATGACGGCTGGACTGGTGACGTTAAGTACCATCTTGGCGCAGACAAAACAGACAACGTACTTAAAGCTCGCATTACATTAGCGAACAACCCGAGTCACTTGGAATTCGTTGGTGCAGTTGTTGACGGTTATACAAGAGCGGCTCAGGACAACCGTGAGAAAGCCGGCTATCCGACTCAAGATTTCGATAAATCATTAGCGGTTATCATCCATGGTGACGCTGCATTCCCTGGTGAGGGTGTAGTAGCTGAAACATTGAACCTTGGCGGACTAGATGCATACAAAACCGGCGGATCTGTTCACATTATCGCGAACAATATGATCGGTTTCACGACTGAAAGCAGAGATTCACGCTCTACAAAATATTCAAGCGACTTGGCAAAAGGATTTGAAATTCCAATCGTCCATGTAAATGCGGACGATCCGGAAGCATGCCTTGCTGCAGTTCGTTTAGCTGTTTTATATAGAAAAGAATTCAAGAAAGACTTCTTGATTGACTTAATCGGATACCGACGTTTTGGTCATAACGAAATGGATGAACCATTAGTGACACAACCGAAAATGTACGGAATTATTCATAAGCATCCTACAGTAAAAGCATTGTATGCTGACCGTTTAGTAAACACAGGCGTACTTTCAAAAGCAGATGCTGACCAAATCTCAGCAGATACAATGGCAAAATTGAGTGCGGCTTACAACTATGTGGAAAGCAATAAGAAAGATGTGCCTTTCATTTTAGATTTGCCGGAGCCGGTTGAAAGCGGTATCCCGCAATTAGATACGAAGGTAGACTTAGAGCGTCTTCAACGCACAAACGAAGAGCTTGTAACGTATCCGGAAAGCTTCAGTCCGAACGCGAAACTTGAAAAAATCTTACGTAAACGTGCAGACGAATTCGCGAAAAACGGCAAAATTGATTGGGCGCTGGCTGAAACATTGGCATTCGCTACAATTGTTCAAGACGGTACACCAATCCGTTTAACAGGACAAGATTCTCAACGCGGTACATTCGCTCACAGACATGTGGTGTTACATGACCGTAACAATGGTGAAACTTACGCGCCAATTCACGGCTTAAGCGATGCAAAAGCTACATTTGCTGTTCATAACAGTCCGTTAACAGAGCTTGCTGTTGTTGCTTACGAATACGGTTACAATTTGTATTCACCTGAAACATTAGTAATGTGGGAAGCACAGTTCGGTGACTTCGCGAATACAGCTCAAGTTATTTTTGACCAATTCATTTCAGCAGGACGCGCAAAATGGGGTCAAAAATCTGGACTTGTTATGTTATTGCCTCATGGTTACGAAGGACAAGGCCCAGAGCATTCAAGCGCTCGTTTAGAACGTTTCTTGCAACTTGCGGCGGAAAACAACTGGACAGTTGCTAACCTTTCAACAGCGGCGCAATATTTCCATATTTTAAGACGTCAAGCGAAAGTATTGACAATGGAAGAAGTTCGTCCGTTAGTGCTTATGACACCGAAGAGCTTACTGCGTAATCCAATCGTAGCTTCAACTCCGGAAGAGTTCACTGAAGGCGAGTTCAAGCCATTCATCGAAGATCCGGTAACAACTGAATTGAACAACAAAGACATTACGAAAATTATTATCAGCACAGGTAAAATTTCAATCGATCTTCACTTGCATGCTGCTAAACTTGAAGACAACAAAGGAATTAAATTGATTCGTCTTGAAGAAATTTATCCATTCCCATTCGAAGAATTGCAAGCATACTTTGCTCAATTCAAGAACTTGAAAGAAATTCTTTGGACGCAAGAAGAGCCTAAAAACATGGGCGCTTGGTCATTCGTTGAACCAAGACTTGTTGCAGCAGCTCCAAAAGGCGCAGCAGTCAACTACAATGGACGTCTAAGAAGATCAAGTACAGCTGAGGGTGACCCGGTTGTTCATAAAGAAGAACAAAATCGCATCATTACAGAAGCATTTAAATAAATAGACAAGTAAAGAGGGGAAATATGATGGCAGAAATCATCGTACCAGAATTAGCGGAATCAATTACAGAGGGAACGATTGCTCAGTGGTTAAAAAAACCGGGCGAAGCAATCGCTAAAGGCGAATATATTGCTGAATTAGAAACAGATAAAGTTAATATCGAAATCATTTCAGAACATGACGGTGTAGTTGGAAGCCTGTTAAAAGAAGAAGGCGATACTGTACAAGTTGGCGAAGCTATCGCAATCATCACTGAAGGTGGAGCAGCACCTGCACCAGCAGCGGCAGCAGTTGCTGAAGCACCGGCAGCAGCTCCTACAGCGGTTGCAACAGCTCCAGCTCCAGCAGCTGTTGCAGTAGCAGCACCTGCTGAGCCAGCTAAACCAGGAAGCGGTCCAATCGCTTCTCCAGCAGCTCGTAAACTTGCTCGCGAAAAAGGCATCGACCTTCAAGCGGTAGCAACACCAGATCCGCTTGGACGAGTTCGCGCTCAAGACGTTGCAAATGCTGGAACAACTCCAGCGCCAGCTGCAGCACCTGCACCGGCAGCGGCTCCGGCTCCAACAGCACCAGCTTTCGAAAAACCGGTTGAAATCGAAAAAATGTCTCGCAGAAGACAAACAATTGCTAAACGTCTAGTTGAAGCTCAGCATACTGCTGCTATGCTTACAACTTTCAACGAAGTAGACATGTCTGCAATCATGGATCTTCGTAACCGTCGTAAAGACTCTTTCGCTAAGAAAAACGACGTTAAATTGGGCTTCATGAGCTTCTTTACTAAAGCTGTTGTAGGCGCATTGAAGAAATACCCATTATTGAACGCTGAAATCCATGGCGATCAATTAATCGTTAAAAAATTCTATGATATCGGTATCGCAGTTGCAGCTCCAGACGGTCTGGTTGTACCAGTTGTAAGAGACGCTGACAAACTTGGATTCGCCGGCATCGAAAAAGAAATCGGCCGCCTAGCTGAAAAAGCTCGTGAAAACAAACTTGGATTATCTGACCTAACTGGCGGATCATTCACAATCACGAACGGCGGAACATTCGGTTCTCTAATGTCTACGCCAATCCTGAATGCACCACAAGTTGGTATTCTTGGAATGCATAAAACTCAATACCGTCCAGTTGCAATTGATGCAAATACTATGGAAATCAGACCGATGATGTACATCGCATTATCTTATGACCACCGTATCGTTGACGGTAAAGAAGCAGTAGGATTCCTTGTAGCAGTAAAAGAAATGCTAGAAGATCCAGAACAATTACTATTAGAAGGTTGATTTTAAGCCTCATAACTAAAGCATTTCGTCAGGCAGCCATTCACTTGGTCTGCTCGGCGGGATGCTTTTTTTTTATGGAATCAGCAGCTTTATAGAAAGTGTATTGATGAAGTCTATTGATTTCGAATAACTGGAACGTAAAGTACTAATTTGTTTTATATATTTCGTATGATGAATAATCTTAAATCTTTAATTATCAAGGTAAAAAATTCTAAATTTTAATGAAAAGCGAAACTCATCTTAAAACCATTGATTGGAGCGGAGGGCGGCGACTCCCGCGGAAAGCGACCGCCCGCAGCGGAAATCAACATTCACTGCATATTTAGATACATACAGATAAAAAACTAAGTTTTATCTGTAAATTAACTGGAAATTATTATGCAATGAATTACAAATTGATGTTTGTTAAGGTAGGTAGGAGCGAGAAAGAGGAGGTTACAAGATGAAAAAATTACTTGTATTAACAGTAATTGCTGCAGCTTCACTTCTGAATTCTACGTCTTCTGCTGAAGGTTTCAAGACGGCTGAACTTGAAACTAACAGGGAACAAACAGAACAAATTGTTGTTCAAAGCAATGAAGATATTTACACAGTCCAAGATGGAGAAAGTGTAACAGATATAGCAGTAGAATGCGGCGTGCCCGTTGAGGATTTAGTCAGCGAAAATAATCTTCAAGATGAAACTGTCGAAGCAGGCGATCACTTAATCTTGCCAGAAACAGTTACTGATGAAGAGAAAGAACTGATGGCCCGATTGGTGCATGCTGAAGCGAAGGGCGAATCTTATGAAGGTAAGGTTGCCGTAGCGACAGTTGTATTAAACCGAGTGGATAGTGAGAGATTTCCGGATACAATTAGAGAAGTCATTTATGCGAAAAACCAATTTTCACCGGTAGCAGACGGTTCCATTAATCAGGAGCCAAGTGAAGAGGATATGCATGCAGTCAATGAAGCGATAGCTCTTCAGGAAGAGGGAACAGACGCAACATTTTTTTACAATCCAAAACTTACGGATTGTAAATGGATCAAATCGCTCCCTGTCATAGAAGTAATCGGCAATCACACATTTGCCACATCATAATAGATAGAGGGTGTCCGTAGGGGCATCCTCTTTTTTGCTCTATAAGTATATAAATTTGAGGCGTTTTTCACAGCTTCTTTGGATAAAATAATGCGGGATGCCCAGAAATGTTTTATATTATACAATAAGAAACACAATCGGGAGCGTGAGGATAATGGCTAACAAACAGGATGACCGCGCTTTTGAAGAGCAGCGGATTAAAGATGTCATTCAGCTTATGGAGGAACGCTTAAATGTATTGCGCAAAAATTCAGGCGGTTTAAAAAAGGACGTTATATCTTTACGCAATACCTTTTGGGATGATGTGAGAGTCAATATGGATAACCCGGAAGATGCGGCAGAAACATTGTCGAGCATTAAACAGCAGGCGCAGCTGCTCTCCGAACGAGAACGGACACATCATATCATGCATAAACAGCAAGTAACTTTAACGAGAATGAAGGATTCACCATATTTTGCCCGTGTTGATTTTATTGAAGAAGGTACGGAAGATACGATACATGTATATTTAGGTGTTGCTTCGTTAATGGATGAGGCTGAGGAAAACTTTCTTATTTATGACTGGAGAGCACCGATCTCGAGCATTTATTACGATTTTTCTCCTGGGTCTGTTCAGTATGAAACATCATATGGCACTGTTTCAGGTGAAATGAAGTTAAAACGTCAATTCATCATTAAATATGGTGAACTGAAATCGATGTTTGATACCGGTGTTACAATTGGTGATGAGCTGCTGAAGGAAGTGCTTGGCACTAATGCGAGCCACCATATGAAAAATATTGTTGCGACAATTCAGCGAGAGCAGAACCAAATAATTCGCAATGTTCGCAACCGCTATTTGATTGTCCAAGGAGCTGCCGGAAGCGGCAAAACCTCTGTCGCGCTTCAGCGTGTGGCTTATTTGCTATATCGCTATAAAGATGAGATAACGGCTGACAATATTATGCTGTTTTCGCCAAATGCATTATTCAACCGTTATGTCGCATCTGTATTGCCAGATTTGGGAGAAGAAAATATGCAGCAAATGACATTTCAAGAATATGCGCAGCAAAGGCTTAGCAGGCTTTATAAAATGGAGCATCCATTTATGCAAATGGAATATATTTTGATCGCAGAAGATGATTCGGATTATAAAGCGAGAACTACCGGCATACGTTTCAAGGCGAGTTTTACATTTAAAACAATCATCGATCAATATGTCAAAATGTTTTCAAAGAGCGGCCTGGTTTTTAAAAACATAAAGTTTCGCGGAGAAGTCATTATTTCATCTGAAGAAATGTCCGAGTATTTTTATTCGCTTGATTATACTGTTTCCATCCCGAATCGGATACAAATCTTGAAAGAGTGGTTATTAGCAGAACTTGAAAAGATTGAAGTTTTGGAAAGAGATAAAGAATGGGTGTATGAAGAAAGCGAGCTTCTTGACTTGGAGGAATACACGGAAGTCTATAGTGAGCTCCGGAAAGAAGGCAGGTTCTCCGAAGACTCGTTCGATGATTTTGAACAGGAACAAAGCAAGCTAGCCATAAAAATTGTAAGGAAGTATTTTAAGCCGATCCGCAATGCGATTACAAAGCTGAAGTTCCTCCATACAAAACTAATCTATCGGCAGCTATTCACCGCAGAGTTTCCGTTTGCAGAATTGCTTCCGGACAATTGGGACGAAATATGCGGATATACGGTACGGAAACTGCAAAAAAACGAGCTATCGTATGAGGATGCGGCGCCTTTTCTATATTTACAGGATCAGCTTGAGGGACACCGTATTAATACAAATATACGTCACCTGCTCATTGATGAGGCACAAGACTATTCGCCGTTTCAATTTTTCGTAATCAAGCAGCTTTTCCCGGCCAGCAAAATGACGATATTGGGAGATTTTAATCAGGCAATTTATGCGCACTCGTTCCATGCGCCGACTTTGCTGTCAGATGAATTGTATGCCAATGAAAATGTCGAAAAAGTTGTTTTGAAAAAAAGCTACCGCTCGACAAAGCAAATTATTGAATTCGCTAAAAAAATCATTGAACAAGGTGAGGAAATAGAGGCGTTTGACAGAAACGGGCCGAAACCGACAATAACCAAGACAGCAAGTGCTGCCAATATCATAGATAGAGTAAACAAGTTGCAGGCGAAGAATTATGAAACGGTTGCTATTCTTTGCAAAACGGCAAAAGAATGCGAAGAAGCGTATGTTGTCTTAAAAGAAGAGCTTGATATTCAACTTATTAAGCTGAATGCCAATACGTACGAGAAAGGCATTTTAATTATGCCGGCATACTTAGCTAAAGGGATTGAGTTTGATGCGGTTATTATTTATGATGCTTCCCGAAAGACGTACAGTAAGGAACAGGAACGAAAGCTCTTTTATACAGCTTGCACGCGTGCAATGCACGAGCTACATCTGTTTTTTGTGGGGGAGCTGACACCGTTTTTAGATCATGTTTCGGAACAATTGTATAGCCATTAAAGCAAAAAGCGCGACTTAAGGTCGCGCTTTTCTATGTATGGAAGCGAATCAATTGTCATTATTATTTCCATATAGTTAATATAGATGAAGAGGATTAATATGAATACAAACAAAAACACACAATTGTTCCCGCTTGAGTCGTCTATTCTATCTGGAGAAGCGATTTTGGCATCTATACAAAAATGTTATAGTGAGAATTTTCATAGCTGTCGACTTTATTATCGGAGTATTCACGATACGTATATTGTTCAGGGGGATAACAAAACATTTTACTTCAAGGTATACCGGTTCGGATTGCGGTCAAAAAAAGATATACAGGGCGAGATCGATGCGATAAATCATCTTATAAAGAAGAAAATCAATGTGTCGAGACCGGTTTGTAAGACAGCTAGCGATTACATTATTGAATTTCCAACGATTCAAGGAATTCGCTATGGGGTGCTGTTTACTTCTGTCGGTGTGCAATCAATGGACGAACTCGTAGAAAATGATAAGCTGAATATACGTTTAGGAGCTTATTTAGGCAGAGTCCACCAAGCATGGGATGATTTTGTTCCAACGGTAAATAACCATAAGCTCGATGTGGCAACCGTGCTCGATGGATCCTTACAGCACGTCCGTGTGTTATCAGATTTATATCATTTTGATTTCGAATTTTTGCAGGACGTCTCTGATCGGCTGAAGCTGAAATTGCAGCAATTATCGAAAGAAAAGCCGGCATTCGGATTTTGTCATGGTGACTTTTACAGCGGCAATATCAGAATGAGTAAGTCAAAAGAGCCTATTGTATTCGATTTTGACTTTTCCGGTCAATGCTATCGGATGTACGATGTCGCTCTTTATGCCAACGCCTTCGGATTAGGGTGCTCGCTAGCAGATATTGAGAAGCGGGAACGAAGAAAATCAGCCTTTATGGAAGGGTATAACAGCATACAAACGGTTACTGATGAAATGGTTCATTCGCTTGATTTATTCGTGCCGTACCGCCGGATATTTAATATCGGCACAATCTATTGCGGCATGACCAGTACATTCGGCGATCATTTTGCGATTATCAATACAAACCGCGACATCGAACTTCTGAAAAAATGGCTCGACTTGAATCCTGTACTGTAACTGCAAAATTTGACAGGATATGCTATACTTTTTCTTCAAATATTGTACGGGAAAAAGGATGAAGACAATGGAAAAGACATCTTTGCAGCTGCTGAAAGAATGGCAGAAGGCTTTGCACAGCGAAATAGCGTATTTGAAAGAGTTCGGCAGCAATAAATACATGCTTTATAATGGCCGCAGGTTAGAAGGCAGCAATGATTATACGTATTACTTTGACAGCAGAACAATCATTTCTGTACCGAATGGTTCGACAGTGAAACTGCAATGGGGTTCACGACAGGAAGAAGGACGGATGCTTTCGTCGGAAGGTAAAGGCGTCATCGTCCAAATAGAAAAGATGCTCGGCGAGGAAATAAGCGAGGCCTATCTTCTGTATGATCCATGGCAGCTGTTGGAGGAATTGTCGACCCGCTTGGAAGAGATTAAAAAAAGTAAAAACAAACGGGCACGTATTAAGCGTTTGCTGACACCGGATATGGAACCGAAGCATCCGCCGGTTAAGAACGGCACGACTAAGGTGAAAGAACTGTTTATCCGATCAAAATATAATCCGGTCACATTCGTTTGGGGACCGCCGGGGACAGGGAAAACCTATACGCTCGCACGCGTTGCCGCCAATCAATATTTGCAGAAAAAGAAAGTGTTGATATTGGCGCAGAGCAATGCGGCAGTCGATGTGCTGATGGCGGAAATATTCAGTTTCCTGAAGCGGACAAACAAGTTTAAAGAAGGCGATATTTTGCGGTATGGCGCCGGTGTCGGCATTGGCTCGCAATGTGAAGGTATTACGATGTCGCATTTATTGGAGAAAGAAGATCCGGACCTTGTTCGGCAAAAAGAGGAATGGCAAGAGAAAAAGCGCGTTTTAAAGCTGGACTTGCAAAATTCATTCAGCTCGCAAGACTCCCAGGAGCTCTTGAAGATTGAAAATAGACTCTCATCAGTGCTTGATAAGATGCGGAAAAAAGAACAAGATCTATTGCAAAATGCCGAAGTGATTGGTACGACGCTTGCAAGAGCGGCGATGGATCCTGCGATATATGAACACACATTTGATGTTGTCATCGTGGACGAAGCGAGTATGTGCTATGTTCCGCAAGCGGCCTTTGCGGCATCGCTCGGGAAGAAAGTTATTATTTGTGGAGACTTTAAACAACTGCCGCCGATTGCTCATTCAAGGGCCCCTCTCGTCACAGAATGGTTAAAGAATGATGTATTCCATGCTGCCGGAGTGGCAGACACGGTTGGCGAGCATGCGCTTCATCCCCATTTAGTGCTACTGAACGAACAAAGAAGAATGCATCCCGATATTTCATCATTCACAAATCGATATGTATACCATTCGCTCGTTCACGATCATGAAAGTGTGAAAACGAATCGTCAAGAAATTATTGAACGGAAACCGTTTGCGGATATGGCTTCAATTTTGCTCGACACAAGTTTTACCGGTCATTACTGTATTAATGAAAGAAGCTCAAAATCACGCTGGAATCCTTGGCAGTTGCTGCTATCTTATCAAGTGATGCATGAGGCATATATGGATGGAGCCCGTTCCATCGGCTACGTGACGCCATATCGTGTGCAAGCAGATATGATGAACAGTTTGCTCGATGAGTTTTATCCGGAAGAAAAAGCGGCCGGCAATATGATGGCAGCGACTGTTCATAAGTTTCAGGGAAGCGAGAGGGAAGTAATTGTCTTTGACAGTGTAGATGGCTATCCGCAAGAAAGGCCGGGGATGCTGTTGGTCGGCAATGACAGTGAGCGCCTCATTAATGTAGCGATAACACGGACTAAGGGAAAATTTGTTCATATAAATAACCGGGAGTTTGCTTATCGCAACATCGGAATGAAAAGGACAATCCGCCAATTGGTGCAGCACCAAGTGAATGAGAAACAAACAGTGACCCATCAGCAAATAGGATCTTGGGTTAAAAATCAGCGTAAACGTCTGAGATGGATACACGCGATGAAAGAGGAAGAAGTATTTGCCGACATTAATCATGCAACGAAGAGCATTATTATTTCTTTGCCGGCTGGCGGTGAGCTTTCTTCAGTCTGGAAAGAAAGGCTGAAGAAAACGAAAGCGAAAGTTACTCTTATTTCAGAGGACATGCCGGTAAAGGCGCATCGACTTATTGTCGACAGTTTGCCGTTTCCGTTTGTAATGATTGACAGGCACACACTTTGGCTCGGACAGCCTTTCGCGTTAGCAAAAGGCAGCAAACCTCCTTTTGTTGCCGCCAGATTGCAGGCAGCGAATTTTTGTGAACAGTTTCTTTCGCATCTTCCGCTTGATGAAACAATCTGATGTATAAAAATTGGTAATAAAAGCAAACTATGAATACTAACAATTGAAGGACTGATGTCATGAACAGCTTTGTAAAAGTCATCCTATTAACTGTTTCAGTATTCATACTTGCTTCATGCAGTTCCTTTCATAAAGAAGAAACCGAACAAGATAGCGATGTACTGAAGAACGACACAATCACCATTTTGACATTGGGGATTGATACGCGAGGTGAGGAGAAGTCCAGAAGCGATGCAATTCTTATCACTCAATATGACAAAAAAGCGAAGAGCGTTAAAATCGCTTCAATTATGCGCGACAGCTATGTAAAAATTCCGACGTATTCCAAAGGTTATAATAAGCTGAATTTAGCTTATTACCTTGGCGGCAAAGATTTGCTTGTGAAAACAATACAGGAAAATTTCAATATTACGATTGATCATGTCATAGAGATTGACTTCGAAGGTTTTACATATGTGGTAGATGCGATTGCTCCCAAAGGTATAGAAGTCGACGTCCCGCAAAATATGATTGCCGATATGGATATGAATATACAGCCTGGTAATAATAGTCTCCATGGAGAAGATTTATTGAAGTATGTCCGTTTTCGCCATGACGAAAACTATGATTTTGGCCGTGTCAAAAGGCAGCAGGAAGTATTGCTGAAATTAAAAGATGAACTGACGAACGAACTATCTTTTAAACAATTGATCAGTCTGCCGAAAGTGATTGAAGGGGCAATGCAGTATGTGACGAGCGATTTGTCTATTCCTCAAACACTTTCACTTGCTTCGCTCGTTCTGCTAAATCCAATTGATGAAGTTCAGACGATGACGATCCCGCTTGAAAATAGTTATGAAAGCAGACGTTATGAACATGCTGGAGAAGTGCTGCAACTTGATTTTTCGAAAAATATCGAAGCACTGTCCGGATTCTTTAACCTTCCGGAAGCTGTAAGTAACTAGAAAAAAGCACGGAAGTATGACAGTTGTAACTAGTGATGATGGTTTGCTTATCGTATAGTAGTTGTAAAGAAAGCTGAACCAAGGAGGATGCTTATGAAGGATACGCATGTTTATACAAAAAAAGAAGAAGTCGTCAATGCGATTACGCATGGCATCGGTGTGCTGCTGAGTATAACCGCACTCGTATTTCTAGTAATTAACGCAGTGCAAAATGGATCTGCTTGGCATGTGGTTACCTTCACCATTTATGGTGTGTCAATGCTTTTGCTGTATTTGTCTTCGACTTTGGTGCATAGCTTTCCAGAGGGAAAGCTCAAAGACTTATTCGAAATTTTTGATCACTCGGCAATTTATTTATTCATTGCCGGTACGTATACGCCTTTTACGCTTATTGTCATAAATGGTGCGTTAGGATGGACTTTGCTCGGAATTGTTTGGGGAATTGCGATTGCCGGAATTGTCTTTAAATCATTTTTTGTGAAAAAATTTATGTTTATATCCACTGTATTATATGTAGTAATGGGCTGGCTTATTGTAATTGGCTGGCAACCGCTGACCGCAACGCTCCCGACAGCTGGAATTGTGCTTTTAGTTGCTGGGGGCCTGCTTTATACTGTTGGTGCAATATTTTACGTTTGGCGCGGTTTTACTTTTCATCACGCAGTTTGGCATCTGTTCGTTTTGGCCGGTTCTGTCACTCACTTCTTCTCGGTACTATTTTATGTAACGCCGATTCGGATATAATGGATTAATGGACAAACATTGAATGACCTCTTGTTTACGGGGTCATTTTTATTTTATAAAATGATACAAAGGAGACGTGGTTAAATGGAAAAAGCGGTCGCTTCTTTGTTCACCGAAACAATTATTAATGAAGGTTTACGTCAATTTGAGGTAGACGTACACTCTGCCAAGATGCTCGGGGATTTTGAAAATTTTATTTATGAGGGTGTACGAGAAAAACGGAAAGTGATTGTTCGTTATACGCACAGCAGTCACCGGACGGATGAGCAAATAATCTCGGAAATTGATTGGGTTTGTCATCTGAAAAAGCACGGAGTCAACGTATATGAGCATTTCCTTTCAAAAGAAGGCAATTTTCTCGAAGCCATTGAGGCGGTTGACGGAAGCTGTTTTTACATTTGCTGCTACGATATGTTGCCGGGGAAGCGCATCACATGGAGAGATTGCGAGCAAGAACCTTCGTATATTGAAAAATGGGGAGCGGTCATAGGGCAAATGCACCAAGCGACAAAAAAATATGTGAAACCTCAGTCTATAGCCAGGCGCCCGGAGTGGCATGAAGAAGACTTAATGAACATGGAGCTTTTTCGGGAACATTACACAGAAGAGATGTTTACGAACAGTGAAGATGTTTTGAAGCAAGTCCATGCTCTTACGAAGACAGAGAATAATTATGGTATTATTCATTCTGATTTGCATTTAGGTAACTTCCATGTTCAAGATGATCAAGTGTATGTGTTTGACTTTGACGATAGCAGCTATTTGTTTTTTGCCAGTGACATCGCCATTCCGCTTTATTACACTTTACTGTCTCGCATTTTGGAAGGGCAAGATCAACAAGAGGAATTTGCTGCTTTCTTTATGAAACATTTCATGGCAGGCTACGAAAAATATAATCAATTAGAAGAAAAGGATATTCTTTCTATTCCATTATTTTTAAGATTAAGAGATGTATCTTTGTATAATGTGATGCTGAAAAAGTATGATTTAGAACATTTATCGGAAAAAGAAGCGCTATTTATGAATTCTGTGAAGGAAAGACTGAAGAATAGAAGGACGATTGCTGAATAAAGTACGGTATTAGCTGCTTTTATTGAAAAGTATGTGCAAATTGGAGAATTGAGATCGTTCGCAAAGAACTTGAGAGCGGTGGCGAGAGAATTGAGATCGTTCGCAAAGAACTTGAGAGCGGTGGCGAGAGAATTGAGATCGTTCGCGAAGAACTTGAGAGCGGTGGCGAGAAATTTAAGATCGTTCGCACACAACTTGAGGGCAGTACCAGACAACTTAAGCTTAAGAGAAACAATAAATAGGCCTTTCATATAAGAAAGGCCTAATTTTTATGCTAGGAAATAACGTGTATTTAATAAGCGCTTTCGGACAAGGACAGAGATGTACGCCGCGATGGCCGCTTTTAAAATCCCGACCAGAAGAAATGGTGTCACACCGCCGGCAATTGCAGCGGACCATGAGAGCGAAGCGGCAATTTTGAGCCATGCTGTTCCGAAAGCAAGGGTTATGACCATCCCGATAATATTGGCAATGAAAGCATTTGTGAAGCAAAGCTTTGTTTTTTCAACAAACAGTCCGATTATATAGGCTGTCGGAAGGAAGCCGACTAAATACCCCCCGGTCGGTCCAACCAGTTTACTGATTCCACCTGACATCCCGGCAAAAACAGGCACTCCGACAGCCCCGATGATTAAGTAAAGAAGAACAGAAAGGGTGCCGTACTTTCTCCCTAAAATTGTTGCTGCAATTCCTATTGCTAACGTTTGTCCGGTAATCGGTACCGGCGGGAGCGGTATTGTGACTTGTGAAAAGATTGTGATAAAGGCAGTGAATAATGCTGTAATTATATAATAGTGCAAATTAGTTTTTTTCATAAGAATGATCCCCTTTTGATATATGTAAACTAATTAAAATTCAGGTTAACATAAGAAAATTATAAGGGGTGTATAGTTATCTGTCAATATTTCAGTGTTTTACAAGAAAGCATGATAGACAGCAGAAATAGATAGTTATTTTCACAGAATGTGAGATAATAAGTGATTATACGCAATCATTGTTATACATAAGAAAGTGTGGTAGGAAAGTGCAAAAGTTTAAAGGATACTTATTAGTGATTTTAGCTTCTTCTTTATGGGGCGTTTCGGGGACGGTAGCTCAGAAGCTGTTTGCTGAGGATGGGGTAACCGTAGAATGGCTTGTGTGCGTTAGGTTGCTTTTAAGCGGCGTGTTGTTTTTATTTTATGCATTTGTGAAATTGGGCAGACAACAAGTGCTAGAAGTGTTTCAACATAAATCTTCCATCATTCATATGATAATTTTCGGGATTGTCGGTATGCTTGGCGTGCAGTATACGTTTTATGCGGCAATAAATGAAGGTAATGCCGCTGTTGCGACATTGCTGCAATATACGGCGCCGATTTTTATTATGATCTATTATTTAATCATTTTAAAATTGCCGCCGATGATCGTTGAAATCATTGCAGTCGTTTTAGCGCTTGGAGGAACTTTCCTGATTTTGACGAATGGCTCTTTGGATACTGTTTCAGTTTCGATGACCGCTTTCTGGTGGGGGATTTCCTCAGCGTTGGCATTGGCATATTATTTATTGCATTCAGGACATTTAGTGCGTCAGTTTCCGTCTGTGATAGTGATGGGCTATGGTATGCTGATCGGCGGAATTGTGTTTTGTTTTTTTCAAAATCCTTTCAGCGTCGATACGGGGAGATGGACAATTTCAACAGTCGGCTCAATCGCGTTTGTAATTATCTTTGGGACGATTTTACCGTTTCTAATGTACAGTGAGAGCCTTCGTTTTATAACAGCAAAGGAAACAAGCTTGCTTGGCTGTACGGAGCCGCTCGCTGCCATCATCGTATCGATTGTGTGGTTGCATACATCATTTGGTGTGTTCCAGGCTCTCGGCAGTTTGTGCATTATTGTCATGGTGCTGTTGCTGTCGCTTCGGACAAAGGGTGAGAAAGCTAAAGCATAGCAGGTTGTTAATATTGAGAGGATGTATTCGGCAATTTGTGTTAACTAAAAAGAGAGGGGCTTTTCTGTGAAAAGCCTCTTTTTCACAGTTATTTCAAATTTGTAAGCGCTTTAAACATAAATTTAACAAATGACACACATTGTTCAATATTTCACAAACTATATTAATATAATGTCGTATATAATAAGTCATGTAAGGAAATAACATAAAGAGAAGCAAGACTTAGAGGAGTGATGATCAATGTTGTTATGTGAATGGAGATCATTTAGTACCGACATGAAGCAGTACACACAAGAAACTTTTGAAGAATTAGTTGGTGACGAATTTGAAGCGATGATGTTTGAAGAAGGTGCTGAAATGCCATCAACAATTTGGACAACAAACTATGTTTGCATTATCAAACCTAACGCTAGAATGATTAATGATATTTCAATTACAAAAATTCAAAGAAATCCGGTATGTGAATAATTTGTAATTTCATACTTCGATTATTCTTTTTTTTAACATAATTATGCTCAATATTTCACAAAGTTTTTCTGATTTATAATTTGTTTATTTCACAGGAGGCTGAGCTTTTATGACAACAACAGTAAAGGAAGCAAAAACAGTCAAGAATGATGCAGTTAAAGAGGAAATGACAGTACAAAACATGGTCGATGAACTTGCACAAAAAGGTAGAGTTGCCTTGAAAGAATTCATGGAGCTTGACCAAGCGGCAATTGACAATATTGTGAAAGAAATGGCGTTAGCCGGTCTTGATCAGCATATGACATTAGCGAAGCACGCGATTGAAGAAACAGGTCGCGGTGTTTACGAAGATAAAATCACGAAAAATATTTTCGCGACTGAATATATTTACCACAATGTCAAATATGATAAAACAGTCGGCATCATCAACGAGAATAAATATGAGAATGTTTATGAAATTGCTGAGCCGGTTGGTGTGGTAGCAGGGGTTACACCAGTAACAAACCCGACATCCACTACAATGTTCAAAGCAATTATCTCGATTAAAACGCGCAACCCGATCATTTTTGCCTTCCACCCATCAGCGCAAAAATGCAGCAGTGAAGCAGCTAGAATTTTACGAGATGCAGCAGTGAAGGCGGGAGCTCCTAAAAACTGTATTCAATGGATTGAAACACCATCAATTGAAGCGACAAAACAATTGATGAACCATAAAGATATAGCACTAGTACTTGCGACAGGCGGTGCCGGAATGGTGAAATCAGCGTACTCAACAGGTAAACCGGCACTTGGTGTAGGTCCTGGTAACGTACCTTGCTATTTCGAAAAAACAACAGACGTTAAACGTTCTGTTAATGACTTAATTCTTTCTAAAACATTCGACAACGGGATGATTTGTGCGTCAGAACAAGCTGTAATCGTTGATAAAGAAATTTATAAAGAAGTGAAAAACGAGTTAATCTATAATAACTGCCATTTCTTAAGTGCAGAAGAAAAACAAAAAGTAGAAAAAACAGTGATCAATGAGATTACAGGTGCTGTCAATGCGGATATCGTAGGGAAGCCTGCTCACGTGATTGCAAAAATGGCCGGTGTAATTGTTCCGGAAAATACAAAAATCTTGATTGCTGAATGTAAATCAGTCGGACCTCAAGAGCCGCTTTCAAGAGAAAAACTATCTCCTGTACTAGCTTGCTTCAAATCTCAAAGCACAGAAGATGGTATTCGATTAGCAGAAGAAATGCTTGAATTCGGAGGACTTGGTCACTCAGCTGTTATTCATTCTAATAATCAAGAAGTAATCGAACAATATGGCCTTCGCATGAAAGCATGCCGTATTATTGTTAACTCACCATCTTCACAAGGTGCGATCGGTGACATCTATAACGCATACATGCCTTCATTGACACTAGGCTGCGGTTCTTACGGAAACAACTCTGTTAGCTCAAATGTTACGACAGTGCATATGTTAAATATTAAGAAAATGGCGATGAGAAATGTGAATATGCAATGGTTCAAAGTTCCACCTAAAGTGTATTTCGAGAAAAATTCAATTCAATATTTAGCAAAAATGCCTAAAATAAAAAAAGCATTTATCGTAACAGATAAAGGTATGGTTGATTTAGGTTACGTTGATCGTATTCTTTACTACTTAAGAAAACGTCCTGACTATGTACACTGCGAGATTTTCTCAGATGTAGAGCCGGATCCATCAGTGGATACAGTTATGAAGGGCGCAGATATGATGAAACAATTCGAGCCGGATGTCATCATTGCACTTGGCGGCGGTTCCGCAATGGATGCTGCGAAAGGTATGTGGCTGTTCTATGAATATCCTGATTTGTCTTTCCACGGCTTAAAACAAAAATTCTTAGATATCCGTAAACGTGTATTCAAGTATCCAAACCTTGGCCATCAAGCGCAATTCGTGGCAATTCCGACTACTTCAGGTACAGGTTCAGAGGTTACTAGCTTCGCAGTTATTACAGATAAAACAAATAATGTGAAATACCCATTAGCTGATTACGAGTTAACACCAGATGTGGCGATTATTGATCCGCAATTCGTTATGACTGTGCCACCGGCTGTAACAGCTGATACAGGTATGGACGTATTGACACATGCGATTGAAGCGTACGTATCTAATATGGCCAATGACTACACAGACGGATTAGCGATCAAAGCAATCCAGCTAGTATTCGAATACTTGCCAAGAGCGTACCGCAACGGCAGCAGTGATGAACTTGCCCGTGAAAAAATGCATAACGCATCTACAATCGCAGGTATGGCATTCGCGAATGCTTTCTTAGGTATTAACCATAGTTTGGCGCATAAGCTTGGACCTGAGTTCAACATTGCGCACGGAAGAGCAAACTCAATTTTATTGCCGCATGTCATCCGTTACAATGCGACAAAACCGACGAAGTTTGCGGCATTCCCTAAATACGAGCATTTCATCGCTGACAAACGTTATGCGGAAATTGCAAAAGTGCTAGGTTTACCTTGCAGCACAACGGAAGAAGGCGTAGAAAGCTTAGTACAAGCTATTATTAAACTGGCAAAAGAAATGAACGTACCGACAAGCATCGCAGCTTGCGGCGTTTCAAAAGAAGAATTTGAAAGCAAAGTAGAATACTTGGCAGACCGTGCATTCGAAGATCAATGTACTACTGCAAACCCTAAACTTCCACTAGTAACAGAATTAGTAGAAGTATACCGAAATGCTTATAAAGGGGTTTAATCTCCTTTATATATAAAGTGAAACTTTGCTCGGGGGGCTTCTCATCCCCACCGAGCATTAGTTGTAGCAAACCAATCGGGCTTTTAGGGACAGTGACCTCCCACTTAGCTGTCTCATTCTATTTGCCCTCTTGGAGTGGGAGTATTACTGTCCCTTAATGAGGGACAAATCATCATCTCCTTTTGGCCCCATTTCCTTTCTGGAATGGGGTCCTTTTGCATCTTATAAAAGTATATAATTTTTGAACCTGGAAAGCTGTCTATCCTTATACCTGCCATGCTCGGAGGCCTACAGGATGTAGGTCATATTGGCGAAGACATGCGGACGTAGCGCTCTTAGTCGCTGTTCCTTACTTGTAGGCCGCTTCCGCATTTCGGTTCCCGTATGTCTCCTTTTTCGTTGAAGTGAACTCAAGTGGCAGATTCAGAAATGAAAAGGACCGGTAACGGTTTTTCTAACTGTTTATGAATCGGGTAAATGAGGTAAAGAATGGTTGTAATCGGGAAATGGCGTGATAGGAATTTTCTTAATAGAGGAGAGATTAACATGAAAGCATCTGACTTTAAAGCACATGCCAAAAATGCGCTGAAAGGGAAATGGGGAGTGGCGATTGGTGCATTTCTTGTTTTTTCCGTTGTCAGCGGTTTGACCGGCATGATACCTGAAAGATATTCATGGGTGTCACCGATTATCTTCGTCTTGATTACCGCACCGTTGTCAGTCGGCTATGCTTGGTTTAACTTAGATATTAAGCGAACAGAAAAACCGGAAATTGAAACTTTATTCTCTGGCTTCGGCAAAGGCTATGTCCGCAATGTGCTGGCATCTGTTTCAGTATCAGTATTTACTTTCTTATGGTCATTATTATTAATTGTACCGGGTGTTATTAAAGCATTGTCTTATTCGATGACTTTTTATATTTTGAAAGACCGACCAGAATTGAGCGCTTATGAAGCAATCACCGAAAGTCGAAAAATGATGGATGGCAAGAAGAAACAATTATTTTACTTAGTGCTTTCTTTCATTGTTTGGTACTTAATCCCGATTGCTTTATACTTAGTCGGCGGTATCACTTTAATAATGGTTTTCTACGGAAGTAATTCTGTTGTACTTGCAACGACTGGTTTAGTGTGTGTATCAGTCGCATCTATTTCATTATTTGTCATTAGCTTTTACGTGACACCTTATTATATGACGAGTGTAGCAACTTTCTATGATGAATATGCGAAAGTGGAATATGATGCAGTGAAAATCGATCATCCGCATGCTTCAGGGCATTGATGGTTGAATAGTAAATACAACAAAGCCTCCGGGTATACCCGGAGGCTTTGTTGTTTTACAGATTGAATTTTTGAATCTGCTTCTGCAGATCAGATCCCATTTCCGCTAATGTATTGACGGAAGCTGCGATTTCTTCTGCGGAAGCTTTTTGTTCTTCGACAGAAGTGAAAATTGTTTCGGCAATGTTTGCTGTTTGTTCAGCGGTTGTAGAAATTCCTTCGAATGAGCTCATAATTTCTGCTGCTTTTTCGATGGCTTCTTTTAATTGGTGGGAAACATCTTCAACCTTTTCAGTAACACTATTGGTTGTTTCCTGGATGACAGCAAACGATTGGCCGGCCTCAGAAACGGCTTCCTTTCCTTGGGTAACTTCTGCCGTTACTTTTTCCATTGATTCAACTGCTTTTGTCGTTTCAGTTTGAATACTTGCAATCAATTGAGCAATTTGATTGGCTGAATCAGCTGATTGTTCGGCAAGTCTGCGCACTTCTTCAGAAACTACAGCAAAACCTCGTCCGTGTTCACCTGCTCTTGCAGCTTCAATTGCGGCATTTAACGCCAATAAATTTGTTTGATCAGCAAGAGCCGTAATGACTTCAGTAATTTTACCTATTTCTTTGGAACGTTTGCCCAGACCGTCCACTACATCTCCTAATGAATCAACATAAGCATGAATATGGTCTATTTGCTTTTCAGCATGTCGGATAGCCACTTGCCCTGCCTTTGTTTTTTCTGTAGAGTCCGATGAGTACTCGGCTAATTGTTCGTTATGGTCAGAAACAAGCGATAAGTTTTTGTTCGTTTGTTTCAAGAGCAGGGTCATTGATTCGACGCTTTGTGCTTGCTGTTCTGCGCCGATTAATACTTTTTCCATTGTAGCGGCAATTTGTTCTGATGCCTGGCTGTTTTGTTCAGCAATTGCGCTTAGCTCCTCGGAAGATACGGCAACCTTTTCTGCTGCTCCGTCCATTTGCTGAATAAGTTCCTGAAGGTTATGGGCCATTGTATTAACGGAACTCCCCAGCAAGCCGATTTCGTCTTTCGATCTCACCTTTATAGGTTCGATTTGCAAGTTTCCTTGAGCAATTTGATTTACAGATTCTGCTGCTATTATTAAAGGGCGAACACCTCGAGATATTAATTGCCAGCTAAGTATAATTCCAATTACCATCATAATAATTACAACTGCAATAATATTATTTCGAACTTTAGCAGCAGATGCCTCATAAGGCGTGTTAGGCACTCCGGTAAACCAAATACCGATTGTTTCGCCGGAGCCATTTTTAATTGGCGTATAAATGGATTGATTTATTATACCGACGACTTCCGCTTCACCTTGAAAGGTTTCATCTTTTTCTATAACAGCTTTTTCAATGGCTGTCGAGACGGTTGTACCTACAGCTCTGGAATTATCTTCTAGTTTGACGTTTGTAGCAACTCTTGTATTTCCCATGAAAATGGTAACATTACTTCCTGTCATATCACCGATTTCATCCACAATTTTAAAGTTGTTGTTCATAAGTTGATCGCCTTTATATAATTGGCCGTCTTTTATTTTCCACTGTCCCGGGTAGCGTTCATTGATTACTGCCATCCCAAGAGCTGAGTCACCTCTAACTTTATGGTTTGCTGTTTCTATCGTCTTTTCATAAACTTGAAAAATCGCATATGTTCCAATTACCGCTGTTCCTATTAGAAAGGAGATAGAAAAGAAGAGAATTAATTTAGTTGTTACTGAACGTTTCATGATGCCTCCAATTTTGTTTAATTATGTATTTTTAACCAAATAAATATAACACCACAATGATATTTTGACAATTTTTATTTTTTAATATATTGCGTGGATATATTGAGAAGTTTAGCTTGCCGGGTGGGTATGAAGTTGGGGGCTTAGCATTAGTACATTATTCAGCCGGCATGCGCTCCAAAAAGAGGTGAGTTTTAAACGAATACATAATCTTATTAGAGGAAGAGGGCTGTGATTTTTGTGTGTAGGTAGTGGCATTTGGCCTTTCTCGATAGTAATTTGGAAAGTCTGCCAAAACAAAAATGAGCACCGGCGCTTGGCTTGTGCTCATTTTTATTACATATGCCGCGGTACGGCATCTTTCGGCAATTCGCCCTCGTGCGATAAATAGTAGTGGCGAATCGGTTTCAAATTGTCATCAAGTTCATAGACGAGCGGCGTTCCGGTTGGAATGTTAAGGCTTGCGATGCCATCACTTGAAACGTTGTCTAAATATTGTACAAGCGCACGAATTGTATTGCCGTGCGCTGCGATAATGATTTTTTGGTTGGCCTGCAGCTGCGGGACAATTTTTTCATGCCATTCTCTCAGTACTCGTTCTTCTGTATCGGATAGGTTCTCGGTTAGCGGAATTTCACCCTCGCTTAATGTATGGTATTTATATTCATGACCTGGATAACGCGGGTCATTTTTTGTTAAGGCAGGCGGGCGCACGTCAACGGAACGGCGCCATAGATGTACTTGCTCTTCACCATATTTGTCAGCAGTTTCTTTTTTGTTTAATCCTTGTAAAGCTCCATAGTGGCGCTCGTTCAACTTCCACGTTTTGTGTATAGGAATCCACATTAAATCCATCTCATGCAAAATGAGCCAAAGCGTTCGGATAGCACGCTTTAATACAGAAGTGAAGGCCATATTGAATTCAAAGCCGTTTGCTTTTAAAATCTGCCCCGCTTCCCGTGCTTCCTTCAGTCCTTCATCCGACAAATCAACATCCGTCCAACCGGTGAAACGATTCTCCAAATTCCACAAACTTTCCCCGTGCCGAATCAATACAAGTTTTTTCATGTTATTCCAGCTCCCGTTCTTAGTCAATATACGGTTACTATTACCCGCAATGGGCAGAAGATATGTATACATTTCATTTTTAAGTAAAAAAACGGCAATTTCGTTCGATAATAGTCTGGAAATCCTGCAAAAAGCATTCTTTTTAAGAAATAAGGACAAATTATTGTGATTTTCAATTAGGAAATTATTGAACAAGGAAGGAGGGGAGAGCTTGAAGTGAAAAAATAGGGCGAAAGCGGGCAAAGATAGAGCATCGGACTAAGCAATAGAGCGGCTTAGTCTTGCCACTTAAAGCAAAACGGAAGGCTGCCGACGGAAACCGGCAGCCGCCAATGTAGGCAAATTAGCTGAAAAAGCTGAGTTTACCAATTCGTTCAATCGCTTCAATAAGCCGGTCTTCATCAACTAATAAACCAACGCGGATGTAACCTTCACCGTATTTCCCAAAACCATTGCCGGCTGCGACTGCCACGTCGGCTTTTTCGAGTAAATAGTCTGCAAAGCTTTCACTTGTGAAGCCGGTAGGAACAGGTAACCAGGCGAAGAAGGAACCGGTCGGCGCATCAACATCCCAGCCGATTTTACGGCAAGCATCAATGAGTGTGTTACGACGTTTTCCATATAGGGAAACAAGCTCATTAACGCAGCTTTGATCCTCGGCCAGAGCTGCGACTGCCGCTTTTTGCACAGCAGGGAAAAGGCTGACATACAAGTGATCTTGAATTAAATTCAGTGCTTCAATAATTTCAGAATTGCCGACAGCAAACCCAACCCGCCATCCGGCCATATTATAGGTTTTCGATAACGTGTACATTTCAATCCCAACATCCTTTGCTCCCTCCGCTTCGAGGAAGCTGACCGGTTTTTTGCCGTCAAAGCCGATAGCCCCGTAAGCAAAGTCATGAAGGACTGAAATATTGTGTTTCTTTGCGAATGCAACAGTTTCGTCAAAGAATGCCCGACTGGCGGTTGCACCGGTAGGGTTATTCGGATAGTTCAAATACATCAGCTTTGCTTGATGTTTCTGCTCATCCGGAATGCTGTTATAATCGGGCAGAAATTGATTTTCTTTTGTAAGCGGAATAGTTTCGTAGTTTACATTTGCCAGTACAACTCCGGATAAATAGTCGGGGTACCCTGGGTCAGGCAGCAACATCATTTCTCCTTCATTCAGCAGGCACATCGGCAGCTCGACCAGTCCGGCTTTCGTGCCAAATAAAATGGCCACCTCAGATTTCGGGTCAATCGTTACGCCGTATTGATCATAATAAAATTGAGCAGCTGCTTCCTTCAGTTCATCTAAGCCGCGGAATGGCGAATATTTATGGGTTAGTGTATCTTCAGCCGCTTCTTGCAAAGCTTTTACGATATGTGGGGGTGTCGGCTGATCGGGATTGCCTTGTCCGAGATTAATAATGTCTCTTCCTTCGGCAATAGCGCTGTTGACCTTTTGAACTAACGTTGCAAAAAATTGAACTGGCAGTTTCTTTAAGCGATCTGAGTATGTCATAGTATCCACCTTTTAATAATTATAATTTTTAATGTTCTAAGGACCGGTGACGGTTTTTCTTTTAATATTGCAATAATAGTTAAAATTCTATAATCTTTAATAAAAAATGTCTAGGGTGTGGTGAATGCTATGAAAATAGCAGTTGTTCAAATGGATGTGGCTTTTGCTGATCCGGAGAAAAATTTTTTGCGAGCGCAAAACTGGATTGAAGAGGCGGCAGAGAATGCGGTGGATACAATTGTTTTGCCAGAAATGTGGAATGCGGGATATGCATTAGAAGAACTTGATAGATTGGCGGATGAAAACGGTGAGAGAACGAAGGCGTTCTTGAGCGAACAGGCGAAAAAATGCAACGTGAACATTGTCGGCGGCTCGGTTGCAGTTAAGAAAAACGGGCAATATTTTAATACACAATATGTGACCAACCGCAATGGAGATATTGTTGCTGAGTATGATAAAGCCCATCTTTTTAAGCTGATGGATGAGCATCTGTATATGAACGCCGGAGAAAAGGCGAATGTGTTTAACATAGAAGGAGTAACGTGCGGAGGGGTAATTTGTTATGATTTACGCTTTCCGGAATGGATTCGCGCGCATGTGTTGAAGGGTGCTCAAATCATGTTTATTCCGGCGCAATGGCCGAGCAAACGTATTGACCATTGGCAACTGCTTCTTCAGGCACGGGCAATCGAGAATCAATGCTATATTGTTGCAGTTAATCGTGTCGGCAAAGATCCGAATAATGAATTCAATGGCCACTCCATGGTGATTGCGCCTTGGGGTGATTTGCTTTTAAGTGGTGAAACGAGCGAAGGTATTTTATATGCGGAGCTTGATTTACAAGAAGTTAAACGGGTTCGCGATACCATTCCAGTGTTTAACGACCGCAGACCGAATTTATACGAAAAAATTTTTTCTGAGTAAAAACATCGATTTTATAAGGGTGTAAGCGGTTTGTAAAAAAATATTATTTTAACATATTGACAGATTATCAGAAAATTTGTAATATAATCATTAAATCAAAACGAAATGCTTATCAAGAGTGACTGAGGGACATGGCCCGATGACGTCCGGCAACCCCCGTTAAGGGAAGGTGCCAATTCCTGCAGAATGATGTTCATTCTGAAAGATAAGTCGAGATCAAATTGTATTTCGATGTCCCTTTCAGATGAGAGGGACATTTTTTGTTACTGAAATTGTGTAGAAAATGGGGTCGGCAGATGATTAAAATTCACAATCTAACGAAAGTATACAAAACGAAAAAAGGCACCGTGAATGGGGTTGAGCATGTTTCTTTGACTGTCGGAGAAGGTGAAATATTCGGAATTGTCGGTTATTCAGGTGCCGGTAAGAGCTCGCTTCTGCGCTGCATTAATTTGCTAGAGCGCCCGACTGATGGAAGCATTACTGTTGATGGTGTTGATTTGACATCGCTAAGCAGCGAGGAACTGCGCCAGGCACGTTTGAAAATCGGTATGATATTTCAACATTTTTATTTAATCAGTCAGAAAACTGTTTTCGAAAATATCGTTTTCTCCTTGAAGGCTGCAAAAGTCCCAAAGGAAGAAATAAAAGAGCGAGTGGAAGAACTGCTGCGTATGGTCGGACTATCTGAAAAGCGGGATGTATATCCTTCGCAGTTGAGTGGCGGGCAGAAGCAGCGGGTGGCGATAGCAAGGGCGCTCGCAAACAGTCCGAAAGTGCTCCTCTGTGATGAAGCAACATCGGCGCTCGATCCGACGACAACGAAATCTATCTTGAATTTATTGAAAAAAATCAACAAGGAACTCAATATTACCATTGTCCTTATTACGCATGAGATGAATGTCGTAAAGGAAATATGTAACCGAATGGCGATTATGCAGGACGGCAAAGTGATTGAGGAAGGCTCCGTATATGATGTGTTTGCAAAACCGAAGACAGATTTGACAAAGGAATTTATCAGCAGCGTCGTTTCGTTTGATATTCCGGAAGAAATTTTGCAAAAATGCGAAGGTCCGATTGTCAAGGTTACGTTCCGTGGCACAGTTGCCGGAGAGGGCATCATTTCGGATACGCTTCAGCAATTTCAAGTGAAGGGGAACTTCCTTCACGGTTCGATTGAATATATTCAAGAATTGCCTTTAGGCATTTTCATCATGGAACTTCGTGGCCAAAAAGAGGAGATTGAAAAAGCGATAGCCTACATAGAAAAACGAGAAGCTGAAGTGGAGGTGCTGCATCATGGGCTTTGATTTCAATCACTTTGTCGAATTGATTCCGGACATTAATACGGCATTTATGCAGACACTTTATATGATTACGATTTCCTTGTCTGTTGCGGTTGTCATTGGTTTGCCGGTTGGTATTCTTTTATATGTGACTGATAAAGGGCTGTTTTGGGAAAGCAAGACGGTACAAACAATTTTAGGATTTGTCGTCAATCTTGTCCGTTCCATCCCATTCATAATTTTGTTGGTAGCGCTTATGCCGCTGACAGAACTTTTAGTAAAAACAACGATTGGACCGTTGGCAGCAAGCGTATCACTGTCAGTGGCGGCAATTCCGTTTTTTGCAAGAATTGTAGAAACAGCTTTGCGCGAGATTGATAAAGGTGTCATTGAAGCGGCGATTGCGGCCGGAGCGACACCATGGATGATTATTAAGGATGTGTTGTTACTTGAAGCACGATCAGGGATTATCTCAGGTGTAACATTGACTTTAATTAGCCTCATTGGGTTTTCGGCAATGGCTGGTACAGTAGGCGGCGGAGGAATAGGTGATTTGGCAATCCGTTATGGTTATTATCGCTATGATAATACAATTATGTTCGCGACTGTCCTCATTTTGATTATTTTAGTTCAGGTTATCCAACTTGCTGGTGATTTCATCGCCAAAGTAGTAGATAAAAGATAGAGAAAAAGGAGAAATAATATGAAAAAGTGGATTTCAGCATTTATTTTATTATTAGTGTTAGGAGCATTTACAGCATGCAGTGACAATGAGAGCAGCAGCGACACAAGTTCAGATTCAAAGGAAATTAAAATCGGGGCAACGTCGGGTCCATACAGCGATATGGTTTCAAAAGCAATCAAGCCTGGTCTTGAAGAATTAGGATACGAAGTTGAAGTAGTTGAATTCAGTGATTATATCCAGCCCAATAAAGCACTAGATGGCGGTGATATTGATGCGAATCTATTCCAACATACTATTTACCTAGAGAATTTTGAAAAAGAGAACAAAATGGATTTAACTGCATTGATTACTGTACCAACTGCACCAATGGGTATTTATTCAAATACATATAAGTCTTTTGATGAAGTGAAGGACGGGGCAACCATTACGATTCCAAATGACCCGGTAAATGCAGCGCGAGCGTTAAATACTCTGCAAGATGAAGGATTAATCGTTGTAGATGAGAAAGTTGATCCGTTAAAGGTATCTGAAAAAGATATTATCGAAAATAAGAAAAACTTGAAATTCCAGCCGCTTGAATCAGGTCAGCTTCCTCGTTCTGTTGATAGTGCTGATTTAGCAGCAGTTCCAGGAAATTTCGCATTAGCTGCAGGCATGGACTTATTAAGTGCATTAGGGCTAGAGAATATGCTTGATCAATACCGTAATGTAGTTGCTGTTAAGGCTGAAAATGAAGATTCTCAATTGGCGAAAGATCTATTATCTGTTGTCGAATCTGAAGATTTTGAAAAAGTAATTGACGAACAGTTTACTGGTTTCGGCAAACCTGAGTGGATGAAGTAAATAGAAAAAACGTCACCGGTCCTTTTTCATCATGAATAGTCTACTTAGACTCACTTCGATGAAAAAGGAACACCGGCTAAAGGCACCACGTCCGCATGCCTTCGCCGATATGATATACATCCTGTAGGCCTCCGAGCATGCTGGTATAAGGTTAGACAGAATTTGAAAGTGCATATGTATAACATTCCCCGCTTTTATGATGGTTTCCATCGTAAAGTGGGGTTTTACTTATAAAAAGAAAAGAGTGATGAAAAATGGCTGTATTTTCGGTTCATGGTGCGCCGAGTGAATATATATTGAAGGAAAACGTGCTTGATTTGCTGGAAAGCAAGCTGCTGGAGCGGGATTTGCGTTCTTGTTTAGTAGTGCATGGGAATAAGTCTTGGGAAGCTGCCAAGCCGTATTGGCCAAGATTAAAAGAGGTGAAAATGCAAGAGTATACATACGGTGGTGAATGTTCGTTTGCAGAAATTGAAAGAGTGGTCCAAATAGTTGAGACGCAATCCTTTGATGCAGTCATTGGTATCGGAGGAGGCAAGGTGCTTGATTTAGTTAAAGCGGTTTGCAATCAAACGAAAAGGCAGTCAATTTTAATCCCGACATTACCATCGAACTGCTCGCCGTGGACACCTTTAAGCGTGATTTATGATGAGACAGGAGCATTTATCCGTTATGATATATACCCAGTTTGCACGAGTCTTGTGCTGGTGGAACCGGATATGTTGTTAAAAGCCCCGATTGAAATGCTGATTGCAGGAATTGGCGATACGTTGGCGAAGTGGTATGAAGCGGATGTACAGATGGCTGTTATTGAAAATAAATCTGTTCCGCTGCAAATCTCGCATTATGCAGCCGGCCAATGTAAGGATATTTTGCTTCAGCATTCGCATGGTGCGCTGGAGGCTGTGAAATCTGGGGCAGTAAATGGCGATTTTATAAAAGTAACGGAAGCAATTTTCATGCTTGGAGGAATGGTTGGCGGATATGGCGATCATTACGGGAGAATTGCCGGAGCGCATGCGATTCATAATGGTCTGACAGTTCTGGAGGAGACGCATGATGCTCTTCATGGAGATAAGGTGGCCTACGGTATTCTTGTTCAGCTTGTCCTTGAGAACAAATGGACCGAAATTGAAATTTTAAGACCATTTTATGAAAAACTTGGTCTGCCATTGTCGCTTAAAGATTTGGGTGTGGAAAAGGTGACAAAATCATTAGTTGCTGCTGTTGCTGAAAAGGCAACTGTAGCACAGGAATCGATTCATGTCATGCCTATTGGTGAAATTTCGGCAGAGCGGGTAAAGGAAGCGGTTTTGGAACTTGAGGAGATAGTTAAATGAACATTATTTATAAAGAACAAAAGACTATTAGTCAGGCAGATTTAAAATCCTTATATGAAGATGTGGAATGGTATGCCTATACAAAGGATCTAAACCAGCTGCAGCAAGCATTGGAAAATTCCTTATACGTTTCAACAGCGTGGCAAGACGAGCGTTTGGTGGGCTTAGTCAGGGTAGTCGGAGACGGGCTGACAATCATATACATACAAGATATTTTGGTGTTAAATAACTATCAGAATCAAGGCATTGCGACAATATTGATGAATCAAGTGATCGAAAAATTTAATGAGGTGCGGCAAAAAGTATTATTGACGGAAGAAGCGCCGGACGTGCGCCATTTTTACGAAAAAAACGGCTTTCAGTCGTGCGATCAAGGAACGTTAGTGGCTTTTGCGAGACTGAATTAATAGGAAGAACAGCACACAACAACTTTTAGTCTATTGTGTGCTGTTCTTTTTAGCTTTGCACTGAAACAGAATGGAATGTTTTCGTGTGCAGTCGAAGAGTTAGAAGCAGTGCCGGTATTGTGAAAACAATCATGCCAAGGAATGCGAGTCTCGGTTCGAATTCGTATAAATAGCCGCCGAGCAATGTCAGGATTGCTGTGCCCCAGCTGAGAGCCAGTGCCGAATAGACGCCTTGAGCATTGGGGATTTGCACTTTTGGCAAATGCTGCGTGATATATAAAATAAAGGCGTAATGCGCCACCCCGAATGAGAGGGCGTGCAAGCTTTGTGAAAAGATGAATACCCAAATGTTCGGGAAGAAATAGACGAGCAACCAGCGCAACGTCGAACCTGCCGCAGCCAATAGCAGCAACGATGCCGGCTTCCATTTTCCAAACCAGCTGTCGGCTTTCGCAAAATATAAAATTTCAAATATAACGCCGATGTTAATGATCATGCCAATATAAAATTTTGCCACGCCTAAGTCTTGCAAGTATATGTAGCCATAATTGTAATACGATGCATGCGACCCTTGCAGCAGAATCACAATTAGCAATACCATCGGAAAGCCTTTAATGCTCATTAAGCTGCGGAATGACTGGTTTCTTTTTTCGCTTCTATCCGGATTCTGCATTAAAACAGCCGGTGCCGGTATGAAGGAATGAGCAATCATTGCCAATAGTCCGACAACCATCGCCCAGTAAATCGCAGTATCTCCGAAGAAGCCTGTTATCATGCTGATAATCAGCACGGATACGATAAAGCCGAATGAGCCGTACGAGCGGCTTTTTCCATATTGCAGGTTGCCGTGCTGCATGAGAACACCTGCTGTGCTGTCAAGTGCCGGCATAATCGCCGGATAGAAAAAGCTGAATAAGAATGTTACGGCAAAGAGAGCAGTAAAAGATGATGCCGGTAAATAAAGCAATGCCGTAATCAGTCCGGTAATCATTAGCAAAGTAATGACACGTTTATTGCTGTAATGCTTCGATACGACTGGAAAAGCAAATAAAGTAGAAACGCCGCGTGCGACTAAGCTGAAGCTCATAATTAAGCTTGCTTCTGCGACAGTTAGCCCTTTTGCATCAATGAGCCAGCCGGTCCAGTACGGTAAAAAAATGCCCCACGTCATAAAAAATAAGAAAAAGTTTTGCGACATCCATCGCTGTTGATTCATGTTAATCCCTCCATCTCATTGCATAGTAGCACGGAATTATTTACAATAATATGAGATATCTCATAGTTCGGAGGGAAAATATGCATATTGTTTTGGAGCCGAAACGCTCTGCTTATTTAGGAAATCATGCTTTTCAGTCGTTATTTTCATTTCCGATTGCCGATCATATTCAAGTGCAAGTATTTGAGCGTGGCGAGTTTATTTTGAAAGAAGGTTCGTATCCGGAATATTTATATTACATGGTCGAGGGGAAGGCAAAAATTTATTTAACGCATGCGAACGGAAAAGTTTCTCTTATTCATTTCATCCAGCCGGGCACGTTTATTGGCGAAATGGAGCTGTTGAATGAGGCTTATTATACGAAGGGCATTCAAACGTCGGCGAAAACAGTTTGTTTTGCAGTACCGGTTCATGCTTGTAAGGAACAGCTTTTGAATGATCCGGCGTTTTTAAAGCATTTGTGTATTTCGTTAAGTAAAAAGGAAATGGTGATGGCAGCAAAATATACGCAAAGTCTTGCTTACCCATTAGAAAATCGGTTAGCGGAGTTTCTGTTGCTATCGGCTGATGATGATTTTTATAAGGAAAAACATACTGAGATTTGCGAGTATTTAGGGGTATCATACCGGCATTTATTGCATGTGTTTGCGCAGTTTATTGAAGCGGGGTATATCGAGAAGCAGGGGCGTGGATTTTTGATTAAGAATAAAGAAGCGTTACAGGAGCTGGCGACAACGATTTATGCAAAATAGGAGAGCTGTCCAGAAAATCTGGACAGCCACACAGTTTAACTTCTTGGTGTATAGTTTAAATCATTAAATAATTGTTTCAGCTCAGCGTCCGTCAAATCGCGCCATTCACCGGTCTTCAAGTTGCCCAGATGAATGTTCATAATGCGAATACGTCTTAATGCTCTAACCTCATAGCCGAGTGCTGCACACATGCGGCGAATTTGGCGATTCAAGCCTTGCATCAGTGTGATGTTAAAGACATTTTTTGAAACTTGTTTCACTTTGCAAGGAAGTGTTTTCGTATCTAAAATTTCAACCCCGGATGCCATCTTTTTCAGGAATTCTTGCGTGATCGGCTTATCGACTGTGACGATATATTCCTTCTCATGTTTGTTTTCGGCACGCAAAATTTCATTGACGATATCGCCGTCATTCGTCAGCAAAATCAATCCGTCTGAATCTTTATCCAATCGTCCAATATGAAAAATACGAAGCGGATGATTGACGAAATCGACAATATTGCCTTTAATATGACGTTCTGTTGTGCTTGTGATGCCGACTGGCTTGTTCAATGCGATATACACATTTTCATGCTTTTTCGAAATCGGTTTGCCGTCAACGCACACGACGTCCCCGTTTTCCGCTTGGCTTCCCAGTTCTGCAACGACGCCATTGATCGTTACACGGCCTTCTGTGATCAATTTATCGGCTCCCCGTCGGGACGTGAAACCTGTTTCACTAATAAATTTATTAATTCTCAAAAATAACACCTGCTGTTTTTAAATTTGGATTATCGTTTTCTTCTAATAAGATAACGTAAAAGCTATGCTATATTCAAGAGGGACAGGCTAAAAGCATTTAGAGACTATTATATTTGGGTAAACTTTTTACTAGAGAGGTGGAGCATATGTGCGGAAGATATACTTTGTTTACGAAATATGAGGATATCATTAATCGGTTTCATATTGAAGCGGGGATCACGGAAGATGAATATATTCAGAGCTATAATATCGCTCCATCGCAGCGGGTCCTTTCCGTTATTAATGATGGTTCCGTTAATCGATTAGGGTATTTGAAGTGGGGACTGGTGCCGGCTTGGGCGAAGGATGAGAAAATCGGCTATAAGCTCATTAATGCGAGAGCAGAATCGCTGACTGACAAGCCAAGCTTTCGCAAAGCTTATCAAAACCGCCGCTGTTTAATCATTTCCGATTCCTTTTACGAATGGAAGCGCAATGGCGACATCAAAATTCCAATGCGAATTAAGCTTAAATCGGACGACCTTTTTGCGATGGCAGGCCTATGGGAAGCATGGACATCACCGCAAGGCACTAAGCTGTATACGTGCACGATTATAACGACGGGTGCCAATGGAATTGTCGCACCAATTCACGACCGGATGCCGGTAATTTTGCCGAAAGAACTTGAATCGGAGTGGTTGAATCCGGCTGTACATAATGCTGCTGAATTAGACCGTCTGTTGAAGCCTTATGACGAGCAGCTTATGGAGGCATATGAAGTATCTGCAGCAGTCAATTCGCCGAAGCAAAATAATCCGGATCTTTTAAAACGAATTGGATAAGAAGCTGTTTGCTTTTCGCCATAATGCGAGAGCGGACGGCTTTTTTGTTTATCAAACATGTCCAGAGGGTAAAAACTTTAGTAGATGGTTTGTTCGGGTTGGCTGCAATAGCGGTGAAGGAAGCACTCAATGATGCGCATACTGATCCGAAAGATGATTGATATGTTTATCATCGGCAATCATATGCCGCAAAGCATAAATATGGGCAGTCTTTATACACAGCTATCTAAATGGCTTGGTACAGAAATGAAGGCAGGTGTGCAAATCAGCACAGCTTGCGCCTCGACAAATGTAGGGGCGACATTAGCGGCAGCCCAAATTGCATCGGGTGTTTGTAAAAAAGTGCTTGTTGTCGGATTGGAGGTAACACAAAGCAGCGTAAAAGGGAGAAGTCAGATTAATCGAATTCCTATGACACCGGAAAATATAAGATTATGGACGGACTTTGCTGTCAATCAGCCGTATGCGGTGCAGCAAGGGTTTGACATGCTTCCGATATACGATGCTTTTCTTGATTTAGGGTATAGCCGTAAATATGGTTATTTCATTGAGGAATATGACCGCGGTATGATGGAAGTTTGCCGAACATTCCGCCTGCATGCATCACTGACACCAAAAGCATTGATTCAAGAAACATTGGAGAATGAAGCAGAGCGGCTCGGCTACAAAGATTTTATGGAATTTTGGAAATCTGCCTACAATCCATTCTTAGCTTGGCCGACACGTTTGCGCAGTGTTATTACAGCGTGTGATGGAGCGACGGCAATGGTTTTAAGCAATCACGACGGTGCGAAGGAGTACTCCGGCACACCAATCGAACTGATGGGATGGGGTATTTCCGTTGGTGACCTACCTTGGTATCGGGAGGATCCGACCATTTGGCCCTCCGATGTTTCGGCTTTTGCAAAAGCATATAGTATGTCCGGCATTTCGATTGAAGATGTCGGTTATTTGTATTGCCTGCTCTCACATTTCTGCCATCTGTTCTGCTGAGCTTTGCGGCTATTTGCCTGCAGGTCAAGGCTTGAAGCTGGCTGAGGAGGGGGAATTGCGTTTTGATGGCTCTCGTCCGATGAATACACATGGCGGCCGACATGCTTTTGGTGATGCTTGTGCGGCAAGCGCCGGATCGGATACATATGAGGCAGTCAATCAGATGAGGGGCTACGCTGGTGCAAAACAATTCCGAAAGTACCGGAAATTGCATTGCTGCATTCGCACGGGTACGCAATGATCAGCACCGTCTTAGTGTTGAAAGGGGGGATGTGAAATTGCGGAATCTATTGTCAAGATGTACTATGACTATTTAAAAGACGGCAAAATCGTAGGCAAGAGATGCCATCGTTGCAGAAAAATCACTTTTCCTCCGACGACAAGATGCGAATATTGCGGAAGTGATGATCAAGATTGGTTTGTCCTGACAGGCAGAGGCAAATTGCTGTTTGTCTCGCACGGTATGACACCCACGCCTAATCCGCGATTTGATGAATTGGCGCCGTATGCATATGGCCATATCAAACTAGAAGAAGGTGTCATCGTTGAAGCTATTATCACGAATGTTGGCATTACTCCGGAAGAGCTGAATGATTATTTTGAGATAGGACCTGTCGATGTAGAGGCAGATATTATTGAGGTAATGAATTTACCGGTTTTAGCATTTAAGGTGTCTTCAATTGAGGTTTGATGATTTAGTCAAATCGGTTTAGTTGAAACGAAGATCCGGAAATTGGGTCTTCGTTTTTTATATTCTGAATTGAAAGAAAAAGGACAAATATATATAATGTTTATATATATTATAAACAAATAGGAAGGTTGTTTGTTTTTATGGAGAAGGATCGATTTTGGGATGCATCGGTGGAAGAGCTTGCAACCGGTTATGTTTATGATGAAAAGCTGGATGAGTATATTTGTCTTCTATGCGATGTCCGATTTGAGAATGGCGTCATTTATCAGCAAGACGGCATACTTTATGAAGCGAAGAAAGCGGCAGCGCGCCACGTAGAGGCAGTTCATGGATCAATGTTCGATTACATGCTGAATATGGATAAGAAATATACGGGCTTGTCGGAGCATCAAAGGGAATTGCTTCAGTTGTTCAAAAACGGTCTCAGTGATCAAGAAATCGTCAAAGAGCTGAATGGCGGCAGTACGTCGACAATCCGGAATCATCGGTTTAAATTTAAGGAAAAAGAAAAGCAAGCTAAAATATATTTAACAATCATGACGCTTTTGAAAAATTCAAGGGAAGAAAAGAAGAATGATGCTTTAATTTCCATTCATAAAGGAGCGAAGATGGTGGACGAACGCTATGCGATTACGATTGAGGAAAAAGAAAAAGTATTGGCGACTTATTTTAAAGATGGGTTAAATGGAATGCTTTCGACTTTCCCGAGTAAGGAAAAAAGGAAAATCATTGTGCTGCAACATATTTTGCCCCGATTTGACCGTAATAAAAAGTATTCAGAGAAAGAAATTAATGATGTGCTGAAATCGATTTATCATGATTTTGCGACAATCAGACGCTATTTAATTGAATACGGATTTATGGAGCGCAGCAAAGATTGTACGGAGTATTGGGTGAAGTGATGACAAAAAGAGGTGCGAATTATAAGCACCTCTTTACTTTTTACGGACAGCAAAAATGATGGCGGTTGATTTTCAAAGAATAGGTTTTCCTTACCTTTCACAGGCTAGTTTTAGTGTATCATATTCCATTAATTGGATTGTATAATAGAGAAAAATGGTGGTGACGAGGTGTTTTTAAATGAGGTTGTTAAAACGACTTTCACGCCTGCTTATTCTGGCTGTAGTTTTGTTTGGCTTTCTCTTAATTGATGATATTTTGAGCAGCTGGAATTTGAAAGATGAACATGGGCATGTAGGCTATGTCATTTTTAATAATGGAACTGCTTATTTTGTTCAAGGTGAGAAACCCGAGCCAATAAATTATACAAACGATTATATCTTGCATTCGGAAAGATGCATACCCGGTGATGCAATTTTGCAAAATAGCGCTTTTAAGATTATGATAAATGGCATTAAAAGCGGGGACAAAGTACGTATATGGTATAAAGAAGTTTTGGAATCCTATCCGGCACGGATTAATGTAATTGATATAGAGAAGATTGAGGAATAGTTCGTCTTCACATTCGGATTAAGAGGAATTTTTCACAGTGAAAGGGGGAGAGAAGAGGTGTTTCCAGTTGTAAAGACAGAAAGATTAGTTTTAAGAGAAGGGTAAACAATGAAAAAACAATATAAATTAGTCAACGAATCAGGAAAAGAATATATAAGTGATTGTAATGGATCGATAGGTGGTCATAAAAAGTTAAAAATATATGGTCGGCTTGATTGTCCTTCAGCTCTTCGACATCTTGAAAAAGGGCATTACGCTAAGCATCGGGTATTTTTTGCGGATGAACAGACGGCCAAAGCTGCAGGGTTCCGGCCATGCGGGATTTGTATGAAAGAGGCTTATTTGAAGTGGAAGGAGCAGCAATAACGAGAGACTGTCTCTTGTATTTTAAAGATACTGGTTTAAAATACAAGACATGAAATATTTGGCAAAATAGTTCTATCATATATAAAGGGAGTGTTTTGTAATGCTTACATTTCCGCAACCTGATTTGGAAAACTTTTTACGTACATATGGAGTTCAAAGATTTGCTGTTAGTCCTGACGAGAAACAGTTAGTTTTCAGTACGAATTTAAATGGGAAATATAACTTGTGGGCAATGGACCTGCCCAATACATTTCCGTACCCTCTCACGTTTATTGACCAAAGCTGTCAAACTTTGCAATATGACGAACAAGGAAGATTTATCATCGCCAGTTTCGATTTCGACGGCAATGAAAATTCGCAGCTATACGCACTTCCATTGCAAGGCGGCACAATGAAGGAGGTTGTCTATCAGGAAAATACCCGTAATGCATATCCGATTTTATCTGAGGATGGAAAAAGGATGTACTATACGTCTTCTAAGGACAATCCTCTATTTTTGAACAGCTATTGTATTGATTTGGAATCCGGAGAAGAAAAATTAATCGTTGAAGGGAAAGAAGCACCCGGGTATGTGATTGCATTAAGTCCGGATGAATCTACTATTCTATATTATAAGCATTTTGCCAATACACATTCTTTAATTGTTGCTAAGCGCGGGGAGGAGGGAATTTTGTTAACACCTCCAACTGAAGCGCAGCACACAGTCAGTGATGTTGTGTTTGTTTCGGACACGCTAGTGTATTTGCTGACGAATTATGATGCGGACTTCACATACTTGGCATCTTTCGATTTAGAGACGAAGAATTTTTCTAAAATAAAAGAATTGCATAATGAGAGTTTCAACAGTTTGTATTACAACAAAGACATGCAACTTCTTTACGTAAGCAGCGAAAAGGGTGTTGAGGACTTTTTATATGAATATGATCTGCAAAATGGCGATTGGAAACAGCTTGAGATCCCGTGCTCGGTGATTGTACAGTTAGTTGCGCATAAATCAGGAGCTATTTATTTATTGGGAAAAAGCTCGACTTCTCCGCAAAACATTTATAAAAGAGTTGGGGATGAATGGGTTACATTAACAAATTATAAAGTGCCCGGCGTCGGTGCCGATGAACTGGCAGAGCCGCAAGTAGTTAAATACACATCCTTTGATGGTTTGGAAATTGAAGCGCTACTGTATAAAGCGAAACAAGAAGTTGATGCAGGGAAAATAATCTTTATGCCGCACGGCGGTCCGCAGTATGCTGAGAGAAAAGAATTTGATGCGGATGTTCAAGCCTTGCTGCAAGCAGGGTACAGCATTTTCGCACCCAATTTCCGAGGCTCGACAGGCTACGGTTTAAAGTTTATGAAGATGGTTGATGGTGATTGGGGGCATGGTCCGCGACTTGATAATATTGCCGGCTTAGAATGGCTGATAGAAAATGGGCATGCCTCAAAAGGTGAAATCATTTTAATGGGCGGCAGCTATGGCGGTTATATGGCATTGCTTTTACACGGTCGTCATGCGGAATATTTCAGTGCTGTTGTTGATATTTGCGGCCCATCAGATTTGTTTTCATTCATCAATTCTGTTCCGGAAGATTGGAAGCCAATTATGGATCAGTGGGTTGGAAATCCGGAAAAAGACCGCGAAAAGCTGATTGAATTCTCGCCAATCACTTATTTAGAGGGGATGACGAAACCGATGCTTGTTATCCAAGGCGCGAACGATCCCCGAGTAGTGAAAGAAGAGTCGGAAAAAATTGTACAGGCATTGCGTCAAAAAGGACGAACTGTTGAATATATGCTGTTAGAGGATGAAGGTCACGGATTATCAAAAAAAGAAAATCATATTGCTGTTTCTAAAAGAATTCTGACTTTTATAGAAGGTGTCACGAGTGAAAAAGTTAATGTGTAACTAAAAGAGGCATGCCCGATTATGAAATGTACCCTTTGTAAAGGACATTTATAAAAAAGGACGCTTAGGCTGCTTGATTAAGATGATCTCTGTATTGTACAGGGGTCATCTTATTTAATTTCCATTGATATCTGTAATGATTGTAGTAAGTCATATACCGTTTGATTTCACGTT
>NZ_JACXSI010000044.1 GCF_014712675.1 Peribacillus faecalis | reverse complement strand
TTTCAACCGATTTTCCGTCCGCGGACAGTCGAAGGTTGAAAATGAAATGGGCATAGCATTAATGGCCGTGAATCTACGGAAGTTCGCGGCCAGCAGCTAAGAATTCATAGACAAAAACAGAAAAACGTGAAATGGAATTGTCCATTTCACGTTTTTCGTCATTTGAAGCTAGTTATGTCCCAGCCTCTTTTTGTATATAAACTCAATATGGTCAGTATTGGTTTTTTACCTGCCATGCTCGGTCCTAAGCTGCCTCCCCCAATAAACCAAGTTCGAGTTTCTCGTGTGATTCATCTTAGTCCTCCCGCATGTCTCCTTTTTCATTGGGGATAAATCAAGAAGTTTTAGTAAAAAGGACCGGTGCCGGTTTTTCGTATTGTCTAGCTGCAGCGGCCAGCTCCTCGAGGTCATAAGCCAATCCGTCCAGAAGGCCAAACCCAACCTTCTTACCGGCTTGTCTTATGCTAGTCGGAGCTGAGCAGGCCGCTTCCGCTTTTCGTATTGTCTAACCTTACACCTGCCATGCTCGGTCCTAAGCTGCCTCCCCCAAGAAACCAAGTTCGGGTTTCTCGTGTGATTCATCTTAGTCCTCCCGCATGTCTCCTTTTTCATTGGAGACAGATCAAGAAGTTTTAAATCAAAATGAAAAAGGACCGGTGCCGGTTTTTCGTAAAAAAAAACGACCCAGAAGGATCGTTTCAATTATGCGTTAAGACCGTTAAGTCTTTTTGCTAAACGTGATTGTTTACGAGCAGCAGCATTTTTATGGATAAGACCTTTGTTAGCAGCTTTGTTTAATTTAACAGAAGCAGCGATTAAAGCGTCTTTAGCGTTTTCGCTATTGTTTGCGATAGCAACTTCAGCGTTTTTAACTGCAGTACGCATAGCTGATTTAGTCGCGATGTTGTTCGCTCTTTTTTGCTCATTTGTTTTAACGCGTTTGATAGCAGATTTAATATTTGGCATTAGAGTGTCACCTCCTGTAATAGGAATCGAGGTTATATGAACTCGACTTTTTGATTTCATTTGTTAAGCAACAAAAATCATTCTAACAGACTGTCTTTTATATTGCAATACTAAATGCATTGTACACTATTTCTTATAAGAATGTAAAAGGATTTTTTCTATATTGAAAAAGAAATTTCTTAGCGCTGTCAGTTGCTTTTGCTAAAGCTGCATCGAATAATTCATGAATCTTACGGAAAAAATGAAGCAATAAATGCTTTTGGAGGGTTCCTATGGATCAAAAAATTCATTTTGCACAGTATGCAGTCCGGACAGATTTAGCGCTGGAGGCAAACGAAATGCTAATTGCCGAGAAATCAGTGTCAGGCGAGAAAAATATTTCTCGCATTGAGGGCGTTATTATTAAAGAGAAAACAAAAGACGACTTGAAAATCTCCTTAATCGAAGTGACAGAGCAAGGAGCGAAAGAAATCGGCAAAAAACCGGGAAGCTACTTAACGATAGAAGTGCAGGGTATACGATCGGGCGACAGCGATACGCAACAAGTGGTGGAAAATGTATTCGCTGAAGAATTTGGTTATTTTTTAAAAAAACTCCATATAAAAGACGATGCAAGCGCGTTAATTGTCGGACTTGGCAATTGGAATGTGACTCCGGATGCTCTTGGCCCTGCTGTAGTAGAGAATTTGATCGTCACCCGGCATTTGTTTGAGCTGGAACCTCAGACTGTTGCCGAAGGATACCGGCCGGTTAGTGCGATTTCTCCCGGAGTAATGGGATTAACAGGCATTGAAACGAGCGATATTATCTCAGGTGTCATCGAGAAGGTGAAGCCTGATTTTGTAATCGTTATCGATGCTTTGGCTGCCCGTTCTTTAGAGCGGGTCAATTCAACTATTCAAATTTCTGATACTGGCATCCATCCGGGTTCCGGGGTTGGTAATAAACGTAAGGAATTGAGTAAGGAAACACTTGGCATACCGGTCATTGCTATCGGAGTGCCTACTGTTGTCGATGCTGTTACAATCACAAGCGACACGATTGATTATATTTTGAAACATTTTGGCAAGGAATTGAAGGAAGGAAACCGGCCTTCTCGGGCGCTCGCTCCGGCGGGAATGACGTTTGGTAAACGGAAGCAGCTGACTGACGAGGATTTGCCCGGCGAAGAAGAGAGAAAGACCTTTATGGGCGTGATCGGTACGTTGGAGGAAGATGAAAAGCGCAAGTTCATTCATGAAGTGCTTTCCCCGCTTGGCCATAATTTAATGGTCACACCAAAGGAAGTGGATATTTTTATTGAAGATATGGCCAATCTTATTTCCAATGGCTTGAATGCGACACTTCACCAAGCAGTTAATCAAGATAATGTCGGTTTTCGTACGAAATAAATAGTAAGTATTAATAGTTCTACCTTTTCTAGCAAAGTCATATGTATTTACTAGACAAGCCTGGAAAGGGTGGGAGAATGAAGAAAAATACGTACTATAACAAAATCACTATTATTAGCGGTTCCCAAATTATTAAGGTAGTCTTATCTGTTATCGTCTTGCTATTGTTTGTATTTTCGGTAAGCGGATTGCTTACCTCTATGAAATCAGATTACAGACCTAGTTCGCAGTCGGTTAATGAAGCAGCTAGTTTATTCACAGGGAGGATGCTGTTTTCATTGTTAGGTTTGGAGAATGAGTATTTTACCGCTTCGCTGAAACAAGAGGAAAAACAAAATACGATTCCCGAGCAGTTGCTTAAATACTCGGCTAAAATTTCACTCGATGATCCTCGGAGCTTATTGGGGAAGGAATTGCCGGGGTTCTCTATTTTTGATTCGGAAATAATCATTGCCGGGGCGGATATGAATTATACGAATATGCCGTTTGAATCGGCTCCGCCTAATGATGCAGTTCCGACAGAAGACCCGGATCTGCAAAATGTTGACAGCATTGAAGAAACGGATCCCGGTGAACCTAGTCAAACCACAAACGGCAAGAAAGCGGTATTTATTTATCACTCCCATAATACAGAATCTTTTACGCCGTATTTAAAAGACTTGAAAAACATAAATCTGGCCCATCATTCTGAAGTGAATATAACGAGAGTCGGTTTGAAGCTGGGAGAAGCGCTTGAATCAAAAGGCATTGGAGCGACTGTCGATACGACAGATATTAATAAGATTTTGAACGAGAAAGGGTTAGGACATTCTAAATCCTACCAGGAATCGCGGACAGTTGTTGAAGCAGCGATGGCCGGCAATAATGATTTATCCTACTATATCGATATTCATCGTGATTCCAGAAGGAAAGATAAAACAACGATTACAATTAATGGTCAATCGTATTCGAAGCTTGCTTTCGTAGTCGGAGGGAAGAATGCCAAATATAGCAAAAACTTAGCGCTTGCCAAAGAGCTTCACTATGAAATCGATAAAAAATATCCAGGATTATCAGATGGTGTGATTGTAAATGCCGGAAGCGGGCAGAATGGTGTATATAATCAGGATTTATCGGAACATGCCATGCTGCTTGAAGTTGGCGGCGTCGATAATACATTTGAAGAATCTTACCGGACGATGGAAGCTTTTGCTGATGTGTTCAGTAAATATTATTGGGAGTCTAACCAAGCAGAAGAAGTGGATGCTTCATCTGAATGACGAATTAATAAAGGGTGATGATTATGTGGCGTTTTTGGCTAAAATGCTTCGGTATTATACTAATCTTTTTTGTAGGTGTGATGTTTGGTCTGCAAAAAGCAAGCAGCGGTTTAGTCAATATGCGCGGCTATGAAGATCCCGAACTGAATGCAGCCGTCAGCGTTGAACATGAGGAAGGCGTAGTGACTGCCGACATTCTGGGAGAGGATCTAGGCAGTCATGATTTAGAAGAGAAAAAGAAGAAGCTGGAGGAACTTAAGGCATTTAATGCTTTTTCGAACGTTGGTAAAAAAATCACGAACGGTATTCAGCAAGGCGTTACGAAAATTATTGAATGGGCAGTGCCTGAATAGTCCATTCTTTTTTTTATTCATTCTCTTTAAAGATTGTATGTCGTCCGGAGTGGAAATCAACTTTCACGTTATAGGCAGTTGCTTAATTGTTGATGCTAAATATTGAATGTTGCTTTTTTCATTGCTATAATGGAAACTAGTGTATTGTGTCGACTTACAGGAGTGAAGAGAATGAATAATGAAGAACGATTAAAAAGACAATCCAAGATTCGTAACTTTTCCATCATTGCTCATATAGATCATGGTAAATCTACTTTGGCTGACCGTATTTTAGAGAAAACGGAAGCTTTAGCACAGCGCGAAATGAAAGCGCAATTGCTAGATTCTATGGATTTGGAAAGAGAACGCGGAATTACAATCAAGCTGAATTCCGTTCAGTTAAAGTATAAAGCAAAAGACGGGGAAGATTACATCTTCCATTTGATTGATACGCCGGGACACGTCGATTTTACGTATGAAGTATCACGTAGTTTGGCTGCCTGTGAAGGAGCTATACTAGTTGTTGATGCTGCCCAAGGTATCGAAGCACAGACATTGGCTAACGTTTATTTAGCTTTAGACAACAATCTGGAAATTTTACCGGTTATCAATAAAATTGACTTGCCGAGTGCTGACCCGGAGCGTGTACGCCACGAAATCGAAGAAGTGATCGGTCTAGATGCTTCTGATGCGGTACTTGCTTCAGCAAAAGCGGGCATCGGTATCGAAGAAATTTTAGAGCAAGTTGTAGAGCTTGTTCCTCCGCCGCAAGGTGACCCTAGCGCGCCTTTAAAAGCGTTGATTTTTGACTCGCTGTACGATGCATATCGCGGTGTTGTAGCATACATCCGTGTTGTTGACGGCAGTGTCAAAGCGGGCGATAAGATCAAAATGATGGCGACAGGTAAAGAGTTTGAAGTTATTGAAGTTGGTGTATTCACACCAAAATCAACAGTCGTTGATGAACTGAATGTCGGAGATGTTGGTTACTTGACTGCAGCAATCAAAAACGTTGGAGATACACGCGTCGGTGATACAATCACAAACGCTAAAAACGGTGCTACTGAGCCACTTCCAGGTTACCGTACTCTAAATCCAATGGTTTATTGCGGTCTGTATCCAATTGATTCTGCTCGTTTCAATGACTTGCGCGAAGCACTTGAGAAGCTGCAATTGAACGATTCTGCACTTCAATTCGAGCCAGAAACATCTCAAGCATTAGGATTCGGTTTCCGATGCGGATTCTTAGGCTTATTGCACATGGAAATCATCCAAGAGCGTATTGAGCGTGAGTTCAAAATCGATTTGATTACAACAGCGCCTAGCGTTATTTATCGCGTAAATATGACGGACGGCTCAGAGGTTATTGTTGATAACCCATCCAACATGCCAGATCCGCAAAAAATTGAATCAGTCGAAGAGCCGTATGTAAAGGCTACGATGATGGCTCCAAATGAATTTGTCGGCGCGATTATGGAGCTTTGTCAGCAAAAACGCGGTATCTTCATTGACATGCAATATTTAGATGAAACTCGTGTAAGCATCGTGTACGAAATGCCGCTTTCAGAGATTGTATATGATTTCTTCGATCAGTTGAAATCAGGGACAAGAGGATACGCGTCGTTCGATTATGAATTAATTGGCTACAAGCCTTCTAAGCTTGTGAAAATGGATATTCTGTTGAATGCTGAAACGGTCGATGCGTTAAGCTTTATCGTTCACCGTGATTTTGCCTACGAGCGTGGTAAAGTAATCGTTGAGAAACTGAAAGACTTAATTCCAAGACAGCAATTCGAGGTGCCGGTACAGGCTGCGGTCGGTCAAAAAATCATTGCTCGTTCAACAATTAAAGCGATGCGTAAAAACGTATTGGCGAAATGTTACGGCGGTGACATTTCTCGTAAGCGTAAACTTCTAGAGAAACAAAAAGAGGGTAAGAAGCGTATGAAGCAAGTCGGCTCTGTAGAGGTGCCACAGGAAGCATTCATGGCTGTACTGAAAATGGACGATTCAGGTACGAAAAAATAATTATGAAAGAGAGGCTAGAAAAGGAAACTTTCACTAGCCTCTTTTCATATTTTTCGAAAGCGAACAGAAAAATGAAAGTGGTGAAGAGAATGATTAAGAGTGCATACATCCACATCCCTTTTTGTGAGCATATTTGTCACTATTGCGATTTTAATAAGATGTTTTTGAAAGGGCAGCCTGTGGAGGAATACTTGCAGGTACTGAAGAAAGAAATGGAGCTGGCTCTAAAGAAAGCGCCAACGTCTCATCTAGATACAATATATGTCGGCGGCGGAACACCGACTTCGCTAAATGAAGAACAGTTAATTTTTCTGTGCGAGACAATTAATGAAGTATTGCCATTTACGCACGATCAAGTCGAGTTTACTTTTGAGGCTAATCCGGGTGACTTATCGTTTGAAAAAATGCGCATTCTAAAAGAAGCGGGAGTAAACCGAATTAGTTTCGGGGTGCAATCGTTTAATGAAGAACTGCTGAAAGCGATTGGGCGCACACATAAGCCTGAAGATGTGTATACATCGATTGAAAAGGGAAGAAAGGCCGGTTTTGAAAATATTACGATAGATTTAATGTACGGCTTGCCGGGACAATCAATGCAAATGTTCAAGGAATCGATTCAGGAGGCACTGAAACTTCAGCTTCCGCATTACTCCAGCTATTCTTTAATTGTTGAACCGAAAACGGTCTTTTACAATATGATGCAAAAAAATAAATTGCACTTGCCGACACAGGATCTTGAAGCGGAAATGTATGAAGTATTGATGGAGGAAATGGAAAGAAACGGATTGCATCAATATGAAATCAGCAATTTTGCTAAAACGGGGTTTGAAAGCAAGCACAATACGACGTACTGGAACAATGAATACTATTATGGTTTTGGTGCTGGTGCCCATGGGTACGTTAACGGAGAAAGAGTTGGTAATTATGGTCCTTTGAAAAAATATATGGAGCCGATTCGAAATGGTCAGTTGCCATACATGAATGTGCACCCTGTGCCTGTGCATGAGCAAATGGAAGAAGAGATGTTTTTAGGGCTTCGGAAAATAGATGGCGTATCGCTTTCGACATTTACTGAAAAGTTTGGAAAACAAGCGATGGAGGTTTTTGCAGAGCCGATTCATGATTTGTTAAAACGCGGTCTCATTGAAGTGACAGAAGAAAGAATTTTTCTGACACAAAAAGGAAAACTCCTTGGAAACGAAGTGTTTCAAACCTTCATCGGAATTAGCTAAAACCGTTGACATTAATCCATCATTTTGATAACTTATTAATTAGATTTAGCACTCGCTAATATTGAGTGCTAACAGAGGTGATTAATATGCTAACAGATCGTCAATTGCTGATACTTCAAGTGATTATTGATGACTTTATTCGCTCAGCACAGCCGGTCGGCTCACGGAGCTTATCGAAGAAAAGTGATATATCCTTCAGTTCAGCTACTATTCGTAATGATATGGCGGATCTTGAGGAAATGGGCTTTATCGAAAAAACGCATACGTCTTCTGGGAGAATTCCGTCTGAAAAGGGTTATCGCTATTATGTCGACCACCTGCTGTCGCCTCGTCTCTTAAACATGGATGAGATGGATAAGCTTCGCTCGGTGTTTGTCGACAAAATATTTGAGCTCGAAAAACTTGTGCAAAAGTCTGCACAAATATTATCGGAAATTACCAATTACACAGCGATTGTACTTGGTCCGAAAGTAAGAGATAACAGATTGAAGAAGATTTCGCTTGTTCCCATTAATCCGGGATCGGCAGTTGCTATTATGGTGACGGATACGGGGCATGTGGAAAACAAATTAATCAATTTGCCCCCTGCGATTGATGCGGGTGAAATTGAGAAAATCGTCAATATTTTAAACGATCAGTTAGTTGGAGTGCCTTTGGTAGAACTTAGTTCGAAAATTCAAAATGAAGTGATTTCGCTTTTTATGAAACATTTTAATCATTACGAGAATATTATAGAAGCGTTGTCAGATTCACTTCGAATTGTACCGGACGAGAAACTGTTTTTTGGCGGTAAGACAAATATGTTAATGCAGCCGGAATTTCATGATATCGAAAAAGTCCGTTCGCTGCTGTCCATCATTGAACAGGAAAAAGAACTTTACAACATAATGAAGCAAAATCCAATCGGCGTTCACGTGAAAATTGGAAGCGAGATTCAAGATCCGGCCATGGAAAATTGCAGTCTGATTACAGCTACTTATTCTGTAGGTGAAGAGAATGTAGGTACAGTCGCAATTTTGGGTCCGACAAGAATGGATTACTCGTATGTGATTTCATTGCTGAATATGTTTTCTAAGGATTTCTCTACTGTTTTGACTAAACTGTATCAAAATGGATAGATGTGGAGATATTGAGGAGAGGGTATTGCCTTGTCGCTTTACCCTTTCGCTATGTATTTTCCCGCTAATATAGATATTTTTACTCTTTTAGGGAGGTGAGTATCATGTCAGAAGAAATGAAGAAAGACCTTCAAGCTGAAGAGTCACAAGCTGACAATGAAACTGTTGAAGAAATCTTCGAAGAAAAAGAAGATGGCCAAGAAAAATCATCGGAGCAACAGTTAGAAGAAGCAAACGCTCAAATTGCCAATTTAACAGCTAAAGTGGAAGAACAAGAAAACCGTTATCTTCGACTTATGGCTGATTACGATAATTCAAGAAGACGTTCAAAATTGGATTTGGAAGCGGCGCAAAAGTACCGTTCTCAAAATCTTGCGACTGATCTTATTCAGGCGATTGACAATTTTGAAAGAGCATTGGCGCTGCCGGCTGAAAATGAGGAAACAAAAAGCCTGCGTCAAGGTATAGAAATGGTATACAAAAGTCTTTTAGAAGCACTGAAAAAAGAAGGTGTCGAGCAGATTGAATCTGTCGGCAAAGAATTTGACCCGAACATTCATCAGGCAGTAATGCAAGTGAATGATGAGAACTTTGCTTCAAATGTGGTAGTTGAAGAGTTCCAAAAAGGGTATATGATCAAGGATCGCGTACTGCGTCCTGCAATGGTGAAAGTAAATCAATAATCGAAAGCAGTACATATAATTTAGGGAGGTAATTTTAAGTATGAGCAAAATCATTGGTATTGACTTAGGTACTACTAACTCTTGCGTATCCGTATTAGAAGGTGGAGAAGCAAAAGTTATCCCAAATCCGGAAGGTAACCGCACAACTCCTTCAGTTGTCGCGTTCAAAAATGGAGAAAGACAAGTAGGGGAAGTGGCAAAACGTCAGGCAATCACAAACCCTAACACAATCAGCTCTATCAAACGTCATATGGGTACAAACCATAAAGAGACTGTAGAAGGAAAAGAATATTCTCCACAAGAAATTTCAGCAATCATCCTTCAATATTTAAAGGGGTATGCAGAAGAATATCTTGGCGAAAAAGTAACAAAAGCGGTTATTACAGTTCCTGCTTACTTCAACGATGCTGAGCGTCAAGCAACTAAAGATGCAGGTCAAATCGCTGGTCTTGAAGTAGAACGTATTATCAACGAACCGACTGCAGCTGCGCTTGCATACGGTATGGATAAATTAGACGAAGATCAAACAATTCTTGTATTTGACCTTGGTGGCGGTACATTCGACGTTTCAATCCTTGAATTAGGTGATGGCGTATTTGAAGTTAAGTCTACAGCTGGTGACAACCGTCTAGGTGGAGACGACTTTGACCAAGTAATTATTGACTACTTAGTAGCTGAATTCAAAAAAGAAAACGGCATTGACTTAAGTCAAGACAAAATGGCGTTACAACGTTTGAAAGATGCAGCTGAAAAAGCGAAAAAAGATCTTTCAGGTGTAACATCTACTCAAATTTCATTACCGTTCATCACAGCTGGCGCTGCTGGTCCGCTACATTTGGAAGTAACACTTTCAAGAGCAAAATTCGAAGAGCTTTCTCATTCTCTAATCGAACGTACAATGGGACCTGTTCGTCAAGCGCTTAAAGATGCTGGCTTAACAGCTTCAGAAATCGATAAAGTATTATTAGTAGGTGGATCTACTCGTATTCCTGCAGTAGTTGAAGCTGTACGTAAAGAAATCGGCAAAGAGCCTTCTAAAGGCGTTAACCCGGATGAAGTAGTTGCAATGGGTGCAGCTATTCAAGGCGGCGTTATCTCAGGTGACGTTAAAGACGTAGTTCTATTAGACGTAACACCACTATCACTTGGTATCGAAACAATGGGTGGTGTATTCACGAAACTAATTGACCGTAATACAACAATCCCAACGAGCAAATCACAAGTATTCTCAACAGCTGCTGATAACCAACCAGCAGTAGATATCCATGTACTTCAAGGTGAGCGCCAAATGGCTGCTGATAACAAAACGCTAGGTCGTTTCCAATTAACGGATATTCCACCAGCACCACGCGGTATTCCGCAAATTGAAGTATCATTTGATATCGACAAAAACGGTATCGTTAATGTTCGTGCGAAAGATCTTGGCACAAACAAAGAGCAATCTATCACAATCAAGTCTTCATCAGGTTTATCAGAGGAAGAAATTGAACGCATGGTTAAAGAAGCGGAAGAAAATGCTGAAGCAGATGCGAAACGCAAAGAAGAAGCAGATCTTCGCAACGAAGCGGATCAATTAGTATTTACTACTGAAAAAACAATGAAAGAACTTGAAGGTAAAGTGGATGCTTCTGAAATCGAATCTGCAAACGCAGCGAAAGACGCTCTTAAAGAAGCAATCGAGAAAAATGATTTAGAAGAAATTCGCGCTAAGAAAGATGCTCTTCAAGAAATCGTTCAAAACTTGACTGTGAAACTTTATGAAGAAGCTGCTAAAGCTCAGCAAGCTGCTCAAGGCGAAGCTGGAGCTGAAGGTTCTGCTAAAGCGGATGATGATGTTGTCGATGCAGAATTTACTGAAGTAGACGATAAAGATAACAAGTAATACTGTAATATATTTAAGATGAGTGCGTAAAAAAGTCAAAGTCAAAGGTAATCGGCTTTGGCTTTTTTACACTACAACTATACATTTTTGAACTTAGTTGGCTGTCTACCTTATTCCTGCCATGCTCGGGGACTACAGGATGTAGGTCCATCGGCGTTGCCACACGACGTGGCACCTTTAGCCGATGTTCCTTTTATACGGTGCCGGCTAGGAAATCAAAGAGCGGATTTTCAAGCCTGCCTGTCTTAATTCATGTCTAGCTACAGCGGCTAGCCCCTCGAGGTCATAAGTCACCTCGGTTATGAAAACCAAGATCGGTTTTCATGAACCGATTCGCCTTATGCTAGTCGGGGATGAACGAGCCGCTTTCGCTTTTCGAGTCTGCCGCATGTTTCCTTTTTCATTGAGGTAAAATCAAGGAGTAAAAGCAAAATGAAAAAGACCGGTGACGGTTTTTCTAATTGCAACTACTGCAATCATAGTGTTAAAATAATTTTTATGTGAAGAAGCGGGAGTGAGTTGAAAGCTTATGAGTAAAAGAGATTATTATGAGGTACTGGGTGTCAGCAAAAGTGCTTCGAAAGATGAAATAAAAAAAGCATATCGTAAACTTTCAAAACAATATCATCCGGACATTAACAAAGAACCAGATGCGGATGAAAAATTCAAGGAAATTACAGAAGCGTACGAAGTATTAAGCGATGATCAAAAACGTGCGCAATATGACCAATTTGGGCATACTAATCCTAACCAAGGCTTTGGCGGCGGCGGCTTCAGCGGTGATTTCGGCGGCGGTTTTGGCGGTTTTGAAGATATTTTCAGTACGTTCTTCGGTGGTGGCGGCGGTGGTCGACGCAGAGATCCAAACGCCCCTCGTCAAGGTGCTGACCTTCAATATACGATGACAATTTCGTTTGAAGATGCTGTATTTGGTAAGGAAACAACAATTGAAATTCCTAGTGAAGAGAATTGCGATACATGTAAAGGTACAGGAGCGAAGCCTGGAACAAAAGTGGAAAATTGTTCGCACTGTAATGGATCCGGTCAAATCAATGTTGAGCAAAACACGCCATTTGGTCGTATCGTCAACAGAACTACTTGCCGTCATTGCGGTGGAACAGGTAAACATATTCCGTCAAAATGTACGACATGTCACGGTGCTGGTAAAGTTAAGAAGAGAAAGAAAATCAATGTTAAGATTCCAGCCGGCATCGATGACGGACAACAACTGCGCGTTGCTGGTAAAGGTGAGCCAGGTATTAACGGCGGTCCAGCAGGCGACTTATATGTAGTATTCCATGTGAAAGAGCACGAATTCTTTGAGCGCCACAATGACGATGTATATTGTGAAGTTCCATTAACATTTGCTCAAGCGGCTCTTGGTGATGAAATAGAAATACCAACATTGCACGGTAAAGTACAATTGACCATCCCGGCCGGTACGCAAACAGGTAAGAAATTCCGCTTAAAAGGTAAAGGTATACCTAATGTACGAGGCTATGGTCAAGGTGACCAGTATGTCATCGTTCGTGTTGTGACACCAAGCAAGTTGACTGAGAAACAAAAGCAATTACTGAAAGAGTTTGCTGAACTGAGCGGTGAGTCTGTTGATGAACAAGGCTTTTTCGCGAAGATGAAGCGCGCATTTAAAGGAGAATAAATCAAACAGGAGTTGGTAGTATTATGAAATGGTCTGAAATTGCAATCCATACAACAAATGAAGCAGTGGAGCCAATTACAAACATATTATACGAAGCGGGGGCTAGTGGCGTTGTAATCGAGGATCGCGAAGATCTTTTTAAAGAAAGAGAAGACCAGTTTGGAGAGATCTACCAGCTTAATCCTGATGATTATCCTGAAGAAGGCGTTGTAATGAAAGCATATCTTCCGGAAACAAGCTTTTTAGCGGAAACAGTCGACGGAATTAAAGAAGCAATCAACAATTTAGTGACTTATGATATTGATTTAGGATTAAATGCTGTAACGATCAGCGAAGTAAACGAAGAAGAATGGGCAACAGCCTGGAAGAAATACTATCACCCGGTGAAAATTTCTGAGCGATTCACAATTGTGCCAACCTGGGAAGAATATGAGCCGGTAAGCAGTGATGAATTGATTATTGAATTGGATCCGGGAATGGCTTTCGGAACGGGCACGCATCCTACAACGGTCCTTTGCATTCAAGCTTTAGAAAAAATGGTGAAAAACGGTGACAAGATTGTCGATGTCGGAACTGGTTCCGGAGTCCTAAGTATTGCTGCTGCTCTACTTGGCGCATCTCATATTGAAGCGCTTGATCTTGATGAGGTAGCTGTTCGTTCGGCTATCGAAAATGTTGAACTGAACAAAGTGCACCATCTTGTTAATGTATCACAAAACAACTTGCTGGATGGCATCACAGAACAGCAAGATTTAGTAGTAGCAAACATTTTAGCTGAAGTTATTATGAGCTTTACAGATGACGTTGCGACTGCATTAAAACCAGGCGGCATCTTTATTTCATCAGGCATCATTTCCCAAAAGAAAGATGATGTAAAAGAAGCCTTGATTCAATCAGGATTTGAAATCATAGAAACAATGCTTATGGAAGACTGGGTTGCGTTCATCGCTACAAAGAAATAAGTAGACGTTTTATGCCACGCTTTCACTTAAGTCATGATCGTTTGTCTTTATTAAGACCAGCGCACGGCTTATAGTATGGGAGTGTGGCTGCTTCATGTTTAACGGACTGCCTTTTAAGTGCAGAATGTAGATGAAGTATTCTTTTATAATCGCTCTGTACCCTTTCAGTATCGCCAAACAGAGCGTAATAATATAAGTAGGTGTTATCAATGCAACGATATTTCGTTTCGAATAAGCAATTGAAGGATACAATGATAGAAATCGATGGGAATGACTACCATCACATCGCCAATGTGCTCAGAATGAACCCAGGCGAGCAAATATTATGTGTCGTTGAGCAAAAGGGGACAGCTCTTGCTGAAATTGAAGAAATTTCCAATGAACTTGTTTTCGCCTCTGTTGTAGAATGGTTGAATGAAGAAAAAGAACTTCCAGTTTCCGTGACAATCGTCAGCGGTTTGCCAAAAGGTGATAAGCTTGAGTATATTGTCCAAAAGGGAACGGAGCTTGGGGCCGCATCTTTCATCCCATTCACAGCTGAGCGATCAATTGTGAAATGGGACGGGAAGAAGGCCAACAAGAAAATTGAACGATTGCAAAAAATTGCTAAAGAAGCGGCAGAGCAGTCGCATAGAACGATTGTTCCGAATGTGGAAACGCCGGTTACAATCCGTCAATTGGTCGATTTGGCGAAATCGTACGATACACTTCTGATTGCCTATGAAGAAGAGGCAAAGCAAAATGAACGAGCGACATTAAGCAAAACGCTGTTAAATATAGAAAAAGGTGCTTCGATTCTTGTCGTATTTGGACCGGAAGGCGGATTATCGCAATCTGAGGTCAATATATTGCAAGAAGCAGGATTTAAAGCTTGCGGATTGGGACCTCGAATATTACGGACAGAAACGGCACCTTTATACGTATTGGCTGCCATTTCGTATCAATTAGAATTAAATTAGTGGGGTGAAGAAAATGGCAACTGTTGCTTTTCATACATTAGGCTGTAAAGTTAACCATTATGAAACAGAAGCAATCTGGCAGCTATTTAAAGCAGAGAATTATGAACGTGTAGATTATGAATCAAAATCGGACGTTTATGTTATTAATACATGTACTGTTACAAACACAGGGGATAAAAAGAGTCGCCAAGTAATCCGAAGAGCAATCCGTCAAAATCCTGATGCGGTTATTTGCGTAACGGGCTGTTATGCGCAAACATCTCCGGCAGAAATCTTGGCTATTCCCGGAGTGGACGTTGTTGTAGGAACACAAGACCGTAATAAAATGATTTCTTACATTGAACAATTTAAAAAAGAACGCCAACCGATTAATGGTGTAGGCAATATTATGAAATCGCGTGTATACGAAGAGTTGGATGTTCCTGCTTTCACTGATCGTACGCGTGCGTCTTTGAAAATTCAAGAGGGCTGCAACAACTTCTGTACATTTTGTATCATTCCTTGGGCGCGCGGCTTAATGCGTTCTCGCGATCCGCAGGAAGTTATCCGTCAAGCACAACAGCTGGTTGATGCCGGCTATAAGGAAATTGTGCTTACAGGTATTCACACAGGCGGGTATGGAGAAGATATGAAAGATTACAATCTGGCAATGCTTCTTCGTGATATGGAAGAAAAAGTTGACGGCTTGAAACGTATCCGTATTTCATCGATTGAAGCAAGTCAAATTACTGATGAAGTAATTGAAGTGCTGAAAACATCGAAGAAAGTAGTAAGACACTTGCACATTCCGATTCAGTCAGGTTCAGATACAGTGCTGAAAAGAATGCGCCGTAAATATACAATGGAATTCTTTGGTGAGCGTCTGCGTAAACTGCATGATGCGTTGCCTGGGCTAGCTGTTACATCGGACGTTATCGTCGGTTTCCCAGGAGAAACAGAAGAGGAGTTCATGGAAACATACAACTTCATTAAAGAGCATAAATTCTCTGAGTTGCACGTATTCCCGTATTCAAAACGTACTGGCACACCTGCTGCTCGCATGGACAATCAAGTAGATGAAGAAGTGAAGAATGAACGTGTCCACAAATTGATTGCTTTAAGCGACCAATTGGCAAAAGAATATGCGTCACAATTTGAAAATGAAGTACTGGAAATCATTCCTGAAGAACGCTTCACAGATGAAGAAAATGGAACAGAAAATCTATTTGTCGGCTATTCAGATAACTATTTGAAAGTGGTATTCTTAGGTAGTGAAGATATGATCGGAGAGCTTGTGAAGGTAAAAATTACGAAAGCAGGCTATCCATACAATGAAGGCCAGTTTGTCAAAGTGATGAGTCCTCAAGATCAATCTTTATTAGAAGCATAATACTAAGGAGATTAGACTATGAATGAGAAAATCGCGCGTATGATCGACCATACAGTCTTAAAAGCAGATACGACTGAAAAACAAATTATTAAGCTTTGTGAAGAAGCGAAAGAATATCATTTTGCATCTGTATGCGTCAATCCGACTTGGGTTAAAAAGTCAGCGGAATTGCTTGCAGGAACAGACGTGAAAGTTTGTACGGTAATTGGCTTCCCATTAGGAGCAAATACTCCGGAAGTAAAAGCATTTGAAGTGACACAAGCAATTAAAGATGGAGCAACTGAGGTTGATATGGTTATTAACATCGGTGCTTTAAAAGATGGCAATAATGAACTTGTTGAACGTGACATTAAAGCAGTAGTGGATGCGGCTAAAGGCCAAGCGTTAACAAAAGTAATCATTGAAACATGCCTTCTGACAGACGAAGAGAAGGTCCGTGCTTGTGAACTTGCTGTTAAAGCAGGAGCTGATTATGTGAAAACTTCAACTGGCTTCTCTACAGGTGGAGCAACGAAGGAAGATATTGCTTTAATGAGAAAAACAGTAGGTCCTGATATAGGTGTGAAAGCTTCCGGCGGTGTCCGCAATGCGGCCGATGCTGAAGCGATGATCGCGGCAGGGGCTACTCGTATCGGCGCAAGTGCTGGTATTGAAATTGTTAAAGGATTAACAGCAGACAGCGATTATTAATTTTTTAGCCACGTTGAAGTGATAATTCACTCAACGTGGCTTTTTTTAGAAGGGAAAGAATGAATTTTTGAACGTGCGTTTACAGGTTGTCGGGTGCTCTCGAGTTGCGTGCAGGACTCTCATGGCTGCCTGACCGTTCTCAAATACGGAGTGACGACTCTCAAAAAATGCGGGACCGCTCTCAAATACGGAGCGACGACTCTCAAAAATTGCGGGACCGCTCTCAAATACGGAGTGACGACTCTCAAAAAATGCGGGACCGCTCTCAAATACGGAGCGACGACTCTCAAAAAATGCGGGACCGCTCTCAAATACGGAGTGACGACTCTCGAAAATTGCCTGACCGCTCTCAAATACGGAGTGACGACTCTCGAAAATTGCCTGACCGCTCTCAAATACGGAGTGACGACTCTCAAAAAATGCGGGACCGCTCTCAAATACGGAGCGACGACTCTCAAAAAATGCGGGACCGCTCTCAAATACGGAGTGACGACTCTCAAATCTTGCACGAACGCTCTCAAATCTCAAATCACTGCTCCCGAAGGCACCATCTTCAATAAAAAACGGTCTTTCATTAACAAATTGAGCAAAGATGAGGTGGAAAAGCAAAAAATGAACGGAAATTTAACCACTTTTCAGGGTTTTTTATGGATGTGGCCGTCCCTTCTGTTTTTTCGAGAATAGATTGGTACGAGTAAGCGCAACCAACGGCGATTTTCCCTTAGATTTTGGGACCATGAAGCCGATTTATAAAAGAGCTGAACTGTTTGACAAAAGGCAACGCTATAATGGAACAAATCACATTGAAAATGACGCTTGCATGAGCTAATTGCACGGGCTTTTCATCAGTAAAAAAGGCAGCGGCAGCCTGCAATTGTTCTATAAACGGATAAAAAAGGGCGACTCCAATAATATTCAGCCATATATGGGCATACGCCGTCAATTTGGCGTTTGCTCCAGCGCCGATACTTGCCATATAGCCTGTTACACAAGTGCCGATATTTGATCCGAGCATTAAAGCGATGCCGGCTGTTACCGACATTTCACCGCCTGCGATAAAACCCATGGCAATCGCGATTGTAGCTGTCCCGGAATGAATGATGGCAGTAAGAATTGCACCGGCAATAATTGCGATGAGCATATGCTGCTCCAGATGCGATAAAACTTGTCCGAAGAACGGATATCCGGAAAGTGGTTTAGCTAATGATGTAAAACCTTGAATTGAGAAAAAAATTAAAAATAAACCGAACACTGATTGTCCAATTGGACGCAATTTGTTAAATAGCATAAGCGTGAATCCGATAAAAAGTCCGGGTGGAATCCATTCTTTTATGGAGAAGCTCATGAATTCAGCGGTGACAGTTGTGCCGATATTGCTTCCTAAAATGATGCCGATGCTTTGAGGAAAAGTAAGTGCGCCTACAGAAACAAGCCCGACAGTCATTACCATCAGCGCTGAACTGCTTTGAAGGATGGCGGTGAAAATCATGCCGGTCATAAAGCCTTTAAAGGTAGTGGAAGTGAGAACTTGCAGTTTGCTCTTCAATTTGTCGCCGGTCAGTTTAAATAATCCGCCTCTTAATAGTCTCATCGCCAATAAAAATAAAAGGATGTATATAAAAAATAATGATAATGCAAGCATGTAATCTCCTCCTGAAACTATCTTATTTTCGTTTCACAAGGACATGCTAAAAAATCTTATATTTTTGGAATGAAATACCGGTGAAACTTGCGATTATCAATTTTTGAGATTTAGTTGACCTTATATTATCCTTATATTATAATTGTAAGGTACATGATATGTATTGTGTATATTCTTGAGTTAGTGTGTTGTGTTCGGAGGGAGGGATAGAGATGTCTAAAACTGTAGTTCGTAAAAACGAATCACTTGAAGATGCTCTTCGTCGCTTTAAACGCACTGTATCTAAAACTGGTACATTGCAGGAAGCTAGAAAGCGCGAATTTTATGAAAAACCAAGCGTAAAACGTAAGAAAAAGTCTGAAGCTGCTAGAAAACGTAAATGGTAAGAGAGGGTGGGTATATGAGTCTTCTCGAGCGATTAAATAATGACATGAAACAAGCGATGAAGAACAAGGAAAAAGACAAGCTTTCTGTTATTCGCATGCTTAAAGCAGCTTTGCAAAATGAGGCGATTAAGCTTGGTAACAAAGAATTAACAGAAGACGAAGAATTGACTGTCCTTTCTCGCGAATCAAAACAACGCAAAGACTCTCTCCAAGAGTTTTCAAATGCTGGTCGTGATGACCTCGTTGAAAAAATCCGTACAGAAATCAAATACGTTGAACTATATATGCCTCAGCAACTTACGGAAGAAGAAGTAACTAACATTGTTAAAGAAACCATTGAAGCTGTTGGAGCTAAGTCCAAGGCAGATATGGGTAAAGTTATGGGAGCGCTTATGCCGAAAGTTAAAGGAAAAGCTGACGGTGCTCTTGTAAATAAATTAGTACAACAACATCTATCTTAAACTCGTTTAAAAACCACAAGTAATTTCTTGTGGTTTTTAAATTTTTATCGGCTAGTTTTTGTAGTGTATGTACAAAATCGGAATGCTATTAAATAAACTTTCGTAAAAAATGAAACTTATATATAAGTTAATCGTATGGTTTAATAAGGATCTTGAAAGGAGGTTTCGTAATTGCGTAAACGCTTTCCTTTATTTTTTCTTCTCCTGCTTTTGGCATCTTGTTTGCTGCCTTTTCAGACCCAGGCGAAAGAAGATGTTGTATATGTGGCACCCCTTGAAAACACAGTTGAAAGCGGGCTGTATTCGTTTTTAGAACGAGCCATATCAGTTGCGGAGGAGAATGGAGCAACTGCCATTATATTTAAAATCAATACTCCGGGAGGCCTGGTATCGGCAGCTGAAGATATAGGTAAGCTTTTCTCGGATACGTCTATTAAAACGATTGCATGGGTTGATAATCGTGCCTTATCAGCGGGGGCGTATATTGCTCTGAATGCTGATGAAATATATATGGCTCCGGGTTCGACGATGGGGGCTGCAGCCATTATTACAAGTGACGGAAATGCAGCTGATCAAAAGGCGCAATCTGCATGGCTGGCAGCGATGGAAAGTGCGGCAGAGCAAAATGGAAGAGACCCGAGATATGCGATGGCGATGGCAGATGCTTCTGTTCAATTGCCTGGCGGGTTAAGTGACGGCGGTCTGTTGACGCTTACTGAAAAAAGCGCCTATAATGTCGGTTACAGCGAAGGAACCGTCAGTAACCTGGATGGCTTGCTCGAGGAGATTGGTCTCGAAAATGCCGAAGTCAGAGATATTGAAGAAACATTTGTTGAAAAGCTGGCAAGATTTTTAACGAATCCGGTTGTAATTCCGTTTTTATTAACAATAGGTATCCTTGGACTGGTAATTGAGCTGTTCAGTCCCGGTTTTGGTATTCCGGGCGTAGTCGGACTTACTTCTCTGGCACTCTACTTTTTTGGTCATATGGTAGCTGGGCTTGCCGGTTATGAAGTCTTGCTGTTATTCATTCTCGGACTGATTTTCATACTATTGGAGTTTTTTGTCCCGGGCGGCATACTCGGCATACTTGGTATGAGTGCGGTAGTCGGAAGTTTGTTCATGGCCGGGGAGAATAATGCGTTAATAGCGGTATCATTATTAATCGCTATTATGGTATCCTTAACAGTATCTATCCTATTGGTAAAGGTGTTTAATAAAAATATGAAATTTTTTAAAAAAATGGTATTAAAAGATGCTACGACCACTGAAGAAGGCTATGTTTCGAATGTTAATCGAGTCGAATTGCTAGGCAAAATCGGTACAGCGTTAACACCTCTTCGTCCTGCAGGAATTGCCAACATTGATGATGAACGTGTCGATGTAGTGTCGGAAGGAAGCTTTATCGATAAAGATAGCGAAGTAATTGTTGTAAAAGTGGAAGGATCAAGAATTGTAGTAAGAGAAAAGAAAAAATCTTAGGAGGTTTGATTGATGGTAATAGGTACTCAATCAATTTTGTTAATAGTTGCGATTGTTGCAGCTGTTATACTATTGTTCGTATTTTTCACATTTGTTCCGGTAATGCTGTGGATTTCAGCATTGGCAGCCGGTGTTAGAGTTAGTATTTTAACATTAATCGGGATGAGATTGCGCCGTGTTATTCCTAGTCGTGTAATCAATCCGCTTATTAAGGCTCACAAAGCAGGTTTACCGGTTACGACGAATCAACTGGAAAGTCACTATTTAGCAGGCGGTAATGTTGACCGTGTTGTAAATGCTCTAATTGCAGCTCAACGCGCGAATATTGAGCTTACTTTCGAAAGAGCGGCAGCAATTGATTTGGCTGGTCGTGATGTTCTTGAAGCCGTACAAATGAGCGTTAATCCAAAAGTTATTGAAACACCTTTCATTTCTGGTGTGGCTATGGATGGTATCGAAGTAAAAGCAAAAGCGCGTATTACAGTGCGTGCTAATATTGAACGACTTGTCGGTGGTGCGGGTGAAGAAACAATCGTAGCCCGTGTAGGTGAAGGGATTGTATCGACAATCGGTTCTTCTGTTGATCACAAGAAAGTACTTGAAAACCCGGACTTGATCTCACGTACAGTGTTAGCAAAAGGTCTTGATTCTGGTACAGCGTTTGAAATTCTGTCGATTGATATCGCGGACGTTGATATAGGCAAGAACATCGGTGCGATGCTGCAAACGGACCAAGCGGAAGCGGATAAAAATATCGCCCAGGCGAAAGCGGAAGAACGCCGTGCAATGGCGGTAGCGCAAGAGCAAGAAATGCGTGCGAAAGTAGAAGAGATGCGCGCGAAGGTTGTGGAAGCAGAGGCAACTGTACCGTTAGCTATGGCTGAGGCTCTTAAAAACGGCAATATTGGCGTTATGGACTATATGAATATCCAAAATATCACGGCAGATACAGAGATGCGTGACTCAATTAGTAAGGGATCTGCCGGGGACAATCCGAAAAAATAAAGTTAATATAGTCTAAGAAAGGGGGATGCCTCCTTAGATGGAACATTTGTTTAATTTAATTTTTGATAATTTATGGGTTGTCATCATTCTGCTCGGATTAGTGAGTTCGCTGTTTGGAGGAGACAAAAAACAGCAAAAGAAGAAGCCTTTTTCTGAAACGACACAAATGCCTACGATGACTCGTTCTCAGCAGCCAAAGATGGAACAAAAGCCGCAGCAAGTAAAGAAAGTGCAAGAAGTTGCTGCGAAAAGTCTCAATAAAGATTCGGTCAAAGAAGAACTGTCCGCAGCTCAAACTTATTTGGCTGAAAGGGCAGCGATGCTTCAGCAAAAGCAAAAGGAAATGCCAGCGCGGAAGCCTTTAGAAACTCATCAAAGAACTGAAAAAGAAGCAGTGGCCCGAGGGACATTCAGTCAAAATGAGGTTGTGAATGGGGTCATTATGGCCGAAATATTGGGTGCTCCACGAGCGAAAAAACCTTATTCACAATCAAGAAGATAAGCCAGAAAAATTTTATTTAAAATAAAAGACTCCTGAAAGTAAAATGTACCCTATAGAGTAGACACTTATAAAAAAGTCTACCTATAGGGTACTTTTTTGTATAATGAAAAAAAATGAGAACGGGGAAAATCTAGAATGAGTACAAAGACATTTACAGAGAAAGAGATTAATGCACTTTCTCGTAATCCTTATGTTAAATCTGTTGGTTCGAAGGGGA
>NZ_JACXSI010000043.1 GCF_014712675.1 Peribacillus faecalis | reverse complement strand
TAAGATTGGGCATTTTTTGAAATCCACTTGTTTTCTCCTTACTTTTCTTCGCTACTTGCTTCGTTTAGTTTTTTTATTTTCACAGAAAAAACCGTCACCGGTCCTTTTTCAACATGATTATGCTACTTAGATTCGCCTCGTTGAAAAAGGAGCCATGCGGGAGGACTAAGATGAATCACACAAGAAACCCGATCTTGGTTTCTTGGGGGAGGCAGCTTAGGACCGAGCATGGCAGGTGTAAGGTTAGACAGTTATCCAAGTTCAAAAATTATATACGCTAAAAACCGTCACCGGTCCGTTTTCTAAAAAAAAATGACCTCTATTCACAGAGCTCATCATAAAAACTGCCTATTCAAGTTTTCCAAAATTAAATTTTATAATTGCTTGGGTTAATCATTTTAGTACGATAGTCCGTTTCGTAATATTCCAAGTCTTCTCTGACACTTTGGAAGCCGCTTTCTAAGCGTTTAATTAAATCAGATAATGACGGTGCCACTTCCTGATGAAATTTAATGGAATTCTTGCCTGTATATGCAGATCGGCTATCTTCATACCAGGAATCATTTTTAGGAGAGAAAAACTCCTCGATGCATTGATGAAAAATTTTATATAATGTCTTCTCTGCCGCGATTTTATGAAATACTTCATTATTTAATACAATATTGCACGCCTCATAGCCTTCTTCACAATACACAACCAATCTTCGCAAATTCGAAAGCAAGCTTTTATAATAATCTTCATTTGCGTTTTGCTCATGCAGAAGGCTATCCTTCGTTGTCACATTCAAGTACTCTTCCAGATCCTTAACAGTTGTGCCCAGAAATTCGCTCACTTCTTCCAGCTGTGATTTAACAAGACTATTGCTCATAGTTTGACATCCCCTTTATCCAAACTGATATTTTCATCTTTGATCAAGCTGTTGAATCATACTTTCAATTTCTTTAAAATTAGTATTTTTTAAGTATTCCAAAAAATCCGATTGTTCATTTACATATATTCTTTTTCTGTTTGTTCCTTGAGGGTGATGCAGCAAGTATATCAAGGCCACGATATCTCTTAAGAAATACTCCTGATTGCCCGCTTTAAAAAGCAGGTCTTCTGAATAAGGAATAACGGTTTTTGCTTCATTTTCGAAAAAAGCAACGTACAAAACATGAAGCGTTCTCTCTTCCCCTTCAAGATTAAAAATCACTTCCGAACGCGTAAAAAAATCCTCAGGTGTATTTGGCTGCGCTTTTATTAGCTCATATCCTCTACACTTTATCAGCTTCAATTGCTTCCCTCCCAATGAAAAGCTTAAACGAATAAATGACTGACTTTGAAAATGTTTCCTTATATATTATCATACTTTTCAAATTTGCTGTCATATCATTTATCCGTATTTTTCCACAATTAATTAGGGAGCCCAAAAAATAAGTCCGCTTCTTCATCTAAGTCGTCTTCTGTCGCTTCTTCCAATGGTGGAAGCTCCTTCAACGTTTTCAATCCGAAACAGTCTAAAAATTCCTTTGTTGTTCCATAAAGAATCGCTCGTCCTGTTCCATCTGCTCTGCCGACTTCTTTAATAAGAGCCTTGGCTGTTAAAGTTTGCAAAGATCGGTCTGTTTTCACGCCGCGAATTTCTTCAATTTCCACTCTTGTGATCGGTTGCTTATATGCGATAATCGCCAAAGTCTCTAAAGCAGCTTGTGATAAAATGCCGCTGCCCGGGCTCTCCACAAGTTTCTTCAAATAATCGGAGTGCTCTTTTTTCGTCACCATTTGGAAAACGCCGCCGACTTCGATGATTTGCAATCCCCTGCTTTCATCATTGTATTGCTCTTTCATTTCCTCAATGACATTTGTTGCTTCTATATCTGTTATATCTAAAACATTGGTTATCTGCTGCATGGAAACACCTTCGTCACCGGCAGCAAAAAGCAATGCTTCAATAATCCCTTGCAATGATTTCTTACTCAATGGAGATTGCACCTTCCTTGCCTGCAATAAATAATTCTGCGAAATTGCTCTCTTGCTCTACCAATATGGCATTACGCTTCAATAATTCCAATATCGCCAAGAACGTTATGACAATATGTTCACGGTCATAAAATGGAAATAATGACTCGAAGCTGACGCGACCTTTAATGGTACCGAGATGATGCAGAACTTCCGTCATTCTTTTTTCTATTGAAATTTCCTGTCTGGCTACCTTTGTATTTAAAGGCTTTTGAAATTTCTTCCTGCGCAGAAGCTTATGATAGGCTCCAAGCATATCGTATAAAGAAACGTTCAAGTCGACCTTTTGCGGCATCAGATCTTTCATTAAATACGTTAAGTCAGTCGGAGGTTTCGAGAACATCAAACTTCTTTCTGCCTCCATCGTCTTTAAGTCCTCAGCCGCTTGCTTGTACTTCTTGTATTCCAGCAGCTTTTCAACAAGCTCATCACGCGGATCCTCTTCATAACCGAACTCTTGCTCGTCCTCTAATTCAGGCTCATGTTTCGGAAGCAGCATTTTGCTTTTAATGGCCAACAAAGTGGCTGCCATAACTAAATATTCACTGGCTACGTCAAGCTCAAGTTTCTTCATAGTATGAATATAAGATAGATACTGTTCTGTAATTTCCGCTACCGGGATATCATATATATCAATCTCCAATGTATGAATTAAATGCAGTAGTAAATCAAGAGGTCCTTCAAAAGCATCTATTTTTACGTTATATATCATCAAACTACCACCATTATTTTTATAGAGTAACACTATCTTAATATTTTATTTCCGCTGTATTACTCCTTAGTATAGTGGATTATCTGTGTTAATCCAATAGGGATTTTAAAGCTTCCCGTGACATTATTTCAATCTTTTGGGCATACGCCTATACTAATCAAGAAGCTTTTTCATATGCTGACATTGAAGTTAACCTTTTTAAGGAGGTCATCGTATGGGAGATAGTTGCTGCGGAGGCGGAGGCGGATTCGGTTACGGTAACGGTTTCGCTTTAATCGTGACATTGTTTATTTTGCTTGTTGTCGTCGGTGCCGCTTTTATTTGCTAACGTAACTAATACCCGGTGATTTTTCAACCGGGTTTTTACATAAAAATGATATTTACAAAAAATAGCGGATTTATGCGGAATTTGCTACACTTGATGGGAGAGGAGTGATGAAGTGGCTTACCCGAATGAATTTATCGCTTATTTGGTGCAGTTCCATGGAAGTCGAGATTATTTTGAGTGCCATGAAATTTTAGAGGACTACTGGAAAGAAACAGACCCTGGGAATAAAACGTCACACTGGGTCGCATTTATTTTATTGGCAGTGTCCAGTTACCATCATCGGAGGGGCAACTTTCCCGGAGCCGAAAGAACTGCGAGCAATTCTCTGAAGATTTTCAAGAATACTCCAGCAATTGTTATTCATTCCCTCGGTTTAGACTATAACCAACTGATTGAATTGCTTGAAGTATCCATTTATCAAATTAAAAGAAAAATGCCATATAAAAGCATAAACTTACCGATTATCAGCAGCAGTCTCCTTGAAAAATGCCAATCTCAATGCAAGAAAGAGGGGCTTTGCTGGTTATATTCCGGCCAAGTCACTGAAGATATTCTTCATCGGCACACGGTAAGAGACCGCAGTGAGATCATTAAAGAACGTGCTTATCAGAAGGCCCTGAGACAAACAAAAGCTTAAGTGCCCCGATTAGCACCGTCCTGCCATAATAAAAAAACAAGCTGCCGAGAGCTTGTTTTTTTACATTCCGTCCTTAATGCATCTATTATAAAAATCATTTGTGTCATCAGTAGCTTTTACTATTTTATCTTTATAAAGTTCATGTATTTCATTTACCATCAAACTGCCGATCCCTTGCTGGCGAAAAGAAGGATTTACTGTAATATGCTGTATAATAACTTCCGACTCCAATCCATCCTCTTCTAAAGTAATCCCTATCAACCCGATAATATCTTCGTCTTCCTTCCACAAAAACAGCTGCCAATTGCTTTCGATCTCATATTGTTTAATTGTAGCCTGAAGTTTCTTCAAATCCTTCTCATTCGGCATAAACGAAAGTAGACCCATAGCGATTTTTTCCAAATTCTTTCTATAACGTATTAGCATATTTTTTACCTCTTTTATTCAAAGAACATATTATTTTACTGACAATAAATACGTACTATATTCTACAAGAAAGTCATTTATCTATCAACTATGCAATGAACCGCCAATAAATCATGCCCCAGCTGACAGTCAAAATGACTAAAATAACTAATAAAACAATATTACTCTTTCGCAAAGTTCCCATCCTTTCGCATGATTTGCCATCTTTTTACACAAGTATGTATCGTGACAAATATTATTAGAAAATTAACTCAAAATCAACGAAAACTTTTAGACAAAAATTGCAAAAAGGATTCATGGGGCATTTGTTGAATTCTCTTTCTTATGCTATCTTTGTAATTGCCCATGTTTTAACAATGAAAAGCTATGAAACTTTTATTGCAGTAAATCGTCTACATATAGAAGGAGGTTTTACAAAATGAAACTACGAAAGATGAAAATATGGCTGGCTTTATTGCTGACCTGCTTTTTAATAATACCGATTCAAGCGATGGCTGACGCCGCTCCCGGAGATGTTATAGTCACACTCGGAGAAAACTTGACGCAGGAACAACGAACAAAAATACTGGATGAAATGGGTGTTGATAATAGTGCTGAGATTGTCACTGTTTCAAATGCGGAAGAGCATGAATATTTAGGACAATATATATCAGCACGATTAATCGGCACAAAAGCACTTTCCTCATCAAAGATTACACTCGGAGAGAGCAAATCCGGTTTAATTGTAAAAACAAATAATATTAACTGGGTTACAGAAGAAATGTATATTAACGCTTTAGCTACTGCAGGTGTTAAAGACGCTGAAATTTATGTGACAGCTCCATTTCCGGTTTCCGGCACTGCTGCTTTAACCGGTATTATTAAAGCCTATGAAATTACTGCAGACAAAACAATTTCAGAAGATGTGAAGCAAGCAGCCAACGAAGAGATGGTCACAACAGTCGAACTTGGTGATCAAATCGGTTCGGATCAGGCATCTGCGCTTATTACTAAGATTAAAGAAGAGATGTCCGCTAACCCTCCGGAAACAGAAGAAGAAGTAAAAACATTAGTTGAAAACTCTGCTGCTGATTTAGGAATTGAATTAACAGATTCACAGTTGCAAAGCCTTGTTGATTTATTCAATAAATTGAAAGAATTGGATATTGATTGGAATGCTGTCGGAACACAGCTGAAAGAAGCGAAAGATAAACTATCAAACTACTTAAGCTCCGAAGAAGGACAAAACTTCTTGGAAAAGCTAAAGGATTTCTTTGCGAGTATTATTGATGCAATAAAAGCATTTTTTAGCTCTAATAAAGAATAATAACAAAAACGGTCTAGCTCTTTGATGAGCCAGACCGTTTTATTATTTTTTCATAGCCGCTTCCCTTAAAGGCAAGTCAAGCTTAATCAAATCTTGCAACGATTCACGTTTTATCACGAGACGGTCCTGTCCGTCTTCGACAAAAACAACAGCCGGACGTTGAATGCGGTTATAATTGTTGGCCATAGCATAGCCGTATGCACCTGTACAGAACACGGCTAAAAGATCATCTGAAGTTGTCTTCGGCAACGGCAAATCCCAAATAAGCATATCACCGCTTTCACAGCATTTCCCTGCAATAGAAACCTTCTCTTCTGTCCGGTCGTGAACGCGATTTGCCAAAACAGCATCGTATTTTGCACTATAAAGAGCCGGACGTATATTGTCGCTCATCCCTCCATCTACCGCTACATATTTGCGCACATTTGGTATATCCTTCGTACTGCCAACCCGATAAATCGTTGTGCCGGCATCGCCAACAAGAGAGCGTCCGGGCTCTATCCAAATTTCAGGAAGTGCCAGTCCGAATTGTTCAGCTAATTTTTTTACGGTTACGACAATTTCTTCAACATAATTTGAAGCAGGAAGAGGCGTATCTTCCGCAGTGTAGCGAATACCGAATCCGCCTCCCAAATTTAGCACTTTTGCCTGAAAACTGAACTGATCATTCCATTCTTTAAGCTTATTCATTAGTTTTTCAGCTGCTAAAAGAAAACCTGTCGTTTCAAAAATTTGCGAGCCGATATGACAATGCAATCCAAGCAGATTAATTCCGTCACTTTTACCCGCAAACAACATCGCTTTTTCGGCTTGCCCATTTTCCAAGTGAAAGCCGAATTTAGAATCTTCCTGTCCTGTCACAATATAATCATGCGTATGCGCCTCCACACCAGGTGTCACACGCAGTAAAATCGGCATAACCTTATTCTTTTGCTGACACAATCTTGAAAGTGTCAGCAGTTCCTGTTCATTGTCTACAACGATGCAACCGATTTGTTCCTCAATAGCCATTTCCAGTTCTTCAATGCTTTTATTATTACCATGAAAATGTATCCGTTCCGGCGGAAAACCGGCAGCTAATGCTGTAAACAGCTCCCCGGCCGAAACAACATCCAATGATAGCCCTTCTTCTTCCACCAATTGAATCATGGCAATTGAAGAGAATGCTTTACTTGCATAAGCAACTTGAGAGGGCACACCTAAACGATCGAATGTCTGTTTAAAGCCTCTCGCTCTTTCCCGAATCAGATTGACATCGTATATATATAGCGGTGTTCCGTATTTCTCCGCCAGTTTTACTGTATCTTGTCCTCCAATTTCTAAATGCCCTTGTTCATTCACCTTGCTTGTGCCATAAAAATACATAATGTCCATCCCTCTCCTTGAAACTCGCCATATAGAAAAAGCCTCGAATATATAAATTATTATAAAGTTATCATAATAATCGAACAACTTCAAGGCATGGCCTAATCATAATCACGGTTGTTTATAGCGATTGCGGGGATGTACAATACTCGGGCGTATTTTCGACCCTGGAACAGAGCGTCTGACGAGAATTTGCAAAAAGGCCTTCGGATTAAATGGAATAAACGGCCACATATATGGTGTTTTTAAAGAACGCATGTGCACCAGGAATAATATGTAAATCGTTATACCGATGATGAAACCAGGAACTTTAAATAGAGCGACCGCCAGCAAAAAGAAGAGACGGGCTATTTTATTGGCTACCCCGAGTTCCAAGCTGGGCGTTATGAAAGTTCCAACCGTTACAACAGAGACATATAAAATAACTTCACCGACAAAAAAGCCGACGTCAATTGCTATTTGACCGATTAATACAGCGGCCACTAACCCCATCGCTGTCGACAGTGGCGTTGGTGTATGTATTGCTGCCAGCCTCAAAAACTCCACTCCTACCTCGCCTAATAATATTTGGATTAGTATATGGATATTCGTCTCGTCATTCGGGCCGACAAAAGCCAGCCGTTCCGGCAATAAATACGGCTCCATAACAAACAGAAACCATAGCGGCAACAAAAATAATGATGCAAATATGCCGATATAGCGAATCCATCTAACAAATGTTCCGACAGCCGGAGACTGACGGTATTCCTCGGCATGCTGTACATGATGAAAAAAAGTTGTCGGCATGATAATAACACTTGGAGAGGTGTCAACATACACAAGCACATGCCCTTCCAACAAATGAGCAGAGCCTACATCTGCTCGCTCTGTATATCTGACCAGCGGATAAGGGTTATATCCCGGACGGACCATGAATTCCTCAACTGTTTTATCAGCCATAGTTAGCCCATCTGTTTTGATCGATTGGAGTTTCTCTTTAACTGTAGCAATTAAATCCGGATTAGCTACATCTTTTATATATCCGATTGCGATATCTGTTTTAGAGCGTTCACCGACCTTCATAATTTCAAATCGCAAACGCTCATCTCGAATGCGCCTTCTTGTCAAAGCTGTATTGACAATTATATTTTCCACAAATCCATCGCGAGAGCCGCGAACAACTTTCTCGGTGTCAGGCTCAGAAGGCTGACGTCCCGGATAGCTCCTCACATCCACTACGAGTCCTTCTTCAACACCATCAACAAGAAAAACGACCAGCCCTGAAAGCACTTGATCGACGAGCTCATCAAGCGTATAAATAGGAGAAACGGATTGATTGACCAGACGATTTTCAATGACAGGAAAAATATTATAATTGGTTCTTTCCTGATCATTTAAATCCACTAATTCCTTCAATAATTCAATAATAAATTCGGTGTCACATAAACCGTTAATATAATAAACATTCACATCTTTACGGAGAACTTTAATCTTTCTGACTCCGAGATCGAAGCTTTCACCAAGCCCGACCCGTTTCTTCATAAATTCTTCAATTTCAGCTAAATTACCGGTAATCTTTTGTGTTTTTTCATTTTGTTTCTTTGTCATAAAAGCCACTTCTTTCAAGAATTACTTCCACTGCCATTTTTGTAATTGGTGAACCCCTTTTTAAATGGTCGTGGAGTGCCATCTTTCCAATGTCTCCAATACCGACTACTATCGGTGCCTTTATAGAATCAATACTGTAAACAGTATCTCCGGTTAACTTTCCAATCTCCATCTCGGGTAAACCATTCTTATCGACGCCATAAGGGGTCAAATTCCCGTCTCTATCAATGCATACATCAACCTTTGTCCATTCGCGCTGTTTCGTTTTCGAAGCTACTGCAACAATGCCCAGTATTTCAATATCAGGATGAGAACTGATGTATTTCATCGCCCGCTCTCCTTCGCCTTCTCCTACAAAACCGCTATCATCTACCATTACAAGAACAGGATCACAGGCTGCAGCTTTAATTAATTCAACTATTTCCCTTCCTTTTAACGCAGTCGGGTTCCCTTGCGATAGCGAAATACACCTGCCACCAATTTCCCGGGCAATAAGTTCTACTGTTCGTTTCGCATATTCATCACCATCAGTGATTAAAATGACTTTTCGCTTTTCGCTCATGAACCGTAATCCTTTCATCTCATCATTATTATTCTAGTTGCTATTTGACGACCGTCGGCTATAAATAGACAAAATATATCCATTGAAATAAAGAGCCCGCTATTTTGCCTAAAACTATTGCCATTAGCAAATAGATGATTTTGCCGTCAATGCCGATTCTTTTCGCAAGAATTGGTATAACATTCAATACTTCTGTTAGCGCCGCTGCCAACATGCCGTTAAATGCACCACTAAACAAGCCGATAAATGCAAGCAAAACAACAGGGGCACGGAGCACTAAATCATGAAAACTGATCAGGCTCCCAAAAATAGCGCCAGCCACTACAGCCACCTCATACAGGTGCAGGCTTTTTTGTGTTTTTGTAAGCTGCGTAAGACGCGGAATAACTCCCAGAACAGCCAAAAATGCAACAAATCCTGAGCCTACCGCGATTCCCCATGCCAGCCATATAAACACAACACTAAGTGTGATCATCTATGTCTCTTATACTTTCTTGATTTTCCGTCATTAACACATATTGGTCCAAGTCCTGCTGATAGTTGAACATTTCCACCTCAAGCGGGCTCGGTTCCTCATTAAAACGCTTTTTAAAGAAATGATTAAAAAACAACACCATCCCAAGCCCAAGGCCGAAACTATAAGGGATTTGCAATATTAATGGCTTTTGTGCATCACTTCCTGTAATTAGCTTATACAATTTTTGATGAACGGCTGGCATGCTGACATCTTCATGGAAATTCATAATGGTAAGCGCAGAACCGATAAATAAAAGAAGCCAAACCAGCAAAAATAAAAAAGTGTGGTTTCCTCTTTGATTCGGCACAATTTCAATAATTGTTTGCGATGGTCCGATTACTTGAATATCGATTTTTTGATACCTCTCTGATATTTTCTCAACCACGATAGACAAATCTATAACGATAATATTGGGATCGCTCTTTGTTACCTCATAAATCGGCAATGACCTTAACTTACTTACAACTTCTTTCGCTCCAACTAACTTAGCGATATCATCCAACACAATCTTCGTCTGATTTACACGAATGTGGACTCGGTGTCTTAATCTCACATACACCATTTGTTCCATTATTTAGTCACCCCGGTCATTTCAATACCTCTACTAATGCTAGTATGCATAAATTGAAAAAATCACATGCAATATAATAGAAAATCCATCATTTACTAATTGAAACTTAGCCAAAAGGATCTTGTTGAGCCTTGTGTAAAATCAAACATTTGTTTATACTTAAAACAAATGTTTAGAAAGGCGGTGGGTTATGAACGAAAAAGAAGCACTCCTTATTAAATACATAAAGGAAAATCCTTTTATCTCTCAAAATGAACTAGCTGAAAAAATGAAACTATCCCGCTCCGCTGTCGCTGGTTATATTTCTTCACTGACTAAGCAAGGATTGTTGCTTGGAAGAGCTTATGTACTTCCGTCTAAGAAGGATGTTTTATGTGTCGGCGGCTCTAACATTGACCGAAAGATCCAAGTGATTGAGCCAATCTCCTTTGGAACTTCCAATCCTGCTTCTAGTTCGCAATCTTATGGCGGAGTCGCAAGAAACATCGCAGAGAATCTTGGAAAACTAGGATGCGAGCCTTCCTTATTAACTGTGCTTGGTGCAGACAAAGAAGGAGAGGGCCTCATGCACCATACGATGGAGTTTTCCGACTTTTCACCTTCTCAAGTGTTGCCTAATGAAGCTACCGGAACATATACGGCGGTTTTAAATACGGATGGCGAAATGGCCATCGCATTAGCAGATATGTCAATCTATGACAAAGTAACTGTTGATTTTATCGAGAAACGTTGGGGATACTTCTCTTCCTCAAAAGTCGTCATGATCGACACGAATTTTCCAAGTGACGTTTTACGCTATATTATTGAACGTTGCTATAAAGAGAACATCACTCTTTGTATTACGCCAGTTTCATCACCTAAAATCAAAAAGCTTCCACAAAGACTTGACGGTGTAACATGGATGATTGCCAACCGTGATGAAGCTCAAGCTTTGGCTAATATGAAAATCAGCAATGACGAAGATTTTCATGCAGCCGCTAAAAGCATTTTAAATAAAGGCGTTGAAAATATTATTATAACTAGAGGCAGCAAAGGCTTATTGTATATGAATGTTGCTGGAGAAGCAGGCACAATCTTGCCACCGGAAATTTCTGTTGCAGATGTGACCGGTGCCGGAGATTCCCTAGTATCGGGGTTCATTTACGCTTATTTAAATGGATATTCACTTGAGGAAGCCTGCAAAATCGGAATTTCTTGTTCCGCCCTGACATTGCAGTCAGACGAAACAGTGAACCCGGACTTAACCGAAACAAAATTGCTAGAAGCATACGCTAAATATTTTCATTAACACTAAAGGAGACATACACATGTTAAAAAACTACATCGAATACTCACAAGAAGTACTAGAAGCAAAAAAAGCCAATAAACCAATCGTAGCTTTAGAATCTACAATTATCTCTCACGGCATGCCTTACCCTCAAAACGTTCAAACTGCTAAAGAGGTAGAAGAAATCATCCGTAAAAACGGTGCGGTACCAGCTACAACAGCAATCATCAACGGCAAAATTAAAATTGGCTTAAGCGATGAAGAACTTGAATTTTTAGCAACAAGCAAAGAAATCGCTAAAGCAAGCCGCCGCGACTTCGCTTACTTAGTGTCACAAAAGAAACACGGTGCAACAACAGTTGCTGCTACTATGATTTGCGCGCAATTAGCTGGCATTGAAGTATTCGTAACAGGAGGAATTGGCGGTGTTCACCGTGAAGCAGAAAACACAATGGATATTTCTGCTGACTTGCAAGAGCTAGCGCAAACAAATGTAGCTGTAGTTTGCGCGGGTGCTAAATCAATTCTTGATATCGGTCTTACACTTGAATACTTAGAAACTCACGGTGTACCTGTAGTCGGATATAAAACGGACAAAGTACCGGCATTCTACACACGCACTAGCCCATTCAATGTTGATTTCAACATTGCTACTCCTGAAGAAGTTGCATCCATGATCCGTACTAAATGGGATTTAGATTTAAAAGGTGGCGTCCTAATCACAAACCCAATTCCTGAAGAAGATGCTATGGAAGAAGCATTCATCAATAAAATTATTGATCAAGCTCTTGAGGAAGCAAAAGAAAATAACATTACTGGAAAAAATGTAACACCTTTCGTTCTTGGCAAAGTGAAGGAATTAACAGAAGGAACAAGCTTAACAGCTAATATTGCACTAGTTAAACATAACGCAGAAGTAGGGGCGCAAATCGCTGTAAAATTACAGAAATAACGCGCACTATTCATACAAAGTAAAACAGGCATTGCTTTCAAAAATGAAAGCAATGCCTGTTTTTAATTAAGCATGTTCTATCGCTTTGCTGCCGGATGTTGTTCCTGCAGCTGTATTCATCAACTCGAATTGTCGATGACGAATTTTAAATGATGTAATAGCATCATAATAAATTTCCGGATTTTCTTTCATTTCGGCCAGAAGTGCTTGCTTCGCTTCAATTTCCTCTTCCGCTTTTTGAATAAGTTCCTGAATGTCTTTTATCGGCTCCTTAAAGAAAAACGCTAAGTCACGCTCAATTCCTTTTTCGAAGATTTCATATTGCGTAAAGAACTTATTAATAACAGAGTTCGCTGTCTCTGTATATTCTTCGTTCTCGATAAATTTCTTGTATTGATTATACAATGCTTTATTCTGCGCAATAGCTCCCAGCAACTTGCCTGCACTCTTCAATAAAAATTGGGATGGTGTATGACGAAGCAAAATATTCTCGCGCTCAAGTTGCGCACCGCTTGTCATACGGCTTATGTCTCGCTCCCAATCATTCAAGATTCTAAAGTCTCCTTCTAAATTCAAGACTTGTTCGCCATAGATATTATTGAACGTTGCCGACATTTCATCTAAGTAGTTTTTGTTTTCCAGCAGCTCCTGCTTCGCATCTGAAATCCAATTTTGCATAGAATTATTTACTGAAGGCAATACGCTACTTTGAATGTATTCCTGCAGACGTCTGTTCATTTCATCATTCAGATCTAAATGAATTTTTCGGAAGTCGCTGTCTTCTTTCAGGAAGCTTGCGCATTCACGCAATATTTCAGGTATCCGTTTCGCCATTTCTTCTTTAATGTCCGCTTTTACGTATACATACTTATTGTAAATCGTATCTGCCAGAGCATTTTCATGATCTTTTAATTGATGTATGGCTGCATTCATTTTCGAAACGATCTCTTCATTCCATACAATATCATCTTTATACTCATTTTCCTTCTCTACTCTATTTTTCAAGAAGAAAACAATCACTCGTTGAATCATCTGCAAAAGTTTGGATGAACGAATTTCTTCTTTATTTGGTTTATTCGCAAAAGAAGTTAACAAATTTTGAACAGTCTCCTGTTGTCCTGCCACAGCATACTTGGATGAGAACGGTATAACGTCTGAGTCCGGGAAGTATTGCTGAACCTTCTCTGTCACATCTTCAACAAGTTTCGCCGCTTCTTGCTTGTTATAAATTGAATCCAGCTTCGTCAAAACAAAGTTCACTGAGATAGCAGGATTCTTATCTATAATTTGCTGAGCAAGATCTCGTTCTTGATCGGTGAATGCATCTTCAGCATCTAAGACAAACAACAGCTCATCAGCTAAAGGCAGATATTCCATCAATTCCGGATCGTTTCTGCGCACTCTGAATCCCGGGGTATCTGTAATAGATATAGAGTGTTTCTTCAGCACAGTTGAAGGCATCGCAACATCAATCAACGTTCTTGAGTGTTCGCTTAGCTCCTCTGTAATTAGCTGTTTAATATCCGGCACTACTGTATCTGTCTGCAATTCTTCATCAGAAACAACTGTGACTTGAGATACATTTCCGTTCTTGATGCGCACCGTATTTGTAGTAGAGTTCTCAAATAATTCCTCTTCCAAAATTGAATTAATAAAGGCAGACTTGCCTGTCCCATTAACTCCTGCCACAAAGACATTCGTATAGCTTAAATCCATAATTTCCTGAACGAGCCAACGAACTTTTGCCCCGATTTCGATATCGTTCTCATTCGCCCACTTCGTCAAATCCTGGAATAAAGATAAGCAATCCTGCAAAATCTCCGGATTGACTGCACATTTCCATAAATCTCGTTTCGCTTCTTCAATTACTTCCTCGCGAATGACAGATGGATAAAACTCATTCCACGTCAAAATAGCCGTATATGTCCAAATCGCTTGTGTAGATTTCGTGATCCCCAACCAATTTTCTAAGAACTTCGGCATAAAACGGATTGACTCATCTAATTCGATTTTGCCGGAAAGGCTGTCTTTAAATGAATCGTAATAAAGATTTGATATCTGGTTCCAAGCAGTAGACTTAGAGACGTCGATATTCTCAATAATGCTGTCGATTGTCTCTAACCAGTTCACATAATTCTCGCTGCTTTTATACTGATTCCAAAGAGCAACTACCATCTTCTCAAAGCGAACTGAGTCAACACTATATAAATTCTCCAGCGCTAAATAAAAATAAGATGGTTCATGGGATTGCGCTTTCCCGTCATTTATATAGCCGGTAAGCATATCAAACCAATGAACATCTTCCGTTCGCAAACCTTCGTTTAATGCCAAATCAATCGCATTGTCGTTATCATTATTTTGTTCAAAAAAGTAGCGGGCGATTTTCGTTATTTTCGGGTAATCAGGGTCTAATGCCACTGCTTGCTTTATATAATCGGTCGCTAAGTCATACTTTTCCTCTTCGACATAAATTTGAAAGAGTTTAAGAGCGATCTCGGTATTCAGCAAGTTATTGTCAGTCACTATACTTTTGAATGTTTCAATAGCTGTCGGGTACAAATCCAATTCAAAATATGCATCCCCGACATTTTTCTTTGCCCATGCGCCTAACTCGTTAGAGATGCTCTCCCATTTAAAAATAGCCGCTTCATAGTCTTGGTAGTGAAAATAAATTTCCCCTTGAGCATAGCGGATATCCGATAAATCGGCCAATTCTTTTTTATTTTCCTCATGAAACATTTCACCAAGGACTTCGATAGGAAGCTTTCCTTTTTTACGGTCCTTCAGCATTGTTTCGTAAAATGTTTTTTTACTTAAATGTTGATCTATATTCATGAAATCGCCTCACTTTCAATCATATCCAAATTATGTAATACCTTAGTTACACTAAGTATAGTTGAATATGCGTTAGCCTACATTATTATTTTAACAAACTTTCTATTGGATTTTATTGCGTTTTCTTTACAATAGCAATACAATTCTATACTTATTTGCCATTTCTACGAAATATGTCTGAAAAAATAAGAAAAACCGTTACCGGTCCTTTTTCATCATGAATATGCTACTTGAATTCGCCTCGATGAAAAAGGAGACATGCTGGAACCGAAAAGCGGAAGCGGCCTGCAAGTAAGGAACAGCGACTAAGAGCGCTACATCCTGTAGCAATGTTGCTGTGACTCTCATCGTGAGAGCCCCACTCGAGAAACCCGGTTTTGGTTTTTTGGGCGAGGCAGGTAAAAGAAAGACGCCACGGCCTCATGTCTTCGCCGATATGACCTACATCCTGTAGGCCTCCGCGCATGGCAGGTGTAAGGCTAGACAGATTTCCAAGTTCAAAAATTACATACTTTCTTATATTTTGTCAAAAAAGCTTTTAAAAAAGTCATCCGAGACTTTTTAAAAGCTCCCAACCCAACTATTCCTGGCTAAGCCGCATTATATGCGTCTCTTTCGTCCAAAACAATCCCTTTTTCGAAAGGATATAAACCGATATCGCAGCTATCCATAAAAGTACACTTAATATACCAAAGCAAAGGATTACTGCTTGAACTGATATTAATTTTGTAAATAACATTAAGAGAATAATTCTGATAAACAATCCTATAAAGCGAATCACACTATCAACTCTACCCATATATTCGTTCGGGATGTGTTCCATCATAAATGTTTGCCGTGCGACTCTCGATCCGGCATTCCCTAAAGCTAAGAAAAACATAAGACTAAGGTAAAGCGGAATATCAACAAAAATAATCAATGAAACGGCGGCGGCATAACATAGAACTCCATAAACCATCGTTTTTTCATTCCCTATTTTTTTTGCAATGAATGGAACGAAGAGACCTGCGCATACGGCACCAAGACTATAGATCATACCTTCCAGCCCATAAACCCAAACATCGGCATGAAGCACTTGTTGCAAATACACCGGGAAAAGATAATTGGTAATCATCACCCCTATAAACGGAAAAGTTGCAAAAATCAAAAAGTAAAATATTTTTGGATGCTTCAACATATACACAAATCCCGTTTTCATGTTTTCCCGTTTTTTTATCTTTGAAACAGTTTCTTTTCTTTCAGATTTCACCTTGATAAAAAACAAAATAGCAATCATGTACGTCATCGCATTCAATAATAAAATCCATTGCAGCGGCACAGTCATAATCATGGCTCCCGCTATTCCTCCGGCAACCATACTAGCTATTTGACCTTGGACTTCCATGGCGCCATTTAAAGATTTATAGTATTGCTTATTAAAGTACTCTTGTGTGAAAGCAAACATTGTCGGATAGAAGATTGTGTAATATAAACTGCCGGTCACAAAAAGAACAATATAGTGGCGCAGCTCATAAATATTCCCCATAAATCCGTAACAAGAAAAAATCACCACAATCAACAAGCCAACTAACTCACCGGCAATCAGCAACTTTTTTCTAGGAAATTTATCGATTAGTCCCCCAATCAACGGTGTCAAAGCGAAATTGAATATTGTCATCAACAATGTAATATATCCTAAAGTTGTATTCCCGTCAGGTGAAGAGACGAGAAACCAAGGTATAGCAATCATCGTAATACCTAAACCAATTGATGAAGCAATATTAGCGGCTAACACATATCGAAAACGCTTATCTTTATAAATTGAATATTCCGTACTTATAGCTTGAAACAATTCCTTCATATTGCATCCCTCCTGCCTTAATCATAAAATGATTCCAGCCTGCAGGAACCGTGCAATATACGCAAGCAGCTATACTGCTTTATACTGAGCGCTCTACGACTTAAGATGCAGACAGCTAATCACATATCCCCTGCCTGACTGCATAAAGTGCTGCTTGTGTCCGGTCTTGGAGCTGAAGCTTCCCCAGTAAATTCGAAACATGTGTTTTAACCGTCTTTTCTGTAATGTTTAAAGCAGCCGCTATCTCTTTATTACTCTTGCCTTTCGCAATTTCTGTCAAAACCTCTTTCTCTCTCGGAGTTAACGGTTCAACTGTCACTTCATGATTCTTCGTTTGCAGATGATTCAACAATTGATTTGTTACTTTTGCATCAAGCACCTTCATTCCGCCAACCAAATTCATGATGGCCTCCGCCAGCTTTTCTGGATCACTTTCCTTCAACTGATAAGCGCCTGCACCTGCCTCAAGTGCAGGTATAACATGTTCTTGATCGCAAAAACTGGTCAGTATCATCACTTTCGTATCAGGGTTGTCATGAAGGATAATCTTTGTGGCATCCGTACCATTCATTAGTGGCATATTCAAATCCATAATTATAACATCCGGCTTTAGCTCTTTGGCCAGTTCAACCGCTTCTATTCCATTTTTCGCTTCTCCCACAACGTTAAAACAATCTTTCGTTTCCAAAAAAGCCGATAACCCTTTTCTGACTATCGGGTGGTCATCTGCAATCAGCAATGAAATTATCATAAGTTCCCCCTTAGAAAGGCAAAGAAACTGTTATTTCTGTACCTTTTCCTATTTCCGAATGAATTTCTGCCTCTCCATTTATCCTTTTGGCTCTATTGAGTATACTTTTCAGACCAAAAGAAGGGAGCTCAACATCCGGATTAAAATCAAATCCTACCCCTCGATCTTTTATTTTAAAAATTAACCGGCTGCCGCTCATCCGGGCAGACAATTGAATAGTTGAAACACCGGCATATTTCTTGCAATTGTTGATTGCTTCTTGTGCTATTCTCCATATCGCTTCCTCCCATTCAGCGCTAAGGACCATCTCTGCCTGTAAATCTTCTTCCACCGATAACCCGAGCATTTCCGCATAATCTTTAATAGCGCAAATCAATCCATTCTCCAATACTAACGGTCGCAACTGCCAAATAAGCTCCCCCATTTCCGACTGCGCAGTTTGAGCAATGCTTGCTATATCTTTAAATAATTGTTTTATTTCATCGCTATGACTGACAGCAACACCTGTGCCGGCCAATAATTGCGCAGAAAATAATAATTGCTTTACAGAATCATGCAGTTCTTGAGCTAATCGGCTTCTTTCCTCCGAAATCGCATTATGCCGGCTTTCCTCCGTTAATTGTATTCTTTTGATCGCACTGCCTATTTGCAGAGCTACAGACTCCAGTAAAGCTAGCTCCTCTTCTTTGAACAATGTTTTGCCGGATAGTGCAACATTCAATATGCCGACGTATTCATCGCCGGATCGAAGCGCGACAGAGGCATGATGAAGCAATCCGTATGTATCTCCATAATTGTGCGCTGCAGCTTCTTGTATCCTTTTGCATTGCAGCACATTGACAGCCTGCTTCAGCCTGCCGTCATAAAATCGATTGATACAATAACAATCTTGTCCGCACATCGGTTTATATTTCTCATTTTGCAAACCGGGCGGCAAGTTTGCCGAAGCAGCTAATTGAAGCTCTTTTTGTTCATTCAGCAAAAAAATCCAGCCGCTCTCCAAATGCAGCATTTTCAATAATAGGTTTAATGTGTCGTCTAATACAGTCGGCAATTGTATTCCCCGATTAAGACCTTCAGCTATTTCTTTTAAAAGATTCAGTTCAAAGAAATGCACTTCTTTTTCATTCATACTTCGCTCTCCTAAGTTACTAAATTCACCTTTACACCCATTATATACTATTGTATTTATTTCGCTTAAGCCGTGTTACTTCTTCATTAAATAAAAAAACTGACCCCAATGGAGTCAGTTCGATTTCCCGTTAATGAGCCGGGAAGAAAATCAGCTGGATTAAGAATAATACAGCGAAAATATAAATTAGAACGTTCACTTCTTTGCCTTTTCCGGCAATCAGCTTCGTGAATGGATAAATGATGAAACCGAATGCAATACCGGTAGAAATGCTTCCGGCTAAAGGCATGATTAAAATGATAATGAAAGCTGTAAAGGCATCCTCAAATGAAGACCATTTAATTTTTGTCAATCCGCCCATCATTAAGCTGCCGACAATGATCATTACCGGTGCTGTAATTGATGAAAGTGAAGCAATCGCTCCAACGATTGGCGAGAAGAACATTGTTAACAAGAACAAAATACCAACAACTACAGCTGTCAGACCAGTACGTCCTCCGGCTGCAACACCTGTGCTGGATTCAACATAAGCTGTTGAAGGGCTTGTCCCGAATGCCGCACCGACAATCGTTGCGACTGAATCACCGAGGAAAGCTTGCTTCGCTCTCGGGAATTTTCCATCTTTCACTAATCCGGCTTGTTCAGAAACAGCCATCATCGTACCTGTCGTATCAAAAATTGTTACTAGTAAGAAAGAAAAAATTACGGCATATAATCCATTTGAAACGATACCGCCAAAATCAAGATCAAAGAATGTCGGCGTTGGCGGCATTGACACAACACCATCGAAATGAAGCATTCCGCAGAAATAACCGATGATTGCCGTAATGATCATCCCAATGAAAAGGCCGCCCTTCACGCCACGGATCATCAATACTAACGTAATCAATAGACCGACAATCGATAATAAAGTAACCGGATTTGTTAAGTCACCAAGCGCAATCAAGTTTGATTCATTGCCGACAATAATTCCGGCATTTTTCAAACCTAAGAAAGCGATGAATAAACCGATACCGGATGAAATTCCATATTTCACTGTATCCGGAATAGCATGCAGCAGCATTTCACGAATTCTGCTTACACTAATTAATAGAAAGATAATACCTGCAATAAATACCGCACCAAAGACTGTTTGATAACTAATCCCTTGTGTGGCTACAATGCTGGCAAAATATGCATTCAAACCCATGCCGGGTGCGATAGCAATTGGATATTTAGCTCCAAGGCCCATAATTAATGTGCCGACTACAGCAGCAAAAATCGTAGCCATAAATACTTGGTCAAATGGAACACCTACACTAGAAAGAATAGCTGGATTGACAATGACAATGTATACCATTGTAAAAAATGTCGTTAACCCTGCGACTACTTCTGTTTTAACGGTAGAACCATGTTTCTGTATATTGAAAAACTGATTTAACAATCGTAAAACCTCCGATGTTTTTGAAGAAATGATGCCCATCAAAAATACGAACTTTTTTAAGGGGCAATAACTATAATATTCGTTTCCGGGTAATATTTCAAGTTTTTTTTTCGTCTTTTTATTAAACAGCTATTATTTTATGTTTCCCGGTCCCTGAATAACTATACATCACAAGCTTTCGGCATAAAAAAAAACCGTATGAATTATTCCTTCATACGGACCTTAATTTGCTGCAGAATTTTCTTTTCTAATCTGGAAACTTGCACTTGTGATATGCCGAGACGCTCCGCTACTTCCGCTTGTGTCTGGTCTTTGAAATACCTTAAAAACACAATCAGTTTTTCACGTTCGTCGAGCTCTTCAATTGCATCTTTCAAGGCCATTTTTTCAAACCACTTTGTTTCAGTGTTATCTGCAATTTGATCCAATAGCGTAATTGGGTCGCCATCATTTTCGTATACTGTTTCATGTATAGAAGCCGGCTGCATACTGGCTTCTTGAGCAAAGACAACTTCTTCAGGGGACAGTTCCAAGTACTCCGCAATTTCATTAACGGTTGGCACTCTTCCGTACGTTTTCGACAACTCTTCCTTTGCACGCCTTATTTTATTGCCTTGCTCTTTAATGGAACGACTTACTTTGACTGTACCATCGTCTCTTATGAATCGTTGAATTTCTCCAATAATCATCGGCACTGCATACGTAGAAAACTTTACATCATATGACAAATCAAACTTATCTACAGATTTTAATAATCCGATACAACCTATTTGAAATAAATCCTCAGGTTCATATCCTCGATTTAAAAAGCGTTGAACGACAGACCATACAAGACGTAAATTCATCTCTACGATAGCTTCTCTTGCTTCTTGATCTCCATCTTGGCTGCGGCGTATCAAAGCCTTCACTTCATGATCCTTTAAATGAACATTATTCGAATTCTTTTTGACCTCCACATCCATACGCATGTCTCCCTTAATTGCATATAGCCTTACTATTTGTAACGTGCTTCTTCAACGTAACAATTGTTCCCTCGCCTTTATGAGAAATAATTTTCATTTCATCCATGAAATTCTCCATGATGGTAAAACCCATGCCGGACCGTTCCATCTCAGGCTTAGTAGTAAATAGCGGCTGTTTTGCCTCATCGATGTTTTCAATGCCGACACCCTCATCTTTAATTATCAGCTCTACCACATTATCCTCTAATGTGACATCTACATAGACAGTGCCTCCCGGATCACTTTCATATCCGTGTATGATGGCATTTGTGACAGCCTCAGATACAACGGTTTTAATCTCTGTTAATTCATCCATCGTAGGATCTAGCTGAGCTACAAAAGCAGCAACAGTTACTCTCGCAAATGACTCATTTTGACTTAAAGCAGAAAACTGTAGTGACATCGAATTTTTCATTTACGCAACCCCCAATCTTTTTAAAGCACTGTTTTCAGAAGACTCCAACCGGATTATTTTAAATAATCCTGATATTTCAAACAAACGCTTTATAGAAGGAGAGATTGCACAAACATACATTTCACCTTGATGTTGCTTTATTTGCTTATAGCGTCCTAAAATCACGCCTAAACCTGAGCTGTCCATGAAACGCAATGACTCAAGGTTTAATACAAGATGTTTGATTGCTTTCTTTTCCATCACTTCAACTGCTTGTTTCTTTAACTGTTCAGCTGTGTGATGGTCCAGCTCCCCTACCAACCGAATACAAAGGACGTCTCCTTTGATTTCTGTATTTATAGTAAGACTCAATCTGTACAGCTCCCTTCTGTATTGTGTATTGAGTCAATTCTATAGCCGCTTGCATGTTTCCTTCTATGTGACAAAACTAGTGGTTATTCGTATATTTATCCTACATTTCGCACTAGCTGCCGCCATGTGTGAATAACCCCATCGACTTTTTAAACAATTGCCACCAGGTTGCTTTATTAACTGTTTCCTGCGCAACAATAGGAGATTCAACAATTGTCTTTCCATCCTTCATAATTTTCAGAGTTCCTAATTGATCGCCTTTTTTCACCGGGGCGGCAACGTTTTTTTCTGCCGTTACTTTAACATCGTATTTCTTTATATCCTCACCCTTTTTCGTTAAGAGCGAAATCGGTTCGCTTGTGACAACTTTCACCTTTTTCTGCGTCCCCTTGCTTACAACTACATCCTTTAAAGCTACGTCTTTTTTGTAAAGCGGCTGTGTTGTGTATTGAGCAAACGCATAATCAAGCATCTTCGTCACTTGCGCATTCCTAGTTTTAGGTGTATCGGCACCAAACACGACTGCAATGACACGCATATTGCCTTTTTGCGCTGTTGCTGTTAAGCAATACTTCGCTTCATTCGTAAAGCCTGTTTTCAGTCCGTCAACTCCCGGATAAAATTTAACTAACCGATTTGTATTGACAAGCCAAAACTTTTTATCTGTATTTTCCCTCAAGTAAGACTCATAGGTGCCTGTATACTTCGTAATGTCTTTGTGCTTTAAAAGTTCCTTTGCCATCATGGCCATATCATATGCTGTGCTATAATGGTTTTCAGTCGGCAAACCTGTTGCGTTTTGAAAATTAGTGTTTTTCAATCCGAGTGATTTAGCTTTTTGGTTCATCTGTTCGACAAACGCTTCCTCCGATCCGGCAAGGCGCTCTGCCATCGCAACGGAAGCATCATTCCCCGATCCGATTGCAATTCCTTGCAGCATTTGATCGGTCGTCATCTCTTCACCCGGTTCCAAAAAGATTTGCGAACCGCCCATTGATGCTGCATATTCGCTAGTCCGGATTTTTTCATCCCATTTTAATTCGCCTTTATCAATCGCCTCCATTATGAGCAACATCGTCATAATTTTCGTCATACTTGCCGGTGATAATTGCTCATCTTGATTTTTCGAGTAAAGTATCGCACCTGTATCTCTTTCAATTAAGATGGCAGATTTCGCTTCATCTGCGAGTTCGATCTCTTTTTCAGACGCAAAAACAGTCTGCAGCGGCAAACTGTAAATCAACAATGCTGCTAAAACTATTGAAAATGATTGTTTTAACTTCAAGCCAAACCCTCCAATCTTTATACTCTCATCTTTTCCAATCATTATAGTTTTATACAGAAAATACCACTTATTTAAGGGTGAATTTCCCTTATTTCCAAAGAGATGTTGATTTGACACTTTAGCGCGGAAAGTAAACGTTCATATTCACGGCATAAAAAACATAAAAAACGACCCCTGTAATACTGAAATGTACCCTTTGTAAAGGACATTTATAAAAAAGGACAGTTAGGCTGCCTGAATAAGATGATCTCTGTACTGAACAGGGGTCATCTTATTTAAATTCCATTGATACCT
>NZ_JACXSI010000042.1 GCF_014712675.1 Peribacillus faecalis | reverse complement strand
CTCCAAAAAGTGTTTGATAAAGCTCATAAAATAAAAAGTTTTGTTCCGGTCAATGCCGAAACGTTTTATTAGAATTAACGTTGACGTTTTTGTTTTGTTTAGTTTTCAAAGGACAATTAAGTTGGAGCGGGTGATGAGAATCGAACTCACGACATCAGCTTGGAAGGCTGAGGTTTTACCATTAAACTACACCCGCATATTAAATTTGTATATGGCGCGCCCGAAAGGAGTCGAACCCATAACCTTCTGATCCGTAGTCAGACGCTCTATCCAATTGAGCTACGGGCGCATTTATTAATCAAGTTGTGTATTCTACGATGTCGTTTGGTGCGGCCGAGAGGACTTGAACCTCCACGGGATTTCTCCCACTAGGCCCTCAACCTAGCGCGTCTGCCGTTCCGCCACGACCGCGAATCGAACATTGATAATTATATCACGATATTTTATCTTGTCAACTCTTTTTTGAAAGTTTTTCAAGAAGTGCGGGTGAAGGGAGTCGAACCCCCACGCCGTAAGGCGCCAGATCCTAAGTCTGGTGCGTCTGCCAATTCCGCCACACCCGCATAATATAAATGGTGAGCCATGAAGGACTCGAACCTTCGACCCTCTGATTAAAAGTCAGATGCTCTACCAACTGAGCTAATGGCTCAAAAAAGATGGCTGGGCTAGAAGGATTCGAACCTTCGCATGACGGAATCAAAATCCGTTGCCTTACCGCTTGGCTATAGCCCATCAACATTATATTGAAATATCTTTTTTATAGAATTTTTTTGTTGCTCCATCAGAAGCAACTTTTATATAATAGCACTTCAAGTTTATCAATGCAAGCTTTTTTAAAACTTTTTTTGGTGACCCGTACGGGATTCGAACCCGTGTTACCGCCGTGAAAGGGCGGTGTCTTAACCGCTTGACCAACGGGCCAATATTTCTGGCGGAGAAGGAGGGATTTGAACCCTCGCGCCGGTTACCCGACCTACACCCTTAGCAGGGGCGCCTCTTCAGCCTCTTGAGTACTTCCCCAGAAACAAAAAAATGGCTCCGCAGGTAGGATTCGAACCTACGACCGCTCGGTTAACAGCCGAGTGCTCTACCACTGAGCTACTGCGGAATGAAGTAAGTAATATCTTATCGACTCTTTAGATTATATATAGATGTTATCAGGATGTCAACACCTTCCCGCAAAAAAAATAATAACATTTAACGCTCTGCTAAACATCCTTATTTCATCCTTTAATTTTCTGCAAAGTCCCTCGGCAAACACCGCATACATATTTGTTTAAATTAATGTTTCTTTTTCGGATATATCTTGTTTGACAAGATTTACACTCATACAAATACTCACTTACTCTTTTCTTTTTTGCTTCCGCTTTCTTCAACGGTGTACAAAATCTTGGCGCACCCACTTCTTTTAATAGAAGCTTAAAATCACGATCACGGTGCTTATAGCCTCTTTTTTCAAGATGAAGATGATAATGACATAATTCATGCTTCACAATGCCTATAATTTCATCCATGCCGTATTGCTCGAAATAACGATAGTTAATCTCTATATTATGACTAACCAACATGTAACGTCCACCGATTGTCCGTAATCTTCTGTTAAAAAAAGCTTTATGAAGAAACGGCTTATGGAAATATTGAAGTGATAGTTGTTCAGTTAGCTTTTGCAATTGTTCGTCGTTCAATACTGCCCCTCCCTCCGAAACATGACAACCACTATAGCATATACTAACATAACCACTGTAATATAGGAGGATGCCTTATGCCAATTTGGCTCAAAAAACAAATTCGACAGGCCTTTATGGATAAAGATAAGTATCAAATCCACCTATTAAATCAATGCTGGTATTTCTATAGAAGAACAAATAAACTTAATTGAAGAAGAAAGGCTGTCTTAGAAACCATCAATATTTCTTCTCAGACAGCCGTCTCTTTTAAATCAATCGATTGATTAACCAGTACCCGCTTTATCTGACGGACAGCAGGAGACTCCCACCGCTCAAGGATTAGTTTGTCGGCGGCAACATCGTTAATGAGACTCTTTGCTTTTTCAAATCAATTCCCTCTACCCAAACTGTTACAACATCACCGACTGACACAATATCCAGCGGATGCTTCACGAAGTTATTGCTTAACTTCGATATATGAACAAGGCCATCTTGTTTAACTCCTATATCTACGAAAGCGCCAAAATCGACAACATTACGTACGGTACCTTGCAGTTCCATCCCCGGAGACAAGTCCTCCATTTTCAATACATCTTGCTTCAAGATTGGTTTCGGCAGTTCATCACGCGGATCACGCCCCGGTTTCATAAGCGAATCCACAATATCTTTCAACGTAATTTCACCGATCTTTAATTCTTCTGCAACCGTTCGGATTTCTATATCTTTTAAAGCATTTTGCAGAGCTTCTGTTCCTATGTGTTTCGTTGTAAAACCAAGCTTACCCAATAAACGAACAACATTCTCATAGTTTTCAGGGTGTATCGCTGTTCTATCGAGCGGTTCTTTACCGTTCTGTATACGCAGGAAGCCAATACACTGCTCATATGTTTTCGCGCCCAGACGCGGAATTTTCTTCAACTGTGCCCTTGATTGGAACGCCCCTTCTTCTTCACGCTTTTTCACAATATTATTGGCCACTGTCTTAGAAAGTCCGGCTACATACTGCAACAGTGAAGACGAAGCGGTGTTGACATTCACACCGACTTGGTTGACTGCTGTTTCAACAACGAAAGTTAACGAGTCATTTAGTTTCTTTTGCGATACGTCATGCTGGTATTGCCCAACCCCTACTGACTTCGGATCGATTTTCACCAATTCCGCCAAAGGATCTTGCAGTCTGCGGGCAATAGACACAGCACTTCTTTCTTCTACCTGCAAATCCGGAAACTCTTCACGTGCAAGATCAGAGGCCGAATAGACACTTGCACCTGCTTCATTAACAATAATATAGTAAATTTCTCGCTTCACTTCCTTCAGTGCTTCAACGACAAATTGTTCCGTTTCCCTTGAAGCTGTACCGTTTCCGATTGCTACAATCTCCACGTTGTATTTCTCAATAATATCAAGAAACTTTTTCTTCGCTTCTTCTTTTTTCGCTGCCGGCGGATGCGGGTAAATGACCGCTATTTGCTCCATTTTCCCGGTTTCATCTACGACTGCCAGCTTACAGCCTGTACGATAAGCCGGGTCCACTCCCAATACCACTTTTCCTTTTAAAGGGGGCTGCAGCAATAGGTTACGCAAATTCTCAGCAAAAATATGAATTGCCCTGTCTTCAGCTTTTTCCGTCAACTCTGCACGAATTTCCCTTTCAATAGACGGCTGAATCAGACGTTTATATGCATCCTCAATAGCTTCCTTCATATAAGCATCAACAGCCGAATGAGGGGAAGCAATCTTTTGACGCTCTATATAAGCTATAATTCTAGCCGTATCCACCTTAATGGAGATACGCAGGATATCTTCTTTTTCTCCCCGATTTAACGCGAGTACACGGTGAGGTACAATCTTTTGCAACGGCTCTTCATACTCATAATAATTTTCATATATTCCTTTTTCATCTTTCTCTTTGTCCTTCACTGCCGATACAATCGTTCCATATGTAAACGTACTTGTTCGGATCCATTGGCGAAGGGCCGCATCATCAGCAATCATCTCAGCGATTATATCTTTTGCTCCGTTTATGGCATCCTCAACTGTTGGAACTTCTTTTTCTTCATCTACATATTTTTGCGCTTCTTTTTCAACAGAGACGTTTTTCGGAAACGTAATCATCCACTCAGCTAATGGCTCTAATCCTCGCTCTTTCGCAACAGTCGCTCTTGTTCGTCTCTTTTGCTTGAATGGACGGTACAGATCCTCGACCATCTGCAGCTTGTCAGCTTTCATGATGGCCTTCATGAGATCTGGATTCATCTTTTCCTGCTCCTCGATAATTCGGATGACTTCCTCTTTCCGCTTTTGGAGATTCTCTAAGTATTGCCAACGATTCATGACATCCCGTATTTGAACTTCATCCATGCTGCTTGTCATTTCTTTTCGGTAACGCGCAATGAACGGAACCGTATTCCCTTCTTGCAGTAACTGTATGACTTGCCGAACAGATTTTGTTCCCAATTTCAGTTCTTTCGCTATTAAGCTGCTTACATCTATCACTTCATGTTCAGTTGTTGTCAATTTCAGTCCTCCAAACCTTTAGTCTTTCTTCATTCTACCAAATTGATCGTCGCTCTACTAATGTTCTATAAGGAATATTGATTTTCCTTTCCTTCTATACCGTTACGCGCCAAACAGTAAAAAGAAAAGCCTACCTCGTTAGAAGTAAGCTATAAAAACAAAGCAAATTATAGTTATTGTTCATATTTTCACATAATTCTCAATCTGATTGATCAACATAAATAGCATCCCTCAGCTTATTGATTGCTCTTCTTTGCAACCTTGAGACATGCATTTGAGAGATACCGAGCTTTTCACCCGTTTCTTTTTGACTCAAGTTCTCTAAATATGTATATTGTATGATTCGTTTCTCACGTTCACTAAGAACATGAAGAACCTCATCGAGCACTAGTTTTTGATCAATCTTTTCATAGCCTTCCTCTGTATTACCGAATATATCAAGGAGTGTAACCGTACTTCCATCAGCATCCGCTTCAATAGAATGATCAAACGACAATGCTTGATAGCTTTTACCGATTTCCATCGCTTCTAACACTTCTTCTTCGGAGACATTTAAATAATCAGCAATTTCTTGAACTTGGGGCGAGCGATGGAGTGAAGATGTCAGTTCTTCAACAGCGTGATTGATTTTCGGCCCCAATTCTTTAATCCTTCTCGGCACGTGCACACTCCAGGTCTTATCACGTAAAAAACGTTTAATTTCACCTACAATTGTCGGTACCGCAAATGCTTCAAAACTTTTCCCAAACGTCTCATCATAACGGCGGATAGCTCCAAGAAGCCCAATCATGCCGACCTGGAAAATATCCTCTTGAAACGACCGTCCTTTTGCATACTTACGGGCGATGGTTTGAACTAATTTTTTATAATGCAGCACCAGCTGCTTTTGCGCCTCTTCATCATGATTCAGTTGGTACGCTTTAATCCAGTCATAAACCTGTCGCTGAGAGTCTTGATTAGGTTGAGAGGTTTTGTTCATCGGTTTCCACCTGCCCCCCTCGGACAAACTTGGTCATAAATACCATCACTCCAAGATGCTGACGAATTTCCACCTTGTCCATTAATGTTTCGATTAAGTAAATCCCTAAACCTCCCTCTCTTATAAACTCTGCCGGCTCTCCTTTATGATAAGGACCGATTCCTTGTCTCACTTCATCAAAATTGCAGCTGTGACCGTGGTCGGCAACCATCAGTTCCAAACGGTCTTTGTATACACCGCAGCCAATCACAACTTCGCCATCTTCCTCGTCTTTATAAGCATGCTGAACCGCATTGGTGCAAGCCTCACTAACCGCTATTTTTAAATCTTCAATATCATCAAATGAAAAACCCATTCTGCTGGCAATACCCGAAATTGTCAGTCGAACTACACCTACATATTCAGGCTTTGCCGGAATTTTCATTTCGACATAATCGTATTTATGATCCATTACTCTCCGTCCTTTGCAATACTTGAAATTTGGATAATTTCCGTTAGACCTGTAATATCAAATAATCTTTTCAATCGGCTTGATAAACCAACGATTTTAAATGTACCATTATGAACTTTCACTGTTTTGAACAACCCGACAACCACGCCAAGTCCCGTACTATCCATAAAAGAAACTCCGGATAAATCAATCACCATTTGAACATGATCCTGATTCACAATCGGAGTGACCATTTCCCTTAATCGCGGAGCAGTAAATACATCAATTTCTCCACTAACCAACACTTCAATACAATCAATCGATTGATTGATTTCGACATTCATATTCATCGTAATGTTACCTCCTCTGCAATTTTCCAGATAACCACTGCCTTAACTGACTCTCTTCAAAACGATTAATGTGAAATCATCACGCAACTTAAAATGCTGAAGCTTCAGCAGATGACGGCAAACTTTCATAACAAGATCTTGTGGATGGAGATGGATATTCTTTCTGAATTCCTCAAGCAGAAATTCCTTTTCAACGAACTCTCCGTCAATTTTGCTCTCTGTGACGCCATCTGTAACAAAAATAAGAACATCATCAATCCCTACATACTTCTCATATAACGGATACTCTGAATAGCTGTTTACTCCAAGCAGCAATCCCTTCGTTTTCATCTCTTCGAAGCTTCTGGACTGAGCACTGTAATATAGAGCCGGCTCATGACCTGCAGATGAATATAAAAATCGATTAGAACCAGATTCATACAATCCGTAGAGCATTGAAACAAACATATTAACATCTACGTTTTCTTCTACCGTCTTATTCAGCTTCGCTAATAGCTGATTCGGGATTGTTTCAGATTTAGACATTTGGTCAATGGTTCCCTTAATCATCGAAATGCATAAAGCAGCCGGCAATCCTTTTCCCATCACATCTGCAATCCCTATTCCAAGAGAGCCGTTATCATAGGGAACAAAATGAAAATAATCCCCGCTTACTTTTTTCGCAGGAATACTTACCGCACCAATTTCCAGTCCGTCCATTTCCGGTATAGTATATTTCAACAATAAGCTTTGCACATTTGCCGCTACTTCTATCTCCGAATTCATCTGCTGTTGCATTAGGCGGAGCTTATCCATTTCCGCCAAGACGATGCCATAGCTCTTTATAATTTTTGAAAAGAAATCAAAGGTCTTAAAAAATTCTTCCGGTATATCCGGATACATCTTTTTGAGGACATTCTTTTGCCATTCGCTAAGTTCTTCGGGGGAAATTCCATTCTTTAAAATCTTCTTGCTTAATAGCTGCGCTTTATGTTCCCCTCGCTCCGTCTGTTCTTTCACATAGTCAACCAACACTTTCTCATAAAGCTGTTGCAATTTTTCTTTATTCCCCAAACTCACTCCCCCTCATAAAGAACTGCTTTAACACACCTTTGACATCCAGCCATCGAGCAAGCTTGTTCTTTTGTATATAAAATGAAAATTGACATCAGTTATTACATTTGCGCACAAAAACTATGCACACTAACAATATTAAAACAATTCTGTTAAGTAATTGTTAAACTATTTCATCTATACCGACACAATTCCAATCAAAAGTGGAAGCGTCCCGGTTAGCACCGTATGAACTAGAGGCCGCCGACCAAGATAAAGGAAACACGAAGAACGACAGTGATTCGATGTTGACTTATCGAAGGGAGGTTGCCGAAGGGCAATAGGTGCTGGACGCTGAAGCTGGACGTCTACACAGCCATTCTTCGCAGTAACATCATAGCGAATTCAAATTATGTATATACTTAAATCATGTTTATGCACAAATAAAAGAAGGAGCCCTGCGGGAGGCCTAAGACGAACCGCACAAGAAACCCGCCTTTTGGTTTCTCGGGAGGGATGGCTTAGGCCCGAGCATGGCAGGTGTAAGGTTAGACAATAACCAAAAGCGGAAGCGTCCTGGTTAGAACCGTATGAACTAGAGGCCTCCAACCAAGATAAAGGAAACACGAAGAACGGAAGTGATTCGATGTTGACTTATCGAAGGGAGGTTGCCGAAGGGCAATAGAATAGGGGATGGGCGTTGCAGCTAGACGTCGGCACCGGTTCTTGTTTTGATTTTTCAAACAAAAAAATACCCCAACCAATCTTCGGTTGAGGTTTAACAAATAATATATAAGTGGTTAAAATTCTACTAGTCCCGTACTGATTTGCAAAGCATTATCTACTTTACTCATCATGTGCTCATCTAAATGAGTGATCTTATCAGTTAAGCGCTGCTTATCAATGGTACGTATTTGTTCCAAAAGAATGACAGAATCTCGTTCAAATCCATACTTTTTGGCATCGATTTCTACATGAGTTGGAAGCTTGGCTTTTTGTATTTGAGCAGTAATAGCTGCAACAATTACAGTCGGGCTAAAGCGATTTCCGATATCATTCTGAATAATCAGCACAGGGCGGGTTCCTCCTTGCTCAGAACCGACCACAGGGGACAAGTCAGCATAATATACGTCACCACGCTTAACAACGATCAAAGGATTAACCTCCGCTAACTAATCGTTCAACGCAATGCTCAGCCTCATACTCCGCAAGAAAGGCCTCGGAAGCAATGCTTAGATTAATCGTAGCCATTTCAATATAGCCACGTTTCATATCGTCACGAAGTTTTCTCTTTTTTCGTTCGTGCAGATACATTTTTGTTGCGCGATATAGCAATTCATTACGATTAACATTATCCTCTTGAACACATCCGTCAAGTTCCGATAACAAATTTTGTGGTAATTGAACTATTATCTCTCTTGTTATGCTGGATTTAGACATAAGCTTACACCTCCACCATCACTACACACATACCTAATACTATCTCACCCTTCATGTTACCATTTAAAAGGAAATTTGAAAAGAGTATATTGTTTTTTCATATTAATATTATAGTCATGTACATAATCATTTTATTCACAAATTCTTCATTTAAAGAAGCGAATTGCTGACACTTTGAACAGAACCGTTTCTTTTGAATACTCGTGGTACCCGTGAACTGATTGAGCATATAACCTCATAGTTGATTGTTTGCAATCTTTCAGCAATCTCATCGACTGAAACTTTTTCTTTGCCATCTTTTCCGATAAGAGTGACATGGGTGCCGACCGGATAATACTTCGGCAGTCGAACCATGCATTGATCCATGCAAACTCGGCCGACAATCGGCATACGAATACCGTCGATGATTACTTCCTGACCGCTCAGTTTTCGAATCCAGCCATCTGCATAACCAATCGGAAGCGTCGCAATCCATTCTTGCTTATCCGCTTGATAAGTCGCTCCATAACTGACGCTTGCTCCAGCTTCTATTTGCTTTACATTGACAATTTTCGTGTGCAGAGTCAATGCTTCCTTCAACGGATACGGAAGGAGTTCTTTCATTTCAGGTGATGGACTTAAACCATACATTGATATACCCAGTCTGATGCCATTAAACCATGCTTTTTCAAATCGGAACGAAGAAGCACTATTGCTTGAGTGTACAAGCGGAGGTAATTCAGACAAAGCACTTAACAGTTCGATAAATTTCGCATACTGCTTTTCGTAATATTCTGTATCTATTTCGTCAGCTGTCGCAAAGTGGGTGAAGCAGCCTTCAAGCGTAAAAGCAGAAGATTGTTTAATCAGCTGTTCCGCCCGCTTTATTTGTTCAATTTCTCTATACCCTAGCCTTCCCATTCCGGTATCACATTTAATATGCACCGGAAGCGACGCATTATTCGGGATGTATGATTCCGCTTCCTGTAGCCATTCATTACTGAATACCGTTACAGATATATCGTACTCAGCCGCTAATCCGGCATCACCGGCACGTATTGCTCCTAAAATGAGAATCGGCACTTGTATACCCTTTTTCCGGAGCGCAACCGCCTCATCTAAAAAGGCGACAGCAAGCCATTCGGCACCTGCTTCTATAGCTGTCTGTGCCACTTCAAATGCTCCGTGCCCATAACCATTTGCTTTTACAACTGCACAAAGCTTCATATCTTCTCTGATATATTGCTTCATAGCGAAAACATTATCATATATATGATCAAGATTTATTTCTGCCCATGTATCTCTGTAAAATGCCGACACAATCTGAAACCTTCCTTCTAATCCTTTTTCACGTTGTTGTTTCCCTTTATTATAGCGAAACTATCTCCACTTGTATCCTAAAATTACGAATAACCTTATAAGCAAGCGAAAGGGCCTGACAGAAAAGCCGTTTTAAGACTTATCCAAGGCCCTGTGCATATTTTATTTATTTGCAGTTATTTCACAGCTGGAGCATAGACAGAACGAGCTATTTCCACCATTTCTTCTCTGCTCAGATTTTGCGAAGCAATTGTATAATCAATCCCTTCATAAGTCCATGAGATGCTGTAATCTGTTATCGCCCCGACTGTAAAGCCCAAATCCACTACGTCGCCAAGCACACTTGTCGCTGAAGAGGTTTCGACAACTTTGGCTCTTTCCGCAATCATAGTGAAACTGCGGTCGCCTTCATACGTTAATATCGAGCGCTCACCGGAGTCTGTCACAATATCCTCTTGATCAACCAATTCAATCCCATTGATTTCTGCCGGATATCTAATCACAAATTCCTCTTGCTCCATATCCGCTAACGCTTCAATTTCCAATTGAGCTCCCGTCATATTAGTCTTCATATCAAATGCCTTGTCTTCTATTTTCGGATTAAACGACACGTCGGAAAATTCAACTGTTACAAGAACATTATGATCAGGATCTTTAATTTTCACGCTGATTGGCGCAAGATCCTTTTTATTCAAAATCACTTCCTGGAACGGCAGCATTTTGCTGTTTTGATACCTCGTTTTCGTCTCAAATACATATTGGTTTTCTGTTGCTTTAAATGTTGCATTCGGATCTTCCATTATATCCTTTACAAGCGATTCATACAAATAGGCTTGACTGCTGTTTTTTGGCCAATCGCTTTCAAAGTGAAAGCTCTTATTCAATGCCGGAGTCAGCACATATACACCATCTTTGTTGCGCAAAATCATCTGACTTTGCTCTTTCTTCTCATTCTTCAGTTCCACCCGGTAAAAGTCTGGGCTTTTATACCAGATTTCCACATCATACACTTGAGGATCCTCGCCCATTTTTAATGTCATTTTTGCTTGAGCCTTATAACTTTTCATTTCCTCCATCTTCTTATTCAACGATTGAACAACGTCCTCTTGCGACTTTTGACCACAAGCTGATAAAACGGCTATTACAAAGATGCTTACCGCTAATAAGAGTAACTTTTTCATCTTTTCAACCCCTTCTTATATTTACACGCAAAAAGGGAGACAAAAAGACTTACTTACGGTCTGGATTAAAGTATTTTGGATATAAACAACGGAGTACCGTACACTTTATATTCCGAGCCCATCGAAGACCTTGTCTCACCCGCAGATACAAAAATATATGCAGGTAGTCCGACAAATATGTCCAAGCTACAAGAAAAACCGTTACCGGTCCTTTTTCATTTTTGATTTCACTTCTTGAATTGCCTTCAATGGAAAAGGAGACATGCGGCAGGACTAAGATGAATCACACGAGAAACCCGCCTTTGGTTTCTCGGGGGAGGCAGCTTAGGACCGAGCATGGCAGGTGCAAGGTTAGACAATGAGAAAAACCGTTACCAGTCCTTTTTCATTTTCGAATAACCTCTTGAATTCACACCAATGAAAAAGGAGACATGCAGGAACTGAAAAGTGAAAGCGGCCCGTAAGAGCGACTAAGGACGCTACATTCTGAAGGCCTCTAAGCATGGCAGATGTATGGTTAGAAAGATCAGAAAAACCATCGGAACATCGGCTAAAGGCGCCGCGTTCTGTCGCAACTCCGATGGACCTACATTCCGTAAGCCTCCTCAATAATCACCTGAGCTGCAGCATACTCTTTTGTGTGAGTTATAGAAAGATGCACACCTTGACTAAATGGCTTGCTGATAATCGGTTTGCCTCTTTCATCATTCCGGATTTCAATATCTTGGAACCTGACCTCTTTCCCGATCCCGGTTCCATTCGCTTTAGAAAAGGCCTCTTTTGCGGCAAAGCGCCCCGCTAAATACTCTAATTGCCTGTTGCCTGATAACCGGCGATATTTATGCTGTTCATATTCCGTCAAGACCCGTTCTGCAAACCTCGGCTGAGAGGAGCTGATCTTTCGAATTCTTTCGATCTCGACAATATCTAAACCAATTCCTTTTATCATATTGTTCACCTTCTAAATCAGTATTCGGTCACATACATTGAACTAATCATTACTATAACGGAGCTGAAAACGATGTTTATTAGAAGAGAAAACTTTCAACAATTTATCCGGCTTTATCCTGCAGTTACACTCCTGCTGATTATAAACACATGTATTTTTATCGCCGTAAAACTGACCTTCTTATTTGGTCATACACTTTTAGAAAATATGCTCGGCATTAACATATACATAAAAGAAGGGCAGCTATGGCGACTGATTACTCCAATTTTTCTCCATAGCTCCCTTTTTCATTTTATCTTTAATTCTTTTTCACTTCTGTTATTCGGGCCGGCAATTGAACAGATGTTGCAAAAAACCCGCTTCTTAACATTTTATCTCCTTTGTGGCATCGGCGCCAATATACTGACCTTTTTTCTGATGCCGCCGACTTATGCACATCTTGGAGCAAGCGGCGCCATCTTCGGCTTAATCGGCTTTTATTTATATCTTGTCGCCTTTCAAAAACATCTGCTTTCCAGACAAGACGTCCAAATGATTAAAGGATTAGCCATCTTCGCACTCATCATGACCTTTCTTCAACCGAATGTAAATGTACTCGCACATGTCGGAGGTGCCATAATCGGTTTTCTGTTGGCTTCCATATTCATCAAACCTGTTCACCGCTAGCTTTTTTCACACTATGATTTTCCCGAAACCAGTCTTTAATTGCCAGCATATCACCTTGTTCAACATCTATGACTCTTCCCATGCTCGGACCTACTCCCGTTTTGCTGAACACATTAATTGTTCCCAGTCGGCTTCTTTTCTGAAAATCACTTTGTTTATACGTTAAAGACTGAATTTTATTATTGAGCACAACATACGTTTGCTTCGACACAAACTTACGAAAGACAAGTGTCAGCTGCTTATTCGCTATATTCCAGCCGGCTGTTCGAAATGCTGCGTATGCCAAGGCAATACATATGGGAAGCCAGATGACATATACATAACCGAATGGTTTAAAAAGGAACCATACTGCGACTAGCGGTATATTCCATAGCAAAGCCCTTATTAAATAACGTCGCATCGCTCTTTTCGGTACATGCTTGATGGCAACTTCCAATTCGTAATCAATATCGAATGATGCCAACAATGCTTTAATTCGCTTTTTCTTAATGATAGGTAACAACATTACATTTGCATTGCCTTCATTTTGAATAGAACCGGAAGCTGTCTCAACATACAGCGTTGCATAACCGAAAGGCTCTCGCACAATATTTTCTACAATTCGCAAAGCCTGAATACGGTGAATAGGGATCGTCAGTCTCCTTTTTTCAAGCAATCCTCTAGAAATAATCAACTCATTTCCCGACTTAGTAACTGTGAAATACGCATACTTCAATATAATTCGCAATGTTGCAATTATATAAGCGATAACAACTCCGAAAAAGATTAAACCCGCCGTGATCATAATACTCGATGCAACTAATTCTTCAACATCATTATAAAGACCGTATTGGGAAATGACTTCACTGAATTGCGTATATAGCACGAAGGCCCCTGACAAAACAACGCCAACACCGCCTGACGTTGCCGCCATAAGACAAAGTTTGCTGAATGACAGCTCAAACAACTTTCTCTCTTCTGCCGATTCACGTTTCTCTTCTTCTGACTCGGAAGAGGATACCATTAATGGATCTTGCTTCTTTTTAGACGCTTGAAGCAAGGTTTGGAATAAAGCCGCTTCTGCTTTAGTGATCGCTGTCAATTCTGCTTCTGCTTTGCCGTTACTTGAAGATCCCGCTGTTTCAATTGACACTTTCACAAGCGAAAACAGACGTTGAATGATTCCTTCCGTTATATCAATGCTTTGTATCCGCTCGAGTCGGATAAAACGTTCTTTCTTAATAAAAACACCTGAACGAATGCGAATTTCATTTTCATCTATTTCATAGGTAAACTTATACCATGTAACAATTCCGGATATTAAGCCTAATACAAGCGCACCGCCAAGCACAATCAGTTCAAAATATGACCAGGGCGAATCATTACTGCTTTGCAAGACGATAAATAAAATAAGTGGAATGAAAGCCTCCTTCAAAGTCTTGCTGACATTCAACACAATCGCTGCCGGATGTAATCTTCTCGCCTCAGACATCTTCTTTCACCATCGTTACCATCCGCGCTATATATTGACGCAAATGCTCAGCCTCTTCTTTATCGAGGGCAGGAATTTCATGAGTGGTTGCCGCAGTCGAAATTTCAACAGATGCCAAATGATTCTTCCTCATAAGCGGCCCTTGCTTCGTTTCAACGTGCTGTACCCTGATCATCGGCACTAATGTTCGTTCAACGATGAATAACCCTTTCTGTATCTCTATTTCATTTTCCCGCACTTCATAACGCCACCACTTCCAGCGCAATGATGGAATAATAAACACATAAAGCACAAATTCCAACAATGTCAGTCCCCATGCACCATACATAATCCAGCTGCTCCAATCAAGTACGTTAACAGCAACCGTTAATCCACCTGCAATCGCCGCCATTATGACAGCAGTAATTACACCGCTTTGCCGCCATACCTTTACAGCTTTTAATGAAATGCGATCTTTCAGTTCCAAGCCTACCCCTCCTCTTATGAAACTTATGTAAATATAGCTATTTTTTCTATATTAAGCTATACGAATATCATCAAAAAAAGTTCCATACTATAAAAGCCGAAATGCTGCATCATTGATCCATTGAACATTTTTCTTTTCTTTTATCTCCTTCATCAACAGAAATAACGCTTGATCTTTGCCTTTCGCTTCAATCATAACATCGATTTGTTCGACTGAACCTTTTGCGACTTCAACAAATTTCCAAAACATATCCAAATCAATTGTATCACTATGAGCTCGGAAATCCTTTTCATTTTTAGGGCTGGATATATGAATTTTGACCGGAAGCTCACTGTTTCTCTCCCATGTAGCGACAATACGCTCCCAATCTTCCTTCAAATCTTCCGCTTCTTCACGGTTAGCCAAGTAATGATGATAGTCAAACACAAGAGGAATACCCAATTTTTCACATAAATATAAGGCGTCCCTAGCTGTAAAAATTTTATCGTCATTCTCTAAAATCACCATCTCTTGCAGACGATGCGGTATGATTGACCAATTATGTATGAATTGTTCAAGCGCTTGCTCCTTATCATTGTATGAACCGCCAACGTGCAATACACATCTATGTTTCGGATTGACGCCCATCGCTTTCAATAAATGATAGTGCATTTGAAGTGTTTCCATTGAAACTTGAAAAACTTGCTTATCCTTTGAATTCAATAACACGAAATGATCGGGATGAAAATCAACTCTCATCTTCGGGTACTCCCGCAAAAATTTCCTAATTGGCATTAACCCTTCTTTTAAAATCATTCTATAATCCCAATCCGGTAATTCCGGATGATTAGCAAGTGGTATAAGCCGCGAACTGAACCTAAAAAACTCAATATTATGAACAGCATTGTGACGCAAAAGGCGCAGACAGTTATGGAAATTGGCTTCCGTAATTTTTTTAAGCTTTCGAATTGCCGCTTCACGGTCTGTTATACTGCTGAACTGTTTATATGTCATCGTCTTAGATGGAGATGCATTTTGAAGCTGCATACTCATTGCTACATAACCAAAGCGAAAGATTGTCACTACAACACATCCTTTTTTAGCTTTAGTATTTCTTAAAGCAAAGAAAAAAAGCCGTACGAATATCATTCGTACGACTTCTTATTATTTATTAATTAGAAGATCTTTCTCTTCTTCCGCTGCTGTTACGGTTGCGGTCACCGCTGCGTCTTTTTCCGCCTTGGTCTTTACGGTTGAACGCGCGACCATTGCGTTGTCTAGAACCGTTACCGCCGAAAGATTTTTTCTCTTTCTTGAATACGGGTGCTTCGCTAGTTAATTTAACCGGTGTGTTATCCGGCTCTTTTGTCATTAGCTTAAGAATAGTTGCTGCTAATGTTTTCGCATCATATTTCTCTAATAGTTCCTCAGCTAGAGGCATGTAGATTGATAAATCTTCATTTTCGATTGTATTAGCGATTTTTTCTGTTACAGCTTTTTGCTGACCTTGGATCGCTTCAGTTAATGTAGGAAGTTTCATGCGCTCCATACGTTTATTCGTTGTTTTTTCCACGAAGAATAATTGAGATTTCTCTCTGTATGTTACAAATGTCACAGCCATACCTGTTTTCCCTGCACGACCAGTACGTCCGATACGGTGAACGTAACTTTCAGGGTCTTGCGGAATGTCAAAGTTGTAAACATGAGTAACGCCTGAAATGTCAAGACCACGAGCTGCTACGTCTGTTGCAACTAGAACATCAACGTTTCCTTCTTTGAATTTCTTCAATACAGACATACGTTTCGCTTGGCTCAAATCACCATGAATACCTTCTGCATTGTAGCCGCGAAGATTCAATGCAGATGAAAGCTCATCTACACGACGTTTTGTACGGCCGAATACAATCGCAAGCTCCGGAGTTTGAATGTCTAACAAACGAGTAAGCGCATCAAACTTCTCAGCCTCTTTTAATTCAACATAATATTGTTGAATTCGGTCAACTGTCATTTCTTTCGCTTTCACTTTTACATGGTGAGGATCTTCCATGAAGCGCTCAGCAATTTTACGGATTGGTTCCGGCATTGTCGCTGAGAACAATAATGTTTGGTGATCTTCAGGTACTGTAGAAAGGATAGACTCAATATCTTCAATGAAGCCCATGTTTAACATTTCATCCGCTTCATCCAGTACGACTGTCTCTACATCGCCAAGTTTTAATGTTTTACGATTAATGTGGTCAAGAAGACGACCTGGCGTACCAACGATGATATGAGGTTTCTTCTTAAGCGCGCGGATTTGACGATCGATATCTTGACCGCCGTAAACAGAAAGAACACGCACACGTTTGCCGAATCCTAATTTAAATAATTCTTCAGATACTTGGATGGCAAGCTCACGAGTTGGTGCAATAACGATTCCTTGGATGTGGTCAGCTTTTACATCGATTTTTTCCATTAAAGGTATACCGAAAGCAACTGTTTTACCAGTACCTGTTTGTGCTTGGCCGATGACGTCTTTTCCTTCTAACGCAACTGGAATCGTTTCCGCTTGGATTGGTGTAGCCTCTTCAAATCCCATTTTTTCTATCGAACGCATTGTGGACTTTTGCAGTCCTAATTCACTAAACAAAGTCAATTTTTCCTAACTCCTTTTTTATCGAGAAATAACTTATATATCTCAAGAAAAACTGTCACCCGCCTTGCGTCTGAACGAACAGACGAAGAAGACACGCAGTCTAAACAGCACGCTGAATTGAAGTTGCATTCAGCCCTGACAGCATAAGATGAGTCTCGCGAGAAATGTTTATTTCTTCAAGAGAAGTAGCTTATGATTCTAAGCGTGTTTGGTGAAAAATTAGACATAGATTATAGGATTATCACTTGCGAATAATGTACGAAAGTGAATTTTCCTTTATTATAAAAAAAACCTAATTGGCCTAAAATATTTTCTCAAAATACAGGTAAGTTGAACCTTTTAATGTATGCGGGTTATAAACAGACTTAATCTGTTTAATATCATAAATATTAATCATACTACTTTTTCCGCACAATGTCCTTGTAAAAATAATACCACTTTTCTACCTTTATTGCAATGAAGTGAATTGTATATTGCTTTCATCTTAGAATTATTTCCAATTAAATGGGCTTTTATTTGTTTTTTTTGCGCTTAAACAATACGTTTAAGAAGGATTAGTTAACGCATAAAAAAGCAACTCAAACCCTATCAAGGTTAGAGTTGCTTCGATATTTTTATGTATTATGAATATCAGAACTAATATATGACTCTTTTCTCATAAGAAAAGCTGCACCGGAAAATCATTATGCTGATTTTCCGGTGCAGCTTCTTCATTACTTGCTAAGTGCTTGAACAACTTCTTCCAGCTTCATTCCTCTTGAGGCTTTCACTAAAACTAAGTCATCTTTGCCGACATATTGTCTCAAGTCTTCCACTAGCACATCTTTATCATCATAAGTGCGGACATTTTCTTCCCCGATTGCTTTTTGGGCACCGATAGCAATATGTTTGCCCAGTTTCCCGAAAGTGAAGACACAATCAATATCCTTTTTCGAAATTGATTCACCGATCCTTTCGTGATATTGCACTTCTTCTTCTCCCAGTTCCAGCATGTCACCTAAAACTAAGATTTTATGACGAAAGCCTGTTAAAGAGCTGACTAGCTCGATAGCAGCTTTCATAGAAGTTGGACTGGCATTGTAGGCATCATTGATAATTTTTTCACCATTTTTACCTTCCAGCATTTCCATTCGCATATTAGTGACTTTTAATTGCATAAGCCCTGTTTTAATTTGCTCTACCGAAACATTAAACTCTCTTGCCACCAAAATGGCTGCCATAGCATTTAGAACATTATGGTTTCCGAGTATCGGCAATTTAAGATCATCGTTAAACAGATTCGTTTTAAAAACAGTCCATGTCCCTACAGTTTCAATATGCTCTGCATAGATATCGTTTGTCGCAGTCCCGCCGAATGTATGCGTCTTAATCATCGCGTTCTTTAGCTTATCATTAAGAAGCGGTTCATCACCGTGATAAATAAGGACGCCATTCTCTTTTAACCCTGCCGTAATCTCTAACTTAGCTTCCGCAATCGCTTCTCTTGATCCTAAATCAAGCAAATGCGCCTCTCCAATGTTTGTTATGATTGCTACATCCGGACAGGCAAGTTTAGAAAGCAGCTCGATTTCTCCACGACCGCTCATTCCCATCTCTAAAATGACGATTTCGGTATTTTCAGGCATAGCCAAAATAGTGAGAGGCATTCCAAGGTGGTTATTGAAGTTGCCTCCGGTTTTATGTACCTTATATTGCTGCGCCAGCAAGGATGCCGTCATATCCTTCGTCGTTGTTTTACCGTTGCTGCCTGTAATGCCGACAACTTTTGCCTCCGTTTGTCTTAAATATGCTTCTGCTAAACGTTGCAATGCCTCCAAAGCATCATCTACTAAAAGGAGCGGTAAATGCGTCGGAGGATTCGGAACATCTTTTTGCCAGAACGATGCAGCAGCTCCGCTTTCAATCGCCTTTTCCACATATACATGTCCATCCGCATGTTCTCCCTTAAAAGGAACAAATAAGTTCCCTTCTGAAATATGTCTTGAGTCGATCGAAACCCCTGATACTTGCGCATCCGGACCTATGTAATCTGCACCCGCCATCTCAGCGATTTGTTTTAATGAACGTTTAATCACAATATTCCTCCATCCTATCCATTTTCCATTACTTTTTATTCTTTGCTCAATGCCTTCAAGAAAAGAAAGCAGAAGCTATTCCCAACTAATCAGCTTCTGCTTTTCTTCTTTTTGTGCAGGAATTTTTCTAATAAAAATTAAAAGCTGTGCTTAATTTGTTGCTTCTCTTCATGTCTTTCAATTGCTAAGTTTACCAGCTTTTCAATTAATTGCGGGTATTCCACACCTGTATGTTGCCATAGGAGCGGGAACATACTGAACGGCGTAAAGCCAGGCATTGTATTAACTTCATTCATCAGCAACTTGCCATCTGCTGTAAGGAAGAAGTCAGCACGAACTAGACCTGAACAATCCAATGCTTGATAGCATTTAATCGCCAGTTCCTTCAATTCTTCATATTTTGCTTCCGGAATCTCTGCTGGAATAACTAATCCTGTTGTTCCGTCTTCATATTTTGCTTTATAGTCATAGAAATCTACATCCATCGGAACAATTTCACCGGCAACTGAGCATTGCGGATCATCATTTCCTAAAACGCCTACCTCGATTTCACGAGCTGTAACGCCTTCTTCAACAATGATTTTACGGTCAAATTGGAATGCCTCAGCAAAAGCCTTATCCAATTCTTCTTTTGAAGTACATTTGCTAATGCCGACGCTTGATCCAAGGTTGGCTGGCTTAACAAAGCATGGATAACCAAGTTTTTCTTCGACTTTTGCGTATGCTTGTTCTGCGTCCTTTTGCCATTCTTTACGTGTGAACCATACATAGTCCACTTGCGGAACGCCTGCTTGCGCAAAAATGTTTTTCATGATGACTTTATCCATACCTGCAGATGAAGCTAAAACGCCATTTCCTACGTACGGAAGATTCAATAGTTCAAGCATACCTTGAACAGTTCCATCTTCGCCATTCGGTCCGTGCAATAACGGGAAGATGACATCAAATGATTTTGTGCTCTCTTCAGACACAGCAGGCGCAAACATGCCAGCTGTTAAGCTCATAGAATCTTCACCATTTCCACCTAGTAACTTCAATTCTTCAACAGACTGAGCAGGTCCTGTTAGCTGCTTACCAGCAATCCATTGACCTTCTACAGTTATATATACAGGAAAAATATCGAATTTATTGAAATCTAAAGCCTTAGTTACGGCTAACGCTGTTTGCAATGAAACTTTATGTTCTGCTGATTTACCGCCATATAATAATCCTAATCTCATTTTCATCTGAATACCTCCAATACTCTTTCAGCCCTTCTATTGTAACACTTTCTATTTGCCACAAGAAAAAAATATATACATAGTTGCGGAAAAATTCGCTGTTTGTTCTATTTCGAATTCCTCTTTCTAATTTATGCCCATCTTTCAAAGATGTACATCATCGTTTGGAAAATCACCTAGATAACCGGTAAGTCTCGTTTTCTCCCTTGTATTACCATTAACATCGTTATGTACATCATGTATAATCCCTCTATAAAATACATTTGTGCTTTCAAGGAGGACAAAATGAGGAAGATCGGATTATTGACTCGCATTATACTTGCCATTGCTCTCGGAAATATCATTGGTCTCATTGCGCCAGATGCAATTATACGTATATTCGCTACTTTTAATATGCTTTTCGGAAACTTTTTGCAGTTCATGATTCCGCTAATCATTATCGGCTTCATCGCTCCCGGAATCGGCATGATGGGTAAAGGTGCCGGAAAAATGCTTGCTGTTACGACAGTACTTGCTTATACATCAACTATTGGTGCCGGGCTGCTTGCCTTTTCCTCCGCCAAAGTACTTTACCCTTCTTTACTGACAAGCCAAGCTCAAGCCAGCTTCTTCAATCCGGAAGAAGCGCTCTTGCCTCCATTTTTCCAAATGGATATGCCTCCAGTCATGGAAGTAATGACAGCTCTATTGCTTGCCTTTACAATCGGCCTCGGACTGACAGTTATTAAAGGGCATTATTTACAACGAATTATGACTGATTTTAAAGACATCATTGAAAAAGTTATTAATGCTATCATCATTCCTTTATTACCTGCACATATTTTGGGAATTTTCGCCAACATGACTCAGGGAGGACAAATCGTTTCTATAATGAGCGTATTCGCAAAAGTGTTCGTCCTGATTATTTCGCTTCATATTGTAATGCTTTTTATTCAATATAGCATCGCCGGCTCAGCAGCAAGAAAAAATCCTTTAAAACTCTTTCAAATGATGCTCCCGGCATACTTTACTGCGCTCGGAACGCAGTCTTCCGCATCTGCAATTCCGGTGACTGTGGAGCAGACGAAAAAAATGGGCGTTAAAGAAAAGATAGCAGATTTCTCTGTTCCTTTATTAGCTACTATTCATTTATCCGGAAGTACGATTACACTTGTTTGTTGCGCAATGGCTGTGATAGTTATGCAAGGCGGTACAGCCAACTTCTCCGCCATGCTGCCTTTTATTCTTATGCTCGGGGTGACGATGATTGCAGCTCCAGGGGTTCCCGGCGGTGCAGTCATGGCAGCTCTCGGATTATTAGAAACAATGCTAGGTTTCTCTGATTCTATGCTGGCCATTATGATCGCATTGTATTTGGCTCAGGACAGCTTCGGAACGGCTTGTAACGTAACAGGGGATGGAGCTATCACACTTCTAGCCGATTGTATTACACCTGAAGAAAAAGAAATAATGCAAGAAAAGGTGGCCTAACGCCTGAACAAAAAAGCAGCGTCCCAGAATGAAATCCGGGGCGCTGCTTTTATTTATTGTAAAACAAGCGTCCACTCTCTTGTTTTTCTTGTATAAATCAACTTAGCTTCTGGCTGAGCTGTGTTTACTTCCTGATAACTTTCAGCTACTTCGTCCATATCTGTCAGATCACCCACAACCCAAATAGGTACTTCCAATCGTGTTCTAGACTGGGTAATATTTTCGAACGAAATAACTACACCTTCTCCCATAAGCGCCGATAATCGAATAAATATTTCAACAGGCACCGGTGTATAGTCGCTTTTCTTCCTGATGCCCAGCCATGTTTTCTCTACTTTCAGAGAAGCCATTCGATCAGAGATGACTTTGCCCAGCATCGAAAAGATCGGATCAACATTACGGTAGTAAATTTTATTAAACCATCCGTTGTCCTGCGATAAATAGACAAATTCATTATTCAGCATCCGATAAAAAGGAGGTTTCAAATGGTGTTTTGTATGCCCTAAATAGAGCAGCTCCGCTAACTCTTGCCCATCTATAGCACCCAAACCGGATTCATCTTCAAAGTCTGTCCAGCAGAACTCTCCATTAGCATTACTGTAATTTTTTAATAGCTTGGGTACATCTTCCTGATAGACAAATTCTAACAGCGTATGCATATTATATTCGGCATTTTTATACGAATGCTTCAGCAACAATAAATTTTGAAGAGGCTTATCTAATGAAGCATGAAATTCTTCGAATGTCAGCCCGCAGCACATCACGAAGCGATCCGACGGATGTAAATGTAAATACAGTAATTCCTTCATTTCAATTCTCATAAAAAATGCCTCCCCAACACTCTACATATCCTTGTCGTATTTTCTTAAAGTAAAGTATAGCAAAAAAATATTACGAACTAAAGAACGTCCTTATTACAATACATTTCATTTCTATTACATAATATACTCCGCTCATTATGTTATAGAAGTACATAGATTACATAATTGTAAGTATATTCATAAAATGGTAGCATTATAGATATACTACGTTTTTAAGGAGAAAACTGATGGAGAAACGTCACACGTTTACCGAGCGATTCGACTGGACCCTTTGCCTCATACTGTTTGTCTTTTTTCTAATCAGCTGCTTTAGCATCACCAGTGCACAAACGACCGGACAATATAATTTTAATTTCGTGACCAGACAGATTCAATGGTACGTCATTTGCAGCTTTATTATAGCAATTATTATGTATTTTGATTCTGAACAAATTTATCGGATGACTTGGTTTCTGTACGGAATCGGTATTTTGCTGCTCGCTCTGCTTGCTGTTCTTCCCGGCAGTACAGCAGAAGGTGCTTTTGTACCGATTCGAAACGGCGCCAAAAGCTGGTTTCAAGTTCCGGGTGCGGGTTTGATTCAACCATCGGAGTTCATGAAAATACTGCTCATTTTGTCACTCAGCAAAATGGCCGTGCTTCATAATCAGCGAATTGAAGTGCGAACAATCAAAACAGACTTTTGGTTATTTACAAAGCTCGGTCTTCTGACATTGATTCCGTTAGCATTCGTCATCAAACAACCTGATTTAGGAACTTCTTTAGTTATTATCGCCATATTTTTAGGTATTTCATTAGCTTCCGGGGTCAGCTGGAAGATAATTGCCCCCCTTGTCGCATTCGGTGTGACGCTGATTGGCATCATTATTTATCTGGCATTATATATGCGAAATGTATTGGAACTATTTCTGGATACATACCAGATCAAACGCATTTACTCATGGCTTCAGCCTGAGCTATATTCAGGCAAAGATTCTTTTCAGCTTGAGCAATCTTTAAGCGCAATCGGTTCCGGCATGATTGCCGGAAAAGGCTATGGAGAAAGAAATGTTTATGTGCCTGAGCTTCATACCGACTTTATTTTTACTGTAATCGGGGAAGAATGGGGGTTTATCGGAGCCAGCCTGGTTATCGGTTTATTTTTCATTCTCATATTTCATTTGACAAAGGTCGCTCTTTCATCCGCGGAGCCATATATTTCATATATTTGCGCGGGGGTCATTACAATGATCACATTCCATGTATTTCAAAATATCGGAATGACCATTCAAGTGCTCCCAATAACAGGTATCCCGTTACCATTCATCAGCTATGGCGGCAGTTCGCTGCTCGGCAATATGATAGCGATGGGAATTATTTTCGGTATCCAGTTTCATTCTAAAAACTATATGTTTTCCAATCAAAACACAGCAGTTGAAAATATCGATCCAACCTCCCGCTCAGAAAAGAAGAAAAAAAGATTTGCCAGATTGCTATAAGAAAAACCGATACCGGTCCTCCATGTGGCAGCTTAGGACCTAGCATGGCAGGTGTAAGGTTAGACAGTATCCGAGTTCAAAAATTTTATACTTAAGAAACATTCATGATTTTACACTCACACCCCGGGGATGAAAATATATTCCCGGGGTTTTGTTTTCCACCAAGATACCCATAATGGTAATGCTATGGTGTGTAACTTATA
>NZ_JACXSI010000041.1 GCF_014712675.1 Peribacillus faecalis | reverse complement strand
GATTCCGCGTCACCACGGACACCCTTGCGTTAAGCTAACTGTTACTTCTGCCTTCACAGCTCGGGACTTTCACCCTATAGATTGCACCCATGCCGGGCGCACTTAAAAAGAGCAGCATGCGAATATTACCATGCTGCTGTTTATTTTTACCTATTCTATAAACCCCCCCACTACCAAACTACAATTAAAAATCTTTTGCCGTATAAATCTTAAGCGAAGTAATATATGAGATTCCCATCACAATAATCGCGACAACTACTTCTCCGGCTAATAATATTTGTGGCGTGACGTTGTTTAGCAGATCCAAATTGTTATTCGAAAAATAAATAAATATTACTGAAGGAATTGCAACTACAACGATAATGAGCATACGGCTTTTTTCAACACCAAACTTATAAATAAGCGGGAATAGTATGGATAAAAATACTAGAGCAACTATGCCAATCATTACATTCGACTCGATTAAAACATTCCACTCAATTGGTAAAGATTTCATGCTCGAGACGATCATATTTAAAATGATTGCTAATACGGTTGCAAAGCTGACAAACAATAGCCCAATTACATATTTCGCTTTAACAATTTGTTTACGTGTTACAGGCAGTGTTTGAGCAAACAAATCCCATTTCGCATGCTGGTCGTATGAAAATGATGATATCGGAAGCATCGCCATCCATAAAATAATCATGCCTGATAAGAAACTCGCATCATCCATTGAAAATGTAATGATTGTGAAAAACAGAACAAATAACAGTAATGTTTTTACATAGCTTTGAAAAGCCAATAAATCCTTTAATATTAAACTTTTCATTGTCGATTCCCTTTCACATAAAATAACATAATATCGTCAATCGTAACGGGGTCCATTACGAAATCGGGATACTTTTGGCGAATTTCTACCTTGTCCTTCACTAAAGCCTCAACTTGAAACTCGCCTTTTCGATAGCCGATAAAATCCGCTACATCTAAACGTTCAAATTCACTTGCTCCACATTTTAATACCGCATAATTATAGATTAAATCGTCCTTCATTTCGGTAAATACAATTTCTCCTTCGTGAATGAACGTGATATAATCTGCTATTTTCTCCAGATCTGACGTAATATGCGATGATAATAAAATCCCACGCTCCTCATCTTGAATAAACGTTAGAAATTCATCTAATATTTCATTTCGAACAATTGGATCTAAACCACTTGTAGGCTCATCTAATATCAAAAGCTTCGCATCATACGATAACCCAATCGAAAGAGACAATTTCATACGCATCCCTTTAGAAAACTCTTTAATCTTTTTATCACGAGGCAATTTAAATTTTTGTAAATAATGGGCAAACTTTTCACTATTCCATTTATGATAAAAACCTTTTAACACCTTTTCGATCTGATGTGCAGTGAAATCTTCATAAAAGAAACATCCTTCCATCACAACGGCGATATTTTGCTTTATCTTTTCAAATTGATGATCAACCGGTTGCCCCAAAATTTGAATATCTCCTTGCTCACGATGAATAGCCCCGATAATTGCTTTAATCGTAGTCGTTTTGCCGGCCCCATTTTCTCCGATAAAGCCAACGATACTCCCTTTTGGAACTTGGATATCGATATTTTTAAGTGAAAATGTATTATAGTCTTTACATAAGCCTCGAACTTCTAATAAATATTCCATTATAAATCTCCCTCATATATAATCGTTAACATTTCTATAAGCTCCTCTAATGAAATGTTACTCGATTGTGCAATTGTGGCTGCTTGCGTTAAATGATTTTCTGCCTGTTTTAACTGTTCCTCACGAATAAAGTCTAAATTTCTGCTACTAACAAAGCTTCCTCGCCCTTGTACAACTTCAATAAAGCCGTCCTTCTCAAGATCGGCATATGCGCGCTTCGTCGTAATGACACTCACCTTCAGCTCCTTGGCAATAACACGAATAGAAGGCAACATCTCACCTTCTTTCAATGTCCCATTCATGATGAGTGCCTTTATTTGCGAAGATATTTGCTCGTAAATTGGCTTCTCACTTGCATTACTGATAATAATGTCCATACAGCACCTCTGTTCATACAGTATATACTGTATATATTATATATACACACTATAAAAAAATACATGCTTGCTGTCAAGTATGTATACTTCGAGAAAAAAGGGTCCTTTCAATATAAGTAAGTGGACTATTACTATGCTTTATCCGTTCCGGCAATCAAAACTTGCATATACTATAACAATACTGCTACGCTTAATTAAGAAAGTTTGCCAGAAGGAGTTTTTTAACATGGGATTTTTATTGCGTTTTTTTGTTAATGGTTTTTTATTGCTCGGAATTGATTGGCTGTTTGATGGAATGGAGATAGAGGGGTATGGAACAGCATTACTCTTCATTATCATCCTTAGCATTTTAAACATACTTGTGAAACCGATTCTGCATTTAATTAGTCTTCCTATCACGCTGTTAACATTAGGATTGTTCTCCTTTTTGATCAATGCCTTTGTTTTTTATCTCGCCTCTAAATTTGTGTCAGGATTTCACATTGAAGGATTTTTCACAACAGTTTTTGCTTCTATCTTGTTTAGCCTTGGACAAAGTATGTTCGCATCTATTGAAAAAGAGTAATGTTCTGATTAATTATTTGATGATATATGGCAGTATTGAAATAACAATAAAAGCCAGTGGAAATTTTAACTCCACCGGCTTTTACCTATTCAAATTCAAATTTCACTTTCATCCGCAATTCCACTGTATTGAATGGAATAAAATGTTTCACCATCATACTCGTATGCAGTATATGGGTACCATCTGTTATTATTCTTCAAGGTTTCTTTCTGAATAGGGCGAAATTGAGCAATTACCTCTTCTTTATCGTATTTATCAATCGGAAAGAAAAAATATTCATATGTTCTGTCCCCATTGTTCCGTCCCATACGTTTTGCACTTATAACATGATATTTTGTCACAGTGTTGTCCCCCAATTTTTTCATCTTTACTATATCTTATATATAAAATTTAGACATTAGACCTGGATTGCTGTTAAACTGACAATTCAGGAGTGACCGTTTCTTTTATCATTGAAATACCACAAAATATGCTACAATATATGAATAATCATTTAAATGAAGGTGATCCCATGTCAAACGACATCCAAAACCAAGTAATTAATACAGCAAACGAACACAAGAAACCGGAAGACTATTACGGCACGTTTGATACTACTATCCTATACGAATACAAAGATCAACCGGACATTCGTTCCGGACGTTGCGATAATTGCGGCAATGCTAAGTTCAAAAGTTCAGCAAAAAACTATGTTTATATTCGTGAATGTGTAAATTGTGGAATGAAAAAAAATATATAACCCTGTCTAATCGATAGGGTTTTTTTAATGAAAAGCTATTAATCAATATTGAAACAATGCAGAAACTCTTTTTTCTTCTCGATATGGATACCATGCCCGCAATCAAATCTGACTATCTCACTCTTCTCCATCAATTGATTGGCCCTTTGCGCATCTTCATCACTCATCGCAGCTAATAAGACACCTTCATCACTGTAATTAGTTTCGGCTTTCATAAGAATTGTTTTGCAATGTATCTTTTTCAGCATATCTTCATGGGAGATTCCCGCATGAAATATATCATCATAAAATGCCTCACCAAAATACGGATCATAATGATTCATCCCTTTATATGCGCTTAAAGCGTTCTTCGGCCAGAAAGGAATCTTCAAATCGCGCTCAGGATGCTTTTTACGGTTTTTCTGTGCCATCGCTACCATTTTGCTTTTCAGTTTCTCTCTCGATTTGTCAGGGAAGAACTCCCACATTTTTTGGTTTTCAAAATAATAAGTAACAAAATCTTCCTCTGATTTCCCGGTGATATATTTATGGCAAACGGTCGATAAATCCAAATAGTTATACGTTTTAAATCTTCGCTCCCCTTGGCATGAAAATAGAGGTGGATCTTCTAAAAGTGGCGCTCACACAAATCTGAATACGCTGCAATATAAGCGGCGATTAATCCTCCGGATGAGTGTCCTGTCACATATACTTTATTGCCGACAATGTTCTCGATAAATTAAATGAGCGCACTCCCTATCGTCTGAATATTATATAGTTTCCTGTCGTGACTGCTATAACCGTGACCAAAGCAGTCGACAGCATACACATGATATTTCTTGGACACCTCCCGAAACACATTATCATAACTTAACCCGCAGACACTTTGGGCATGGATCATCACGAGCGGCTACAGATCATTTTTCACTTCATAATAATGGATGTCTCCTAAACTTGAATGATATGTATTTTCGATATATCTCCCCTTCATTACCGCACTCGCACTCCCTTTCAGATTTGCTTACTGGATTATTCTTTTAGCCATTCATATGCTCTTATCTTGCTTGTATTAAAATCACTATTCAAAATTAACTCCATACTTTTTTTAATTAATCGTTCGTATCTTTCAATATTTAAATCTGATTCTTCCATTGGTTCCTCATCGGCATTTAAATTATTCTCTATTAAAATCTCATGAGTCAGCCAAAGCCCGCAAAACAATGAAGACAAACTGCCAAACCCTTTTATTAAGGCATCTAAAATTTCACTCTTATATTGGGAAGATAAGTCATCTAAAGCATTAGCCAATAACAAGTCTTCTTCCTCCTCTTCCATCTCAAATGATTGACCGACTAATTGACCCATTCGAAACGGATTTATCTGAAACTGTACTACCCACTCGTCTTTATCTATTGAAAATTCTCTCTCCATAGCAATTGATATGAATTCACAATAAAAATCTAGAATCGTATATAGACGAATGTAAACAATATGCTTTTCAATATCATTTGAATACGTTGTCAACCCGATTTTTTCAATGCCGCTCCATGCCTTCTTAACCCATAAATATTTCATGTTATTATCCCATCCGATAAAAGATAGAGTTTCCTTTAAGGAATCATAAATATCTTCCCATTCAATTTTTGTTAAGCAAGTCATGTTGTTCATCTCCCGCCATCATATAATTCTACTAGTTATGTACCCTTTCTCTTATGACTCATTACATCCAAAATTATACATTTAGTGTGACTAATCTATATTATACTTTTGATTTCCACTGCGGGCGGACGCTTTCCGTGGGGCATGCGCCAATCCTCCTCGTCGCTAACACTCATGCGGTGTATCGGCCTGCACGCTTCCCCCACAGGAGTCGTCGCCCTTCGTTCCAGTCAACGAACAATAATTGCGGAAAATAACAACAAAGGATAAAAGAGCCTAACAAAAAAAGAGCAACACACAAACGGTTGCTCTAATTGATTATTGACTTTATGATCCTCAAATCTTCCCGTCCACTTCTGCCGTATCTACATCCTCCCCAAACCAATCACTCAATTTGCTTTTCGCTTTCGCTTTCACTTCATCATCAATGTAGAACGCTATTTGCAATAAAGCCAATCCTAATACACCCAGATCATCTGTATAGCCGAGGCCGGCAGCTAAATCCGGAATTAAATCAATCGGTAATATAAAATAGCCTAATGCTCCTATAATAGTTGCTTTTGCTTTCGCCGGGATGTTTGGTTTTTGAAGTGTAAAATAGAGAAGCAATACTGTATATACGACGTTGACACCGGCTTTTTTGCCGAGTTTTTTTAACTTAGTCCAAAATTTATCATCAGAATAATACTTTTTTGTTTTCTCAAGTTCATTTTCTAAGTTTTCTTTATCCAATTCTTTATTCATAATTTTATCCCCTTTTTTATAACAGGCTTCTTTCTTATTATACAAAATTTCTAAAATTACCACCCTTATATTGTTTATTCAAATTCGATTAAAATGTCTACTGCAAGTCTATCCGTTCAGTAAACAGGAAATACTGTTTTCTGAAGGAGTGAGAATATTGAACGGTGTTATTGCAACTGAGCATATTGTTATCATTGTGACAGCGATTATTGTCGGTACCATTTCGCGCATTATTACTTTGAGGGAAGATTATCGTCAATATCCAAGCTATCCGAACGGTTACTTAATTAATATCGTTGCTGGTTTTGCTGCCGCGGCTCTTGGAGCTGTCGCTATTCCCGCCATCCTCACCAAAAACTTTGTCGCTGTCACTTTTTTGACGATTGCTTTTCAGCAGTTTCGGGATGTCCGAAAAACAGAACGTGAAAGTTTAAAAGACCTTGAAAATACTGAATCCGCCGCTCGCGGGGATGCATATATTGATGGAATCGCGAAAACCTTTGAAGCCAGGAATTATATTTCGCTCATTGTCTCACTTGCAACAGCGCTTTCTATGCAATTGATTCATTCTCACCTCATGTGGATTAATATTATAAGCGGCTTGATTGTCGGCTTCTCCGTTCTATTTTTGTTAAAGAGGTTCTCAAAAGGAAAAACTGTCGGTGATATTGCCGACGTTACAGAAGGATCAATTGAGATAAAAGGTTCTGAGCTTTATGTTGATGGTATTTTTGTGTCAAACCAGCTTGGCACAGAGAATGCGCGTAATTTGTTTAAAAATGAAGGCATGGCGGTGGTCGTCCATCCGAAAGAAGCGCACTTCCGGATTACGTTAGATAACTTTGGACAAAGACAGGCGATGCTATTTGAATCGACAAGATCAGTCGGAGTGAAGCGATATCATTTCACAAGAAAAGATTACGAACAAGGACGGATTATCATCACACTCGTACCAATTATTAATGATATCGATAAAATGATTGAAACTGTCAAAAATACGCCATTGCTTGAAAGTGTTAAGAAAAGCCAAGCGGTTATGCAAACGAACATTAAGAGGAGAGATTGATGTGGGACATGAATCGACAACAAAACCAAATTATGAAATTTTGGCATTCATTACGACTGATAAAGAGCGTGTTCTTGCCGGACAAGCATTATCTCTTTTAGCGAGAAATCATCAGGAAGCTGAATCTATGACAGTCGATATCGCCAAAGCAATGAAAGCAGATGTTGTACAGATGAAATCAGGGGATTACCTTGTATTGCGAAATTAACCAGAAGCCGGCTGAACAAGTTCTACCGGCTTCTATGAATTACAGACTCCCCTTTGATATTCTACCTTTTCCCCTCTGTTCACCGATTCAGAAGAGTATAACACTGCTGTCAGACATAAAAGGAAGAATATTAATCCCTTATGTATTCTATTAAAAACTTATCTCAATTTCGGTCTAATAGTAGAAGCGTCATATAAAAAATGAGAAGATGCCGCCATCTCAGCAGCATCTTGTTCGTTTTCTAAGCGTATCAACAGCGTGAGAATTATTAAGGTAAGCTTTTTTATCTAATTACCGTACCGTTTTTTCTCTCTAGTCGGCCCATTTCAATGTTACCTAAATCCCATCAATGCATTAGCTGGAAAACTCAATGGAGGAGACATCTTTTACATCTACAGCAAGTAGATTACCTGCGGCAGAAACAAAGTAAGCGGTTTTACCATTGACTGTCACAAAAGAGGCTACTGCGGTGCTTACTCCGTTAATTACTACAGAACTAAGTGGAGTTCCGGGCGTCAAGCTGAATAAAATATCTTTTACTCTATCACCGCTGGAATGATCGTGATTTTGACAGTTACTATGTTTGTGACTATAGCCAGAATGATAGTTGCTGCTTTCATAATATTTCCCCATGTCCAATTCACTCCTTTCTGTATCCCCTTGTTACAGGGAGCAATACAGTATATTAAATATAAAAGAAATTGCTTGGACACCTTTATCACTTCTGTAAAAGTATGCATATAAAGCAGGATATTCACCTATTTTTCCCTCGTTGACTCTTCATGACGACTGTATTCTTTACTAATAAAGTACGACAAAGCTGACTGCCAATCCCGCATTTTGATGCCGTCTTCTTCTAATTTTCTATGAGCGAGAACCGAATAATGCGGCCTCGGTGTTTTGAATTGGTATTGACCGGTTGAGATGGGCACAATTACAGTCGATTTGCCTGTTAATTTCATGATTTCTTTCGCAAAATCGTACCAGCTGCATTCACCGGAGTTCGTAATATGATAAATGCCAGTCTTTTCTTCCATAATGGCACAGATTGTTTGTGCAATATCAAGTGTATAGGAAGGACTGCCGAACTGGTCATTTACAACGGAAATTGATGCTTTTTTATTCGAGAGCTCCATCATTGTGCGGACAAAATTATTCGTGTCATGGCCATATAACCATGATGTTCTGACAATCAGAACATTGTTGCATACTTTTAAAAGCAGTTCTTCACCCATGAGCTTGCTTTTTCCGTAGATTGTTTGCGGATTGGTGCGGTCAGACTCGTTATACGGGAAACTTTGATCGCCGGAAAACACATAATCTGTGCTGATATGCACTAGCTTCGCCTTGTGAACATTCGCTGCTTTCCCAAGGTAATACGGACCTAACCCATTCACTAAATATGCTTTCTCCACTTCAGTTTCACAGTCATCCACTTTGGTTAGTGCTGCGCAATTAATAATTAAATCCGGCTTAATACACGCACATATGCGCTCTATTTCGTCACGTTTTGTAATATCCAGTTCTTTCTTAGCATATGGAAACACATCATTATCATTCTTTGAAAGAAGCGCAACGATTTCCTTACCCAGTTGTCCTTCAGCTCCTGTAATGATGATCTTCATATTATTTCCTTCTCCCATATTTGCTGATAAACGAGACGATTTGCTTCAAAGAGCGATTCGTGCGTCCCCGCATCAATCCACCAGCCGCTCAGTACATCATAGGATAAATTCCCGTCTTTTATATACAAATTGTTTAAATCAGTAATTTCCAGTTCATCACGTTCGGAAGCTGTTAGTAAGTCAATATATTCAAAGACTGATGGGTCATACATATAAATACCTGTCACACAATAGTTGGAGACGAATGATTTCGGTTTTTCGATGATCGATGTAATCCTTTTCCGATTATCATCAACTTTAGCGACACCGTATCTCTCCGGATTGGCCACTACTTTAAGCAATACTTTTGCGCCTTCTTCTTGTTTATACCGCTGCAAATAAGGCACAAGTGAATCTTCAAAAATATTGTCGCCTAAAAGCATTACAAAACGTTCGTCTTTTACAAAGTCTTTTGCGTATGTCAAGCCGTGCGAAATTCCTCCCGCATAAGGTTGAATTGCATAGCTCAGCTCGATTTTTTGCTCATTTCCAGTTCCGAAAATCGCTTTATAATGCCCAAGAGATTCTTCATTCGTAATTATTAATATTTCCGTAATACCCGCTTCTTTCAGCTTTTTAATTGGCCATTGCACCATCGGATACGGTCCGACCGGGAGCAAATGTTTGTTGACAATTTTTGTGAACGGTCTTAGTCTTGTGCCCGTTCCTCCTGCTAAAATAACTCCTTTCACTTTATTCACGCCCCTTTTTTATATGCGTATTGCAAGGATGGCTCATAATAAATCATCCCAAGTCAGAGGGGTCCCCATCTTCATTGCTTTACGAATTTTACGTCCAATCAGCAAATCGTAATATTTGGGTTCCAGGCCATAGCCCGGCCGGATAATGCGAATATTGTCTGCTGACAGTTCCTGTCCTACTTGAAGGTCCTTTGATACATATATTGATCGTCTGAACTGCAATGATTTCTTTTCGGCTTTCGTCGGTCCGATAAAAATAGTGCCGAGCGCTTGCCAAGCATTTTTCGTTTCCTTGACTAACCCTGAAAATTCATGCGGTTCTAAAGAAAAGGCAGCATCAACTCCGCCTTGTGACCGGTCAAGCGTAAAATGCTTTTCAATGACAGTTGCCCCCAATGCGACACTTGCGACTGCTACTCCAATTCCTAACGTATGGTCCGACAATCCGATTTGCGTATTGAATGTCTTTTGCAAATGCGGAATACTATAAAGATTAGAGTTTTCCGGCTTTGCCGGATAGCTGCTGGTGCATTTCAGCAAGATAATATCTTCACAGCCTTCTTCACGAATGACCTTTACTAGCTCATCAAGCTCACCTACTGTCGCCATGCCGGTCGAAATGATCATCGGTTTACGCTTGGCCGCCACTTTTCTTATTAACGGAATATCCGTATTTTCAAATGACGCAATTTTGTAGCACGGCACATCAAGACTTTCCAAAAATTCCAGCGAGCTTTCATCAAATGGTGTGCTAAATGGAATCATCCCCAATTGTTTGCTGAGTGCAAAGATTGGCTCATGCCATTCCCACGGTGTGTACGCTTCTTCGTATAGCTGATAAAGCGTTTTGCCCTTCCATAGCTGATTTTTTTCATTCACGATGAAATCTGCCCGATCACAATTCAGCGTCATCGTATCCGGTGTATACGTTTGGATTTTCAACGCATGCGCTCCCGCTTCTGCAGCAGCTTTCACAATCTTTAGCGCTTGCTCGAGCGACTGATTATGATTGCCGGACATTTCTGCTATAATAAACGGCTCGTGGTCAGGACCAATCATTTTTGAAGCAATTTTAATCTTTTTCACGTTTTTCTCCCTCCCCGAGTAAAAACGGTTCCACCCTTTCCCAGTTCTCTTTCAATAAACCGAACAGAATGACATTGATAAATTTTCCATTTCTAGCAATCTGACTTTTTAAAAGCCCCTCTTCTTCAAAGCCTAATTTACGGTGATAAGACAAGCTTTTCACATTAAAGTCAAGCACTTGCGCGCATACTTTCCGTACAGCCAACTGACGAAACGCATAGTCAAGCGCAAGTATCCCCATCATGCTACCCGAACCAGGCGGACTGGATAAATCACCGATGTAAAAACCCCATTCGCACGTTTGATTTTTCACATCAATCGTGAATTGGACAGAGCCGATTGGCTTTGCTTCATAAAGACATATCATCAGCTTTTTTCTGTTGTCGCCTTCAATGCTCTTAAACCAGCTGTAATGATCATCAAGAGCGATTATATCGTCATTCATCATAAATGAACGGACATTGTCGGCATTTCGCCATTCGTACAAATAATCGAGATCTTCTCTGCTTACTTCACGCAATTGATAGTTTCCCCACGTCATTTTACCCCTCCATTATCTGGTCAATCAGCTCGTAAAATCGGTCTTCACCCATAATCTGTTCCGCCTTTTCTGACATTTCCCGCACGGATGTGCTATTGTTTAACAGCTCATCAAGCGTCCGCTCAATCATCCATTCATTTACATGCCTACTAGTGCCCAAATAACGAACAGCGCCGGTCTCGCTCACTAATTCTGTCAATGCAAGCTGGTTTTCAGCAGTTACTATGACGATAGCCGGCAAGCCCATGTAACACCGTTCCCATGTTGCGCTGCCTCCCGCTCCAATTGATAAATCAGCTTTTCTCATGCGCTCTGCCATATTTTCAACTTGGATAGAACATTGCATATTAGGAAGTGTTTCGCACAACTCTGCTACCCTCTCTCTTTTCGTATTAGAATGACCAACGATTATGTCTATCGATAAATGTGCATATTTATTGTTTTTCAAAACTTGCAGAACACGCAGTGTTTCCATCGTCGGATCGCTTCCTCCGAAAAACACGAGTAAGCGCTTGATTTCTCCTGTTCTTATTCTTTGTTTCACTTTTTCTTCCCGAAATTCATCACGCAACATCGCATAACTTGTTCCCAACAGCAGTCGGCAGAATTCCGGAACTAAACGGCCGTATCTTTCCGGCTCATCCGACATATTTGCATCAACCAGCACATCACACTGATGAAGTCGATTGGCTAAATCATCAATGACAACGATTTTACCGGTAAAATTCCCCACAAGCGCTTCCCATTGATAATCGATGTCGTAATGATCAACGATGACACAATCTACGCGGCCAAACCGCTGCAAAACACGAACCGTTCTGTCGGCATCCTCCTGCCAATTCCACTGTGAAGCTGGCAATAGTTCTACATTAAATCCTTTCTCCGTTGCACAATGACCGATATGGCCCGGCAAATCGCGACAAATGAAAGAAATATTCGCCCCTCTTTTGCGCAGTTCTTGAGCGATTGTAAGACAGCGCATCATATGTCCGATACCGATTTCCGAAGACGAATCAGCACGTATGACAATAACCAACCCCTCCCCCCTCCTTTAGCTAACTGCGCTTTTGTTGAATATTCTCATTTAGTCGAACGACATCCGGTCTTTGCTTTAAAAAGGCGATAACATCTTGCTGCGAAAAAAATGGAGATTGTACATACAAATGTTGAAGAATATGTTCAATGACCTGTAAATCCTCCGGCGTATCGACAGTTAAGCGAAAGCCGCTCTCATCAGTCTCTTGTTTTACTTGCTTAATGTGAAACTTGTGCGGATGTCGTACGATATAGGACGTCACATGCTCCCTGTCCGGATAGGCTGTTGCTTCTTGATGCACACGATTTAATACCGCAAAAGGAAAAACTTCTGTATCCATCCCGCGTGGATACGTTCGTTCAATCGTATTTGATACATAATCAAAAGAGGGATCTTGCAGAAAGTGACTGATGACATCATCAACAACAGCTGGATCAATAATCGGACAATCAGATGTGATGCGCACAATCACATCTGCATTTACGTTTTGTGCCGCTTCATAATATCTTGACAGCACATCTTGCTCTGAACCTTTGAAATACGATAAGGAACGCTCTTCGCAATAGCGGACAATCTCCTTATCTCGCTCAATGACAGTTGTAGCTATCACAATATCATCAAGCATTTTCGCCCGCTTTAAACGTTCAATTTGGTAATCGAGCAGCGGTTTATTCATCACTTGCTTCAATACTTTCCCAGGCAATCGAGTCGACCCCATTCTTGCCTGAATAATGGCTACTACTTTCATCTTCTTCACTCCCGCCGCTGACTTCTGTAGTAGTGAACAACTTTCTTGAGAGCCGTTACGACATCTGCCGCATCACTCTTGGTCATAGACGGAAATAACGGCAGCGTGACAAATTGTTCATAACAGCTCTCAGCAATCGGGCAGCTGCCCTTTTCGTAGCCTAATTGCTGATAATACGGGTGCAGATGCACAGGAAGATAATGAACATTGACGCCGATGTTTTCCTTTTGCAAGGCTTCAAATATCGTTTTACGTCCGGCTGATAATCGGTCAAGCTTCAATTTAACAATGAAGAGATGCCAGCTGGAGTCCACGTGCGGAATTATTTGCGGCAGCACTAATTCATCTATGTCTGACAATTGTTCTCGATAGTACTGCACCAGCTGCTTTCTTTGCTCAATAAAGACATGCAGTTTCTGTAATTGCGTCACGCCGAGGGCAGCCTGAATATCAGTAATTCTGTAGTTAAATCCGAGAAATTGCATTTCATAATACCAAGGACCTTGATTTTCAATGAGCGCAGACGGCTCTCTCGTAATGCCGTGCGTCCGGAATTGAAGCAGTTTCTCATAGTAGCCCTGGTTATTTGTTGTTATCAAGCCACCTTCTCCTGTTGTAATATGTTTGACTGGATGAAAGCTGAACATCGTCATATCGCCGATTGAACCGATTTTTCGATTTTTGTACAGAGCACCAAGTGCATGAGCTGCATCCTCAATGACAACGAGCTTATGCTCATCCGCGATTTGCATTATCGCGTCCATCTCCGCCGGCTGTCCGGTGAAGTGTACCGGAACAATCGCCTTCGTCTTCCCTGTTATGAGCTGTTTGATTGATTTCGGGTCGATATTATACGTCTGCGGATCGATATCTGCAAAAACTGGCCTGCCGCGCTGATAAAGTACGCTGTTGGAAGTTGCCGCAAAAGTCATCGGGGTTGTAATGACTTCATCGCCTTCAGTGATGCCGGCAGCGTAGCAGGCAGCGTGCAAGGCCGCTGTCCCATTGGAAAATGCGACCGCATACTTTGCTCCAGTCGCTTCAGCCATGTCGCGCTCAAACACCCGAATCACTGGACCTGTTGTTAAATAATCGCTTTTTAGCACCTTTATGACCGCCTCAATATCTTCATCATCTATCGCTTGCCGGCCATATGGAAGATATGTTTCTCTGACCGGCTTGCCGCCGTTAATCGCAAGCTCCTCACCCATTATTCATTTCACCCTCTTGCAGCTTTGTTTCTTTAATCCATTGTTCGGTCCTTTTAATGCCTTCTTCAATGGAAACTTTCGAAGTCCAGCCAAGTACTTCTTTCGCTTTTCTGGAATCGCACAGCAATTTTTGGATTTCACTTTGTGGATGAATATGCGTAACGTGGCGAATCGGTACGGATTTCTTGGACACGAGCTCTGCTAAAGCATTAATCGATATATCCTTTCCGGTACCGGCATTGATGATTTCTCCATTCAATTTATCGCTATAACCCGCTTCGACAACAAAATCCGCACAATCCTCTACATAAAGGAGATCTCGTGTCTGCGTACCGTCTCCATAAATTTGAATCGGATTGCCGACAAGCTTATTATGAATAAAGATTGCGACTACGCCGCCTTCTCCGCCTGATTTTTGAAAAGGTCCGTACGTATTAAATGGTCGTACAACTACGGCCGGCAAATCATAGGCGAAATAATAGGATAAGACAAGATTTTCCGCGCCGATTTTCGCCCCGGCATACGGAGAAGCTGGCTTTGTCGGCGAACATTCATTAATGCCCTGCTCATCGTTTGCCCGGTCATACACCATACAAGTGCTCATAAAAACTATTTTGACATGCTTTTCTCGGCACTCCTCAAGCAAATAAAAGGTTGCGACGGTATCATTCAAAAAGGTTGTTTCAGGATCATCGATGCTGTCCTGAACATTGATGCTCGCCGCTAGATGATAGCAAACATCAAATTGGACTCTTTCAAATAAATCATGAAGCGCTTTCCTATTTTTTACGTCCATCTCAATCACGTCTATTAGGCCGCTATCATTTAAAAACTCTTTTACATTGCTAATCTCTGAATTAGCGAAGTTATCAATTACCCAGACTTGATGTCCGTCCTGTAATAGCCTTCTGACAACCCATCTGCCGATAAAACCGGTACCGCCTGTAACGAGTATTTTCATTTTCGCTTCCTCCCTCAGATGAGATTTTCGCTTTTCAGCATGGCTCTGACTTGCTCCTTATCAAGCGGAGTCTGCCCTTGCGAACTATATGTGCCATGCTCTGCATTTTTTGCGTTTTCATATTGTATGTTAGAAACATACGGAGAGGGAATGATAAATAGCTCTTCAAGCTCAAGCGCAGTTAACGATTCATCGAATGTCATCAGCTCTTCGTACCTTTTCTCGCCTGGCTTTAGGCCAATTTCGAGGATTTTTGTTTTGGAGGAGTGCAATTGATATTGTTTGACTGTTTCCTCAAGCACCACTTCTGCCAAATCGCACAGCCTAATGACTGGCATCTTCAAAATGAAAATCTCCCCGCCCTTCGATATTTTCAGCGCTTCGATTGTCAATTTTGTCGCCTGCTCTAGCGTCATCATAAATCGCGTCATTGATAGCTCTGTCACAGTGAGGTTTTTGCCATCTCTTATTTGTTTCACGAATAAGGGAATAACCGATCCGCGCGAACCCATAACATTCCCAAAGCGTACACTGGAGAAAATCGTTTTTTTCGATCCTTTCCAATATTCAGCTGACGTAATCAGTCTTTCAGCCGATAATTTCGTTGCTCCGTAATTATTTGTCGGCGAAATCGCTTTATCCGTGCTTGTAAAGACAACTTTTTTCACATTTTGATTTTGCGCTGCTTTTATGACGTTATACGTGCCGATAATATTGATTTGCACAGCCTCGAACGGATTATATTCACAAAACGATACATGCTTCATCGCCGCCGTATGGAAAACATAGTCGATATCTTCCATAGCGCTGAACACCCGGTCGTAATCACGAATATCTCCTATTAAAAATCTAAGGTTACTATAATCGCTCATCTCATTTTGAAATTGAAACTGCTTAAACTCATCGCGGCTGAATATGCGAATTACTTCAGGCTCTTCTTTCAGCAAATGTCTGACGATGTTTTGTCCGATTGTTCCGGTTCCGCCGATGACCAATATTTTTTTTCCTTTAAAAAACACATACTCTCCTCCTTTCCTGCCAGGTGATTTATTAAAAGGTCACTTTTTGTGCTAACTTTAACAGTTCATTACTGGCATTTACAGTTGGATAAGATCGTTTAAGAAAATTTTTCCTTAGCTGATTGTAAGCCGCTCTTTCCTTCTCACTTTTGAAATAGAGTTCAATTGTTTCAACTAATTTTTTGGGATCTTTTTCTGCATATTTACCCAGAATATTGAAGTAATCATATTCCCTGTTAGCATCCAAGAAATAATAAACAAAGGACGGTTTATTGAGGAGCATCGCTTCTAGTGCTACTGTAGAAAGAGAAGAAATGACACAATCCGATTCCTTGATTAAACTGTTTGTGTTCACAAGGCGCTTATTGTTGAGTTTCACATTTTTATATTTTTTTTCAAGCTCATTGTAAAGTGCGATTTTATTGTGAGCGATTTCCCATGGGTGCGGCTTTAACGTAATCTGATTACCGGAATTGGCTGCCAACTGTGAGATAAGCGATTGGAATTTTACGGTATTTAAACCGGGACCAGTCGTCAGCAGTATTTTTCGTTTTGCAGTGATTCGATTTTTACCGGCTAGCGCAGTCGTTAGCTCATCGTAGCGGGGATGACCAATAATTGCAATCCGGTCTGCCTTCAGTCCTCTTTTCACGTACCAATCTTTCTCATACTGCCCGTAGACCGCCAAATGAGTTGTAAAGGCTGGCATAAAAGCTTCTTCCCCCATCAGCAGCCCATGCTGAAGACAAATTGTCGGCACTCCGCACATAAGTCCGACCAATGCAATTGCTCTGCTGTAAATATCCTCAGATGTTCCGATAATAACAACTTTCGGTCGCACAGCATGAAAAAAATTAAATACTGCCTCAATTCCATCAATGATTAACGGAATGTTTTGTAATAAACTCTTTATAAAGTGTTGATTTCCATAGGCCGGATGCTTCGGATATTTTTTAAGAACCCCGTTTACCATTTCTGTCAATTGGGTTGAAGGAACTTTAGTATCCTTTTTATAGGCATCAATATTTACATTCGGCATGCCAAAGTGATCCGCTTTTGCTGAGTGCGAAACAACTACTGCATTTTTCTTATCAAAAACATGAGAATATATGCTGTTAGGGAGTCTTGTGTATCCGTAAATGGCATTGATAACAATTTTATCTTTAGTTAAGTTTCTGACTTTATTTTTAATTGGATTTAGCTTTTTTTCAAAAAACGGCTGAATCTCTCCTTGGTGATGTATGCCTGCATGCTTTAAATGCTGAGAGAAGTCTTTTTTTTCCATCGACTGACGGAGATTGGCATCAATATGATGGTAGAAATTTGTCGCAAGTGCAATCGGAATTGATTTATAAGTAATCCCGTTGAAAATGTTTATAAATTCACTGTAAAGCGACCAATAATTTTTCAAATATATACTCAACGTCATCGCCTCCCTCTTTTCATTCGTCCTTTATTCAGCCTTAAATATTCCCGCAATTCCCTGCACGTTCTCTGCTTCGGCAATAAGCGAACAAATTCACTTTCTTGTTCTTTGTCGAGTTTATAATGTATTGATAACTCGGTCATGTAATTATCATCCAACGTCTCATTGATAGGGTGAAAATCCCAAAAATGATTCAATCTCCAAAAGAAACGTGCATCACCAATACGATAAAATTCCGGGTTTTCATCCCAATAGGAACCAAAACGCTTTTTTATGACAGGCAAGACCGTTCTTCTATGCATAATCGAGCAGTGATCCACTACACATGGTGCTATCGAAAGAATCCCTCTTGTCGCTCGGACTAATGTTTTTGTCACTTCATTTTTCAAATTAATATACCTTACCGTGGAAGCCGAATATACAATATTAATACGTTTATATTTTTCTAAGAATTTTACCATTTTCTCTAACCTATCAGGACGATAGCAATTATCGTCTGTCGCATAAGAAATATATTTCCCTGTACACTTTGTCAATGCTTCATTAATCAGCACTGCATACCGTGTCTTTTCTACTCTTTGCTGCATTGTTTGGATATTACTTCGGAAAAATTTAACTCTAGCGTCATTTAAATAAGGTTTAATTGCTTTAATTGTTTCCTCATTCGAATTATCATCCATTATTATTAGCTCAAAATTTTTATATGTCTGATTCAAAATGGCATTAATGGAATTCCCCACATATTGAGGTTTGTTATAGCTTGTCATTATTATTGAGACTTTTGCCATCTTCACACTCCCCTTTATATTCCTTTTCATCCTATGTCCAATCGTTTATATGCGTGATAGTGCAATATCCTAGTTTTTAATATTCCAATATAAATAGAAGCTTTTTTTCAGCAATTTTTTAACAGCACAAAAAGTTGGCCTCCACTCTTCGTATGAAAAGTGAAGGCCAAAATGTGTTTCTTTTATACAGTTGTTGCAGCAGGGAAAGTAATGGCATCGATTTGTCTCGCATTGGCGAGAACCAGTGTACCATCTGCTCCCTCAAAAGTTGCGATACCCGTTTGGCGATTGAACGAAACGAAGCTTGTTACCGGCACCACTGTTCCATCTATAATGACGGAACTAAGAGCTGTACCAGGTGTCAATCTGCTCAATACTGATATAACACCGCTGTTATTTCTAAAGAAGAAAGCTCCGTCATTAGGGAATTCAGGTATTACTGGACCTGGTCCAAATTCAGGTGAGCGTCGTTTCCGTCTTTTCTTTTTGCAAGGTTTGAATTCTGAAGGAAATGAGCAGCAAACCTCCCAATTATGTGAATCCATAAAATCTTTACATTTTCCCATTTAATCATCATCCCCTATTATTTATTTCTAATAGTTTATGTAACCGTTGAAAAAGTGACATATCTATTTCCAACTTTTTGTCCAAAGAACGAAAAATAGGTGTTTAAATCATTTTTGATAGATATGAGCAATTCAACCATACAAATCGGTCTTCAAACGTATATTTTATTGTGAAAGTTAATTATTTCTTAAGGAGTGATTTAGAATGTCTAGAAGAGATCATGATCGAGTTAGATTTGGTTTTGAAGAAATTTTAGAAGGCTTATCCCCTGGTACGACAGTCACAATCGTCACATTTTCCGGCGATGTAATCGGTCCGGCACAATTCGTATCATTTGATGAAAAAACAGGTATTGTTACACTAAGAGAAGCTGGCACAGCAACACCTGGCGATGGCACTGTCATCTTATTGCTTGCTTCCCGCATTGAATCCATTCAATTTCCTTAATAGGGTATGAGGGTATTTTACGTTCGATCGGGCTATAAAGGGATTTATCAGTTTATTGATGAGTGGATTAAGGAAGCTGCAATAAATAATAGGCTTGATTTTCAAGCCTTTTCCCCAATAATGAACCCAAGTGAACTGACAACCAATATTAATGCTCACAAACCCGATATCGTATTAATGAATATAGCCAATAAAATACCTTTCTCTTTAATAAAAACAATTAAAGACAACAACATTCCGCTTGCTATATGGCTGACCGAAGATCCATTCTACACAGACAGCAGCTTGCAAGTTTTGCCGTTCGCCAATTACATTCTTACTATTGATGAAGGAGCTGCTCATTATTATCGTACTCTCGGCTACCGTAACGTCTACATCTTACCGTTAGGAACAAGCGAAGAAACATTTAAACCGCTAAATATTAAAAAAGATGATGATTTATTAATTGTCGGATATCCGTATCCAGGGCGAGTGGAAATTGTTGAACAAATTTTCAACAGTACAAATTATTCAATCAGATTAATCGGAGATAAATGGAGAAAATTTTTGACTGTCAAACACAAAAAAAGCCGTAAAATTAACATCATCGATCGCTGGATTGCCCCCTCAGAAGTCAATGTTTACTATAACAAAGCAAAAATCATCCTTAATCCTCATAGAGAATACAATTTCAACCTTAATAAAAATGCACGACGTATTCATAATAAAAGCGTTAATAATCGGTTTTTCGATATTTTTTCGAGCGGGGGCTTTCAATTGTTTGAACAAAATATTAAACTGCCTGAACATTTCCCGCTCCTGTCGCAGATGCAATATTCCGGTCCGAATGATTGTGTAAAAAAAATCAATCATTTTATGCAGTCTCCTTCACTTCTGCAGGAAATAGCAGCAATCGGTCAGCAAACAACCCGGCAGCATCATACGTACACCCATAGAATTGAGCATTTAATTAATGTTATAACTAATCCATCTGCCAATTAAAAGGGTACTCCACAAGCAAAGAGCCGCTATCTCATTAAGTTTAGCGGCTCTTTGCTTGTTATCCATTGATTTTCAGTAACTTACAGATTTCTACCCCGGCAATAGGAAGTAATGATAGAGCAATTACCCATAGCCATTGGGTCTCGCTTAAGACAGCAAATTGAAAGATCTCTCTCAACACCGGAATAAATAAAATTACAAACAACAAGGCAGCTGTAATAAGAGTCGCTCCGTATAAATACATATTTTGACCATTACCTTTTGCGAAGATTGAGTCCGTATTTGAACGTTGATTGAAGGCATGCAATATTTGCGATAACGCCAATACACTAAATGCCATCGTTTGTCCAGCAGCATGGTTCACGGAACTGTAGCCGATTCGATAAGCGAGCACAGTGGCGACTGTAATGAACATGCCATGAACAATTACACGGTAGACAAGACCTTTCTCAAATAATGTTCCCGATTGAACAGGCTGATGCTTCATAATATTTCGTCCCGGAGGATCAATACCTAATGCCAATGCAGGAAGCGTATCGGTTACAAGGTTGATCCATAAAATATGTATCGCTAAAAATGGAGAATCCCAGTTCAGAACTGTAGCAATCATAATCGTCAGCAGCTCGGCCAAGTTTCCCGAAAGCAAGAATTGAATAACTTTTTGGATATTCCGATAAATACGGCGACCTTCTTTGACTGCCGCCACAATTGTCGTAAAATTATCATCAAGCAAAATCATATCTGATGCATCTTTGGCGACGTCTGTCCCGGTAATGCCCATCGCAACCCCGATATCTGCAGCCTTTAGTGCCGGCGAGTCATTGACGCCATCACCGGTCATCGCAGCCACTTCACCATTACGTTTTAACGATGCAATAATACGCAGCTTATCATTAGGCGACACACGGGCAAACACTGTTGCCTTAGCAACAATTTTGTCTAATTCACCGTCGCTCATTTTGTTCAGTTCATCACCTGACACAACAATATTGCCTTCTTCAAAAATGCCAAGCTCACTAGCAATCGCGAGCGCCGTCAGACGATGGTCGCCTGTTATCATGACAGTACGAATGCCAGCAGTTTTACATGTCCGGATTGCCTCTATAACTTCTTTTCGAGGCGGGTCAATCATACCGACGACACCAATGAAAGTAAGCTCATTTTCGACATCTCCATCTGGTACTTTCGGTAAACTGCGTTTGGCAAACCCAAGAACACGGAGTGCCTGTTCAGACATTTCATGGAAAATGTTTTTAATGCGGATTATATCGTTTTCAGTAATTGGTCTTTCTCCTTCTGCCGTGGCAATGCTTGTACATAATGGCAATACTTCATCAACCGCTCCTTTCACATAAGCGATAACTTCCCCATCTATATCATGCACAGTCGTCATCATTTTCCGAACCGAGTCGAACGGCTGTTCAAAAAGACGTGGATATTTTGCTTTAAGTACAGTCTGATTTTCACCGAAGTAATCAGCCAGGTAGATAAAGGCCCCTTCTGTCGGGTCGCCTATGACAGTATCCGGGTTTTCCGGATTTAAGCTGGCATCATTACAAAGCGCGCCTCCGTATATAATATCTTTATACTTTTTCGCCTCTGCTACTGCAACAGAGCAAGCTTGTCCTTTTTCAAAATCCTCCGCGACAGCAAGCTGGGTAACATTCATTTTATTAAGCGTCAATGTTCCAGTTTTATCCGAGCAAATGACGGAAGCACTACCTAATGTTTCAACAGCCGGCAATTTGCGGATTAACGCATTCCGCTTCGCCATACGCTGAACGCCAAGCGCCATGACAATTGTCGCTGTCGCAGGCAACCCCTCCGGGATTACGGCAACAGCCAGTGAAATGGCTGTCATAAATAGCGGTAAAATCGGTTTTCCGTAAAACAAACCTATCACAAAAATAATCACACATAATAAGATGCCGACTATGCTGAGCGTTTTCCCAACAGCTGCAAGCTTCCGTTTTAACGGCGTATCGAATTCATCTTGAGATTTCAACAGATTGGCAATATTGCCGACTTCGGTATTCATGCCGGTTTCTACAACAACCCCGACACTGCGCCCATAGGAAACAATTGAAGAACTATAAGCCATATTGATACGATCGCCTAGCGGACAATCTTCAAGACAAACCTCTCCGGCATCTTTTTCAACAGGAACTGATTCTCCGGTTAGCGATGCTTCTTGAATTTTCAAATTGGATGTTTGAATTAGACGAAGATCGGCCGGTACCATCGCACCATCATCCAGAAGCACAATGTCTCCAGGTACAAGCATACTTGCGGGAACCAGCTCTTCCTTTCCTTCCCGCTTCACACGCGCTGTCGGTGAATTCATTTTCCGGAGCGCTTCAAGCGATCCTTGCGCCTTCTTCTCCTGGACGATACTGATTACCGCATTTAAAATAACGATAAAAATGATAACGGAACCTTCAACAATTTCATGCATAACGAATGATAGAATACAAGCTGCAAGTAATATTAAAATCATCGGGTCAGTCAGCTGTTCAACGAGCATCGCCCAAATCGATTTCGCCTTTATTTGTCTAAGTTCATTTTTTCCGTACTCTACTAACCTCTTATTCGCCTCGCTTTCTGAAAGCCCCTCCTTACTTGTCTGAAGCTTCTCTATTATCTCTTCTTGCGATTGCGCATGCCACAATCTTTCTTTGTTGCTCCCCATAACAACACCCTCCAAAAGTAAAAAGACAAACTCTATGCCGTTTCTAGTTTTTACCCTTCTACAATGAAAAGTAATCAAAAAGAAAAATCGTCACCGGTCCTTTTGGTATAGCTTACACTCAAAATTTGCAGTTATCTTTAGATGATTACCTTCTTATTGTATGTCGTAAATCAAAAGGAGCAATGCGGGAGGACTAAGCATGGCAGGTGTAAGGTTAGACATATAAAAAAAGCCTTACATCATGTTGTTTTGTCAGATGTAAGGCTACTTCCTCAAATTATTCATACGTATTAGATCGATTAGTTTTCCCATTTCATTTCTATCTAATCTTTTATGCAACTCGTTAAACACTTTCAGTTGCTCTACATCTTGAGGTGTAATGCATTGATCCATTGTCAAGTTTTTCTTTGAAATAAGAGGCAAATCTCTCTCAAACTCTACTGGCTTGTAACCACGGCTGTCGCTTGATTTTTTATACATCACCTTTTCAAAAGTTATGACTTCTCCTTCTCTAATATCTTGATTTGCGACAACATTAAACGCATCTTTAAAATAGTTTCGTTGCGCTTCGTTTACAGTCCGGTTGCCCATTATAACTTCTGCCTGCCTCAGTTTAACAACCATTTGCCGAAATTCGCTCGGCTGCAATGAAGAATAATAGTCATAGCCCAATAAAGCCCGATTAAGTGTGAGATGCTTTTCAATAACTGTTGCACCCGCAAAGTAAGCATGAACAGGCAAGTCGATTGCTAATGGTCTCCCCGCTTCTTCATGATCGGCTAATCCGACCTCGCATTTGAACCTTTCTTTTATATAAATTAATCTAGCCAAATTAATATCTTCTTCATCTGTCGGATAACCTCGAAATCCATACAACAAGGTAACAGGCACATTTGTCAGACTCTGAATATATTGAAGTATTTGTTCAATTTCCCAATCATACCAGCCGCCGACTTCTAATAGAATTGGCTTATTTAATGTAAGAATTTCTTTCATGAAGAATTCCGATTGGGTTAACATACGCGGTATTTTAAAGCCGGTAATGTTTCCAAGATGCTTTCTTGCCATTTCTAATCCCCAGTTATCTAAATTATCGATCCATATTTCTAAATTTGCATGCATTGTCATTTGAATGATTTCTTCCCAATCGACCTCATTAATAAATAACTTTGCATATGCCTCATACCATTCATAATCCGGTGTTGCTATAGAATCGTATTTATACCATTGAAACTTGACCGCGTCAGCGCCCGCTTTTGCCGCTTCAATAATTAACTCTTTAAGATTATATACATCACCTTGGTGCGCATTGGCTATTTCAGCGATGATTTTTGTTTTTAACATCGTTGTCCCACCTTATTTAAGCAACTTTTACTTTCTAACGTATGTTGTAAAGGTTTGCCCTATTCCAATTCATATATAACCATACAAGTCTAAAAGTTTACTATTTTATCCTCTGTATAAACGGGTATAAACATACTAGATCTTTCGCCAATCAATTATTGCATAAAACATATAAAAAATAGGAAGGACTGAATATGATGAAAAAAACATGGACGTGGTTAGTTATGATTTCCGGGGTCGCAATGTTATTTTTAGGTGTCTGGTTCTTGTTTCATCCTGCGATATCATTGCTGACTTTCACGTCATTTATCGGAGTATTGTTGATGATTAATGGTATTTTCTTAATTGTCAATTATATTGTCAATTATACGTATACCAGTGCTTGGGTTTTAATCGAAGGGATTGTGACAACACTAATTGCTGTCATTATCCTATTGAACAGCAGAATGACCGTTCTTACGCTGACAGCAATGTTCGGAATTTGGGTTATCTTTTCCGGGCTTGTCCGTATTATTGCGGCCTTTGCCGTGAAGAAAGCTGAAATATCTAACTGGGTGTGGATTCTTACTTTTGGTGTCATTACAACTGTATTCGGATTCGTAATGCTTTCAAATCCGATTATCGGCGTGATTGGTATTGTTGTCGCAATGGGCGTGTTCTTCATTATCCAAGGCATCAATGCAATCAATACATTTTTCTTCTTAAGAGCAGTCTATTAAATAAGAAAAAACGAAAAGCGAAAGCGGACCGCAAGTAAGAACCAGCGACTAAGGACGATGCTACGTCCTGTAGCAACTTCGCTATGACTCACATCCTCCCAAGAAACCCTTTTAGTTTCTTGAGAGGAGTGGGAAAAGGGGACATCGGCTGAAGGCGCCACTTCCTGTTGCAACTCCGATATGACCTCCATCCTGTAGGCCTCCGAGCATGTCAGATATAAGGTTAGACAGCTATCTAAGTTCAAAAATTTTATACTCCCTCTATAAAGTAAGGTTTTTCTTTGTTTTTCTCTGTTTTTCGTAGAATTGCTATGCCGTTTGAATCAAATAAATGTGAAATACCCGTTAGAATGAGCTGAATT
>NZ_JACXSI010000040.1 GCF_014712675.1 Peribacillus faecalis | reverse complement strand
TTTTTACTCATAATTTCCCCAGTATTTCTTTGATGTTTGTTTCATTATATAAAAAATGTACCCCATAGGTAGACCTTTTTTTAAAGTGTCTACTCTATAGGGTACATTTTATTTGTTTTATGCACCTTTTTAATGTGTAACTCAGCCTTATACTTACCCCATCATACATAACTTTTGCAAATCAAAAAGGAGTCATGCGGCAAGACTAAGACGGGGCGACAAGAAACCCGACTTTGGTTTCTTGTTCGAAACGGCTTAGGACCGAGCATGACAGGTGTAAGGTTAGACAGTTATCTAAATACAAAGATACATATTTATCTAAGCAAAACCGGCACCGGTCCTTTGTTCTGTATTATTTCGCGTCATACCATGTCGGACCATATGAATAATCAACTTTAAGCGGTATTTCAAGAGTAATTGCATTCTCCATTTCTTCCGGTACGATTCTTTCCAAAATCTCAATCTCTTCCGGTGGAACTTCAAAGATCAATTCATCGTGCACTTGAAGAAGAAGCTTTGCTTGAAGATTTTCTTTCTTAAGACGCTCGCTCATGTTAATCATCGCAAGCTTAATAATATCTGCTGCGCTTCCTTGAATTGGTGTATTCATCGCTGTACGTTCAGCAAAGCTGCGCAAATTGAAGTTGCGGCTTGTGATATCCGGTAAATAACGGCGACGATGCAATAAAGTTGTAACGTAGCCTTTCTCTTTCGCTTCTCTGACGATTTCAGACATATATTCTTTTACACCAGGGAAGCTCGCTAAATACTTATCAATGAATTGAGCCGCTTCTTTTCTTGTGATACCAAGGCTTTGAGATAATCCATAATCGCTGATTCCGTAAACGATACCGAAGTTGACCGCTTTCGCATGTCTTCTCATTAAAGAAGTCACTTCTTCCGGCGGGACACCAAACACATCACTTGCTGTTTTTGTGTGAATATCCATATCCTCACGGAAAGCTTCGATTAAACCTGAATCTTGAGCAATATGTGCTAGCACGCGCAATTCGATTTGTGAATAATCGGCTGCAAAAATCGACCAGCCTGGCTGAGACGGTACAAATGCTTGTCTGATTTTACGTCCTTCCTCTAGGCGAATCGGAATGTTTTGTAAGTTAGGGTCCGTGGAACTCAATCTGCCAGTTTGCGTTAACGCTTGATTAAAGCGGGTATGGATTTTTCCTGTTTCCGGCTCAATCACTTTCAGCAAACCTTCAATATAAGTCGACTGCAGCTTGCCAAGTTGACGGTATTCCAAAATTTTCTCGATGATTTCGTGACGGCTTTCTAGCTTTTCAAGAACATCTGCTGAAGTAGAATAACCGGTTTTCGTTTTCTTAATGACCGGCAAATTCAGCTTCTCAAATAAAATAACACCTAATTGCTTCGGAGAATTAATATTGAATGCCTCTCCGGCAAGTTCATAAATTTCTTTTTCGATTTGCGTTAGCTTAATAGCCATCTCTTCTTGCATTTTTTGTAATGTTTCACGCTCAACTTTGACACCTTTGATTTCCATTTCCGCTAAAATGAGCGATAAAGGCAACTCCAAATCATCAACAAGCTTCAGCTGTTCATTTGCTTCCAGATCTTTTACCATTTGATCTTTCACTTCATAAAGAGTTAGAGCTTTGTTCGCCAAATGTTGAGATAGAGCGTCTTCTCCAGGAACCGCCCTTTTTGCTCCTTTGCCGTAAAAAGCCTCATCTGACTGAACAGATGTTCCAAGCACTTTATTGACCATCGCAGCTAAATCCTCACCTTGGTCGGCAGGGTTTAATACATAAGAAGCGATTAGAAGATCAAATTCGATTCCCTTCAATTCAATGCCTCTTTTATGAAGCGCAACAATCGATCTTTTTGCATCAAACACATACTTCTTGCTTGATTCATCTTCCGCCCATTTTTTAAATACATCTGATGAGATAGCCGTTTCATATGAGAAATAATACGTGCCTTTCCCGTTACTAACAGCAAAACCTAATATATCGGCATGCTGGTAGTTGTCTTCGATAATTTCGACATAGAAACTATTATCGTCTGCAAACAGATCCTCTGTAATGTCAGTGACTGTTTCAAAAGTCACTTCATCAAAAGAAATATCCTCTTCTTCGGTGCTGACAGCATCCATTTTATCTAGCAATGATTGGAAGCCTAATTCCTTGTACAAATGGATCAGCTTATTTTGATCTGTACCTTCAAAGCTGATGTCTTCAATTTTAATATCAACCGGGGCTTCTCTCGTAATCGTCGCTAGTTGCTTTGAAATGAGAGCTAAGTCTTTATGCTCAATCAGCTTTTCCTTCAACTTTTTACCGCTTACTTCGTCCACAGAATCTAAAACATTCTCGACTGAATTAAATTCATGCAGCAATTTCAGCGCTGTTTTTTCGCCTACTCCCGGTATGCCTGGGATATTATCGGATGTATCGCCCATTAATCCCTTCATGTCGATAATTTGCAGCGGCGTTAAGCCATACTTCTCCTGAATATGCTCCGGCGTGTAATTTTCGATATCGGTAATGCCTTTACGTGTAATTCCGACTGTGACATGCTCTGAAGCTAGCTGCGTTAAATCTTTATCTCCAGAAATAATTTTCACTTCAAAGCCCTCTTGTTCCGCTTGTAGTGATAGCGTACCGATAATATCATCCGCCTCATAATTAGGCAGTTCATAACGCTGAATACCGTATGCATCAATCAATTCGCGAATAAACGGAAACTGCTCTGACAATTCTGGCGGCGTTTTTTGACGGCCACCTTTATATTCTTTAAAAGTTTCATGTCTGAACGTCGTTTTGCCAGCATCAAATGCTACTAATATATGCGTTGGCTTTTCTTCTTCAATCATTTTAGAAAGCATCATCGTGAAGCCGTAAATCGCATTTGTATGAATACCTTTATCATTATTCAATAACGGCAAGGCAAAAAAAGCACGATAGGCAATACTATTTCCGTCTATCAGCATTAATTTCTTTTTCAACTATTTTTCCTCCTCGAGCAGTGTCCTCTATGTAATTCGTCAAATAGCGATAATAAACACACTTATTATGTTCTATTTTATCATGTTCTCTTCTTCAAAGAAAAACCTATGAGAAAAACCGTCACTGGTCCTTTTTTAACATGATTTTGCTACTTCAATTCACCTCTTTTATTTATACTTATCTTATTGTAAAAAGCGAAAAAGCAAGGACGGGGTAGTCCTTGCTTTATCTTGGCTCTTGGTTAAAGCGGTTTTCAATGATTAGTATAACCAATGAATGTAAAGGCAGAATTAACGTTATATTATATTTGTGTAAATTCGTGCTATTTCCTTCTTTTTCTTAACCTTACAATAAAGGAAGTGCCTTTGCCTCTCTCGCTTTCAACCGTGATATAGCCTTTATGCGCTTCCACTAAATGCTTGACGATTGCCAAACCGAGACCTGTTCCACCGGAATTACGGCTTCTCGCACGATCCACCCGGTAAAATCGTTCAAAAATACGTGGAATTTCGCTTTTCTCAATGCCAACTCCTGTATCCTTCACTTCAACAAAAGCATATTTTTCATTTTGAGAAACGAAGACATCGACTTTTCCATTCGTCGGTGTGTAGTTGATCGCATTGCTGATTAAATTAATAAAGATTTGCTTTAAGCGGTAAGGATCGGCATCAATGATGACAGGATCATCACATAGCTCCAGTCGCAAATCGATCCCTTTCTTCTCCGCCTTTCGGTTAAACATTTTCTCTGTTTCACTGACAATGTTATTCAAGTCTACCTTTGTCAGCGATAGCTTAAATTCTTGATTTTCAATTTTTGACAGCTCAAGAAGCTCCTGAATGAGAGCCTGCATTCTTTCGCTTTCCTTCAGTATAATCGTCAGGAAATCTCTAATGATCTTCTCATTTTTCAAATCGCCATCAAGCAATGTTTCTGAAAAACCTTTTACCGATGTAATCGGTGTCCGCAATTCATGGGACACATTCGCAACGAAGTCTTGACGCATCTGTTCAAGTCTTTTCAATTCAGTAATGTCATGGAATACGAGAACAATCCCTTTCCACTCATCAACATTTCCTATGATTGGCGCACCATATACCTCGAAATGTTTTCTTTCGATTTGCTGTGATAACACCAGCTGCTTTTTGACGCTTTTCTCAGTGATAAAAATTTCTTCTATTAAATGAGAGACATCCTCATATTGCAGCACTTCATAATACAGGTGATACAAATAATCGTTAGAAGATACATTGAACAACTGCTTATACGTTTTATTCATTAACGTAATATAACCTTTACTGTCAATCAGCAATACCCCACTGCCGATATTTTCAATTAATGTAAGCAGTCTATGCTGCTGTGTTTCTTGAGAAATTTCCATTTCTTGTAAGTTACGTGCAAGCACATTAATAGAAGAACTCAGCAATCTTGTTTCCTCGGAAGGGTCTTCATACGTTCTTGCTTTAAAGTTTCCTTTCGCAAGTTCAATCGCTGTATTTGTAGCCGCTTCAATCGGCTTTGTGAATCGGGTTGCAATTTTATTCGTAATGATGACAATGATTGCTAAAGAGAATCCAATGGTCGCAACAATTAAATACCATGCATTATCATCTAAATGCTTTATATCTTGAAGTTCAGATGTTAATATGACGCTACCTTCAATTTCACTGTCACTCCCGATTACCGTTACAGGAAAATAATAAAGATTTAACCCACCATCAACCTTCTTCATTTCTTCCGTATGCGCTTCAGCCAATTCTGTCAAATTAGCCTCATGCCTATCTATGGATAGCACTTCCGGAGGATTGTCCATAAACAAGATTTCGCCATTAGCAGTAACTATCGCGACACTTGATCCGGTCATCTCCAAACTGGAAACTTGTCCGCTTTCTGCAAATGCCGTTACCCCACCATGATGCTCGACATAGGCAGCTATGCTGGCAACCTGTTTTTCTTGTTCGTCTTTAAAATTTTTATAATTATGCCGTTCAAATAATGTTACGAGCAAAACAGAAAGTAAAGTCACTACAAAGGCAATAAGCGAAACAATTGCCAGCAGCAGCTTAGAACGAAATTTCATCATGCATCCTTTGGCTCCTCTAATTTGTAGCCAAGTCCTCTGATTGTTTTAATGTATTTCGGCTTTCTAGTATCCTGCTCGATTTTGTCACGCAAATGGCTAATATGAACATCTACAATTCTTGTATCCCCTGCAAAATCATAATTCCATACAGAGCTTAAAAGTTGATCGCGTGTATGTACTCTTCCTTTATATCTTGCCAAGTACAAAAGCAACTCAAATTCTTTCGGTGTAAGTTCCAATTTTTCTTTTTGGAAATATATTTCATATTTTTGAGGATAAATAACCAATTCTGCTATTGTAATCGTTTCTTCACTTTCCTCTTCCCAATCATTGCTTTGTTTTATTACATTAGAACGTCTTAATATTGCTTTAACGCGAGCGAGCAATTCCCTTGGACTAAATGGCTTTGTCATATAGTCATCAGCCCCAAGTTCCAGTCCTAAAATTTTATCAAGCTCATCATCTTTTGCAGTAAGCATAATAATCGGAATATCCATTTTTCTTTGTCTGATTAATTTGCATACTTCTACTCCATCTACCTTAGGAAGCATCAAGTCCAAAACCATCAAATCCGGTTCTTCCATCTCAGCAAGATGTAGCGCTTCTTCCCCATCAACAGCAGTAATGACTTCATAACCCGCTTGTTCAAGATTGTATTGAAGCAACGTAAGAATGGATTGCTCATCATCAACTACCAGAACTTTTTTCGACATTTTGCCCTCCTGAAAATCTTATTCCCCCAAAAACCGTAAGAGCCTGTAAATCATCTTTACTACCCTTATCGTAATAGAAACATTAAAATTCCACAACTAAAATAGAAAAACCGTCAGCGGTCCTTTTTCATTTTTGAATCTGCATCTTGAATTCACTTCAATGAAAAAGGAGCCAAGCGGGAACTGAAATGCTGGTCGGGGCTGGCCGCTGCAGCTAGACAAGGACTAAGAAAAACCGCACAATAAATCCGGTTTTGGTTTATTGGGCGTGGTGAAAAAAGGAGCATCGGCTAAGAACGCCACGTCCTGTGGCAACGCCGATATGACCTACATCCTGTAGGCCTCCGAGCATGGCAGGTATAAGGTTAGACAGCCATCTTCGTTCAAAAAATATATGCTTTCCTAGCTTTTCAGAAAAACCAGCACCAGTCCTTTTCACCATAAATGTACTACTTTAAACACTGCGATGAAAAAGAAGTTTTTTTTCAAATAAAAAAAACCAAGGATCCTGTCCCCGGTTTTTCTCAGTAGCTATATTCGCATTTCAAGCTAATATCTTCATTACATTACGGACTGAATCAGCCGACTTAGTCAGAGCGGTTTGTTCATCTGCTGTCAATTCCAATTCAACAATTTCCTCAGCTCCGCCGGCCCCAAGTATAACCGGAACACCTAAGCATAAGTCACGAAAACCATACTCCCCTTCAAGATAAGCTATTGAAGGAAGAATGCGGCGCTGATCTTTCAAAATTGCCTCTGTCATCTCAACTAATGAAGCAGCAGGTGCATAATAGGCGCTGCCGTTTCCTAAAAGGTTGACGATTTCGGCTCCACCTTTACGAGTACGCTCAACAATTGCCTCTAAACGCTCCAGAGGAATGAGTGAACTTAGCGGAATGCCTCCAACGTACGAATATCTTACCAGAGGCACCATATCATCACCGTGTCCCCCCAGCACAAATGCGCTAATATCTTTGGCCGATACATTAAGCTCTTCAGCAATGAATGTGCGGAATCGCGCAGTATCCAATACGCCGGATTGACCGATGACACGTTCTTTAGGAAAACCGGATTCTTTCAATACTGTGTAAGTCATGGCATCAACCGGATTAGTTAAAATAAGGATGATGCAGTTTGGGGAATATTTCACAATCTCTTGCGTAATAGATTTAACGATTTTTTGGTTAGTTTGGACTAAATCATCTCGGCTCATTCCAGGTTTGCGTGCCATTCCGGCAGTAATTATGACGATATCCGAGTCTTTTGTATCTTCATAATTAGAAGTGCCTGTTATTTTCACATCAAACCCCTGTACCGGACTAGCTTCCATCATATCAAGCGCTTTACCCTTTGTCGGATTTTCCATTGGCTGAATGTCAACCAATACTACATCACTCAGTTCTTTTTGCGCTAATAGAAATGCGGTCGTTGCTCCAGTGAATCCACCGCCGATGACAGATACTTTTTTACGAGTCATTTTAGCCACCCTCTCCTTACCAAAGAATATGTAAAAAGAGGTTGCGAATCACAACCTCTTCTACATACTATATTAACCTAAGTTTTTGATTAATTCATCAGCAAATTCGGAACATTTCACTTCTTTTGCTCCATCCATTAGACGAGCGAAGTCATAAGTTACAACTTTAGAAGCAATTGTTTGCTCAACTGATTTAGTGATTAAGTCAGCTGCTTCGTTCCAGCCAAGGTGCTCAAGCAATAACACACCAGAAAGCAATACTGATGATGGGTTAACTTTATCTAAACCTGCATATTTAGGAGCTGTACCGTGAGTAGCTTCGAAAATAGCATGTCCAGTTACGTAGTTAATGTTTGCCCCTGGAGCGATACCGATACCGCCAACTTGTGCAGCAAGCGCATCAGAGATGTAGTCACCGTTAAGGTTCATTGTTGCTACTACATCAAACTCTTTAGGACGAGTTAAGATTTGTTGTAAGAAGATATCAGCGATTGAATCTTTTACGATGATTTTGCCTTCAGCTTCTGCAGCAGCCTGTGCTTTGTTAGCAGCTTCTGTGCCTTCAGCTTCTTTGATTTTGTCGTATTGGTTCCAAGTGAACACTTTATCAGCGAATTCTTGTTCTGCAACTTCATAGCCCCAGTTTTTGAATGCACCTTCAGTGAATTTCATGATGTTACCTTTGTGAACCAATGTTAAAGATTTACGGCCTTCTTTAATTGCATAGTTAAGTGCAGCACGTACAAGGCGTTTTGTACCTTCTTCAGAAATTGGTTTAATTCCGATACCAGAAGTTTCTGGGAAGCGGATTTTGTTTACGCCAAATTCAGTTTGTAGGAAGTCGATTAGCTTTTTAGCTTCATCAGAACCTTGTGCATACTCGATACCAGCATAAATATCTTCAGTGTTTTCACGGAAGATTACCATGTCAGTATCTTCTGGGCGTTTAACCGGTGAAGGTACACCTTCGAAGTAACGTACTGGACGTAAGCATACAAATAAATCTAATTGTTGACGAAGAGCAACGTTTAATGAACGAATTCCTCCGCCGATTGGTGTAGTAAGAGGCCCTTTGATTGCGATTAAGTATTCGTTAATTACATCAAGAGTTTCTTGTGGAAGCCATTCGCCAGTTTGGTTGAAAGCTTTTTCCCCAGCAAGTACTTCTCTCCAAGCGATTTTCTTTTCGCCATTGTAAGCTTTTTCTACTGCTGCGTCTAATACACGTACAGCCGCTGCCCAAATATCAGGACCGATTCCATCGCCTTCAATGAATGGTACGACTGGATTGTTTGGAACTTGAAGAACTCCATTTTGAACTGTGATTTTTTCACCCTGACTCATACTAATTCCCTCCAATTTCAATATCAAAGGTTAGTAGGTTGTTATGAAAACCAACCTCTAACCTTTTTCTCTATATTTATAATTTACTACAAATTGTTTATTTTGAGAAAAATTTTAACTTATCTTTCCTCAACTGGTACATATGTTTGCATGCCAGGACCTGTATATTCAGCACGTGGACGGATTAGACGGTTGTTGTCATATTGCTCAAGAATATGAGCTAACCAGCCTGATGCACGGCTTACAGCGAAGATCGGCGTGAATAAATCGTGGTCGATACCTAAGCTGTGATATACAGATGCTGAGTAGAAATCAACGTTTGGCGGTAATGGTTTCTTAGAAGTTACCAACTCTTCGATTTTTACAGACATTTCATAGTACTCAGGTTGACCAGTTAACGTAGTCAATTTTTTAGACATTGCTTTCAAGTGTTTCGCACGTGGGTCACCATTACGGTATACGCGGTGTCCGAAGCCCATAATTTTTTCTTTGTTAGCTAGTTTACCGTTGATATAAGGCTCAACGTTTTCTAATGAACCGATTTCAGATAACATTTTCATTACCGCTTCGTTAGCTCCTCCGTGTAAAGGACCTTTAAGAGCGCCGATTGCAGATGTAACACCTGAATATACATCAGAAAGTGTCGCTACACATACACGAGCAGTGAATGTAGATGCGTTCAACTCATGGTCAGCATGAAGTACTAATGCTTTGTTGAATGCTTCGATAGCGATTTCAGATGGCTCTTCACCACTTAACATGTATAAGAAGTTAGCAGCAAAGTTCAAATCTTTACGTGGTGCAACAGGCTCTAAACCTTTACGGATTCTTGAGAAAGCTGTTACGATTGTTGGGATTTTAGCTTGGATACGGATTGCTTTACGGTAGTTTGCATCGCTTTCCATCACTTCAGCTTCTTCATCGTATAAACCTAAGAAAGAAATAGCCGTACGCAATGCAGCCATTGGATGCACTGTTTTTATGTCATACATTTTAAAGTGATCAATAATTGCTTGTGGAATCTCCATATTGTTAGCAATTTGAGAAGTTAAGTCTTCTAATTCTACTTTATTAGGCAATCTACGGTGCCATAATAAATAGATTACTTCTTCAAAAGTTGCATTTTCCGCTAAATCATCAATGTTATAGCCTACATAAGTTAATGTGTCATCAATAATTGAACTGATAGATGAAGTTGTAGCTACAATCCCCTCGAGACCTTTTGTTACTGTCATTTAGAATCTCTCCTTTAAATGAATAATTTCCCCTTACCCATATGACCTTTTGATCAACGAACGTTCTGGAGTATACGGATTGTTATCCGTTTATTTATGTTGCGAAGATAAACTTCGCCTTTTGAAAGCGCTATACTTAACTCCGACATATATCCCGATAGTCATTATGAGTTTGATATAGTGTTAACGCTATCATGTAAATATTCAAAAACGAAAGCTTTCTCTCATTCACATTTTCGTCAACAAGACCTACTATTCTTAAAATTAATAATATAATAAAGAATCACGCTTTCGAGTTTATTATAAACAATAATTATATTTTTGAAAATCAAAAGCTACTAAATTTATAGAAAAATAATATTACAACCGTGGAAAGAAAGTGAAAAAAGTGTGAACAAAACCCCATAACCATTAGGTTTTGGGGTTTTAAATTTTATTTTTATATCATTCAAAAAAATGACGAAATCATCCTATTTTTTGATACGTTCAGAAGAATTTTTCGTAGTTTAATGTCAAAATAACTCGAAAAATTTCATAGCCATGTATGCGATTCCCGCACCGATCAGCGGGCCAACTGCCACACCTTTAAACAAAGCAACGGCTAACACAGTACCGATTACTAAAGCTACCGTAATGTGAGGGTCACTTTCTAGCAAAGTGACTCCGTTTTTAGCGATTAGAGCAACTGCAATTCCGGATGCAAGCGCAATCCATGCATAAGGTGACTTAAGTGCTTCATATAAATCTTTGAACCCGATCGCTCCTGTAGCAATCGGAACTAGTACAGCAATAGTAATGATTGTCACTCCGATATTAATACCTTTTCCCTGAATAAAGGGCAATACTTTATCTCCAAGGCCAAGCACCTTAACGATAAGTAAAAAGCCGACTGCTACTAATAACGAATTATTCTTCGCAATAAGGGCTATAGTCAGCAATAATAATAAAAATAACATGTTGTTTCCTCTTTTCTGCTCTATTTCGCAATTTAATATCATATTCATATAAGGATTAATATGTAATTTATTGCATATAGTTCTTTTGGTATTCACACAAGAAGAGAAGGAGGGACACTCTTTGAACCCAATCTACCTACATCGATTCATCCGTGCTTTCTATGTCCTTGCGATACTCATAGGATTGACGGCTGCCTTAACCTTGCTCGCCAAATATGCATATCCCTTCATCATCGCTTTTGGACTAGCTTATTTAATCAATCCTCTAGTTCAATTTTTGCAGATAAAAGCCAAACTTCCACGCGCATTGGCTGTTATTATAGCGTTGTTCAGTATATTTTCTGCTTTCGCCGGAATAATTACGCTTTTAATTACAGAGATTATCGCAGGCGCCAACTATTTAAGCCATCATCTGCCCGAACAATTAGGTACATTCCTCACTATTGGCGAGAACTTCATTATGTTTACCGTTATGCCCTTTATTGAAAGAGTATCCGCCTTATTCAGCTCGCTCGATCAAGAACAACAAACGACCATCTTAGAGAACATCCAAAATATCGGAACGGCGCTAACGACTTCGCTCGGTAACTTCATTCAAGACTTTTTTCAGAAGATACCTAAATTTATTGGATGGTTTCCAAACGCTGCTACGGTTATCGTCTTTTCTATTCTCGCTACCTTTTTCATAAGCAATGATTGGAATAAAATCCGGCTGTTTTTCAGTAAATCCATTCCCGGAAAAGTAAAGGTCAGTATCGGCTATGTATTAATTGATTTAAAGAAAGCTTTTTTCGGCTTTCTGAAAGCACAGTTCACTTTAGTCATGTTTACTACAATCCTAGTTTTAGCCGGCCTTTTAATCCTTCGGGTTGAATATGCTATTACAATTGCTTTATTGACCGGATTGCTTGATTTGCTTCCTTACTTGGGAAGCGGGACAGTTTTTGTGCCGTGGATTATCTATGAAATAGTGACCGGGGAATACAGCCAGGCAATTGCACTATCCATTTTATATGTCATAGTCATAATTCAAAGACAAATCATGGAACCGAAAGTATTGTCATCAAGCATTGGTATTGATCCGCTTGCTACACTCATCTCTCTCTTCGTCGGTTACAAATTATTCGGTTTTCTTGGATTAATAGCCGGCCCAATCGCTTTAGTTATATTAACCGCGCTGCATAACAGCAATGTCTTTCGCGATATATGGGATTTTATAAAAGGATAAAGAAAACTTGCCTTTGGCAAGCCTGATAAGGCGCAGGCAAAGGTCTAGTTGCACTTATACTATAGACTTAAAATTGGCGACTACGTCGATTCTTCCCTCGTTGCCGATTTATGTTTTCTTATAGTGTAATAAAAACCGGCACCGGTCCTTTTTTATGAAGTGCATACTCTTAAGGAAGTAAAAAAGAAAGGAACTGTTCTTAGTCAGCAAGGCACCCCTCTGAGAATATCTCAAGATTGCTTTTGCAGCCGGAACAGTTCTAATCTTCATTTCACTATATTAATTTCATTAACAATATTATCCGATGATAGTAATTGTGTTGCGTTGCGCTCTTTTATAGAGCGTTCTTTTAATGATAGGTTTTATGAAGTTTCTCGTAAATGGGAGCAGTAATAGAAGGCCTAATAAATCAGTAATAAAACCGGGAGAAATCAACAGCAAGCCTCCCAGTAAAATACATACTCCATTCACCATTTCTTCTCCAGGCATAATGCCTCTGTTTAATTGTTCCTGAACTTTTCTTACCGTCAATAACCCTTGGTACTTCGCTAAATAGGCTCCGCCAATCCCGGTTAAGATAATCATCGCTACCGTAGCCAGTACGCCAAACGTTCTGCCCGACCATAAAAGCACTCCTAGTTCACATGCCGGCAAAACTATAAAAAGCCAAAGGAAATATTTCAAAACAATCACCTCCGCCTGTCTAATTATATTATACATTTAATTGCATTTTCTCCTAATGAAAAAAGAAGGCATTTTTGCCTTCTTTTTTCATAACCGTGACGGTTTTTCTATATGTCTAACCTTACACCTGCCACGCTAGGTCCTAAGCCATCCCCTCTGTGAAACCATGAGCTGGTTTCACGGCGTGGCTGTCTTAGTCCTGCCGCATGGCTCCTTTTTCATCGATGTAAATTCAAAAGCAGTATATTCTTGATGAAAAAGGACCGGTGACAGTTTTTCTATATGTCTAGCTGCAGCGGCCAGCCCCTCGAGGTCATAAGCCAAATCACTCCAGAAATCTTACAATTTCCTGCGTGATTCGGCTTATGCAGGTCGGGGCTAAACGGGCAGCTTCCGCTTTTCTTATAATACGTTAGATTTGCCGTCTGTGATGATGCCGCGTTGTGCGTCAACACTTACTGTTTGACCTTCTTTAAGAGCTGTCATCGCATCGTGAGCGCCTACGATTACAGGAATACCAAGGTTTACACCCACAACAGCAGCATGGCTAGTTAAACCGCCTTCTACTGTAATAAGTGCTCCACACTTCTCGATAGCAGGCATCATGTCTTTGTCAGAGCCAAGCGTTACAAGAATGTCTCCTTGTTGTACTTTTTCATTTGCTTCTTGAGCATTTTTCGCAATTACTACTTTACCCATAGTTTTTTTGCGGCCGATTCCTTGTGCTTTTAGAATTGTGTTCCCAAGCACTTGAATTTTCATCATGTTAGTTGTACCTACTTCAGAAACCGGAACACCTGCTGTGATAACTACAGTATCGCCGTAGTTAACTACACCAGAGTTAATGCTTTGTTGTACTGCATTATCAAGCATTTCATCTGTAGAGTTTGTTCTTGGTCCTACTAAAGGTTTAACACCCCATACAAGAGCTAAACGGCGCGCTACTTTTTCATCAGAAGTAATTGCAACGATTGGCGCTTTTGGACGATATTTAGAAATCATACGAGCAGTGTAGCCAGATTCAGTCGGAGTGATGATTGCGTTAGCATCTAGGTTTAAAGTAGTGTAAGCAACAGATTGTCCGATAGCGTCTGTAATTGTGTGCTCGCTGTCTTTGCTGCGTTTAGAAATCAATTCTTTATGGTTCAATGCAGATTCAGTGCGAGATGCGATGTTATGCATTGTTTGAACCGCTTCGACAGGGTAAGAACCTGCAGCTGTCTCACCAGAAAGCATAATTGCATCTGTTCCATCAAAGATCGCATTGGCAACGTCAGAAGCTTCCGCACGAGTAGGTCGAGGGTTGCGTTGCATAGAATCAAGCATTTGAGTAGCTGTAATAACAGGCTTACCTAATGCGTTACATTTTTTAATCAATTGTTTTTGTACTAAAGGTACTTCTTCTGCAGGAATCTCTACCCCTAGGTCACCACGAGCAACCATTAATCCTTCAGAAACTTCAAGAATATCGTCGATGTTATCTACGCCTTCTTGGTTTTCAATTTTAGGAATAATGTTAATGTGTTTACCGCCATTGTTATCTAACAGTTCGCGAATTTCCAATACGTCAGAAGCGCGGCGAACGAAAGAAGCAGCAACAAAATCAACGTTTTGTTCAATACCGAACAGGATATCTTCGCGGTCTTTTTCTGTGATACCAGGAAGGTTAACAGAAACGCCAGGAACGTTTACACCTTTTTTATTTTTTAGGATGCCGTCATTCAGTACAACTGTATGAATTTCTCCTTTTTCTTTGTCAAGCTTTGTTACCTCAAGACCAACTAAGCCATCGTCTAGAAGGATGCGAGATCCAACTTCAACATCGTTGATTAACTCGCCATATGTAATAGAGAACTTCTCAGCAGTTCCTAATACTTCAGTTGTTGAAATGATGATGTTAGCACCCGTTTTTAGTTCAACAGCACCGTTTTCCATATCGTTAGTACGGATCTCCGGACCTTTTGTATCAAGAAGAATCGCTACTTTTTTACCAGTTTTTTCTGAAGCTTCGCGAATTGTTTTAATTCGAGCAGCATGCTCTTCATGACTACCATGAGAGAAATTTAAACGGCATACGTTCATGCCAGCTTCCATTAAGCTTGAAAGTTTTTCTAAAGATTCACTTGCAGGACCAATCGTACATACAATCTTCGTTTTACGCATTTGGCTAAATAGCCTCCTTTTTGTATTTCAAATAACAATAAAATTAAATAGATAATTCTTGTGATAATTGATACATCTTATCATCAATTTTGTGCGGTCTTCCAAGAGCCTCAATGATATCGTAATCGACTAGCTCGTTCTTTTCAATACCTACTGCTCTTCCACCTTTTCCTTCAAGTAAAAGTTCTACTGCTTTTGCCCCTAAGCGACTAGCCAATACACGGTCAGCTGCTGTAGGAGAACCGCCACGTTGAACGTGACCTAGAACTGTTACACGAGTATCAAATGAAGTCATTTCTTCAATCTTTTTGCCGATTTCAACACCGCTGCCTACACCTTCAGCAACGACGATGATGCTGTGCTTTTTGCCGCGTTCATGACCGCGTTTTAATTTGGCAACAACATCCTCGATATCGTGATCCTCCTCCGGAATCATAATTGTTTCCGCACCGCCTGAAAGACCTGCCCAAAGAGCGATATCGCCGGCATTTCGTCCCATAACTTCAATAACATACGTTCTTTCATGAGATGTAGCTGTATCGCGAATTTTATCAATTGCATCAATAACTGTATTTAAAGCTGTATCGAAACCAATCGTGAACTCTGTGCCTGGAATATCATTATCAATTGTTCCAGGTACGCCAATGCAAGGGAATCCGTGTTCTGTCAGAGCTTTTGCCCCCATGTATGAGCCATCTCCGCCAATTACAACTAGAGCATCGATTCCGTGTTTTTTTAACTGTTCAATCCCTTGAAGTTGACCTTCTCTAGTTTTGAACTCTGGGCAACGAGCAGAGAATAAAGTTGTTCCTCCGCGTTGAATAATATCCCCAACTGAACCAAGTTCAAGTCGTTTTATATCGCCTTCCATCAAACCTTGATAACCGTGATAAATACCATATACTTCCAAACCGTGGTAAATTGCTTTACGAGTAACTGCACGTACAGCAGCATTCATTCCTGGAGCATCTCCACCACTTGTTAAAACACCAATTCTCTTCATCACATTCACCTCTATATACAAATTCTTTTGTAGGAATAAGCGGATAAATTTCATTAGCTATTATGTACGAAACGGTTCCAATCATCCTAAAAAGTTAAAGGAAACAATAAATCGTATAAGCTTATCCTTTGTAACAACGTAAAGTTTTATGAAAGCAGATTACACATTATAAATATTTTGTTAAGAAGAATTTTTATAATTAGCCCTTCTCTTTCGACTATACATTCTAAATGACTTTAAACGTTTCGTAAAGACTATATGTGAAACATTTAACATATTTTATTCACAGTATATAAAATTTTAAAAAACTATCATTATTTATGTATATTATTCCATTTTAACCCACTGTATTCATACAATTCAAATTAAACCAAAAATAAAGAGGCATTCTAAAAGCGATTTTCATCACTTTTTAGAATAGCCCCATGAGTCATTACCTTACTTCAACCTCCGTTTGCGTAAAAGCAAACTTTCCAATCATACGATACTTATTATATCTGCTCGCCAGTAAATTTGACGTTTCAAGCTTCATTAATTCAGCAAGAGTCTTTTGCAGGTGCCGATCAATATACTGTGACTGCTCCATGGCGCTGCGATGCGCTCCGCCTTTCACTTCTTCGATAATATCATCGATTACATTCAACTCTTTTAAATCCTGTGCTGTAATTCTCATGCTTTCAGCTGCCTGTTTCGCTTTCGATGAATCCTTCCAGAGTATGGTTGCACATCCTTCAGGAGAAATCACCGAGTAAGTAGAGTTTTCAAGCATGAGGAGCTTATCACCGATCCCCAAACCTAGTGCGCCTCCGCTTCCACCTTCACCGATGACTATACAAACAATCGGCACTTTTAAGCCAGACATTTCAAATAGGTTTCGGGCAATTGCCTCGCTTTGGCCGCGTTCCTCAGCTGTTTTGCCGGGATATGCCCCTTTTGTATCAATAAAGCATATAACAGGACGATTAAATTTTTCAGCCTGCTTCATTAGTCTTAACGCTTTACGGTACCCTTCAGGATGAGGCATTCCGAAATTGCGACGAATATTTTCTTTCGTATCTTTTCCTCTTTGATGACCGATTACGGTTACGGGTAACCCTTTATAGAAAGCGATACCTCCTACAATAGCCTCATCATCACCATATAAGCGGTCTCCGTGGCATTCAAAGAAATCAGTAAATAAATATGAGATATAATCGAGCGTTGTCGGTCTCGATGGATGACGGGCAATCTGGACACGGTCCCAAGGTTTCAGATTTTCATAAATTTCATTTTCGAGTTTTTGCAGCCTCATTTCAAGACTTTCAATTTCTGCTGTCAAATCAACATTCGCTTCTGCAGTTAATCTTATTAATTCATCCAGCTTATTTCTGAGTTCAATAATCGGGCGCTCAAACTCTAGACTTGCAACCATTCCAAATCACCACCTTGCTTATGTATTTTTAAAATTGTCGTTAGTTTTTCTTTCATATCCAATCTTGAAACGACCGCATCCAACTGGCCATGCTTTATTAAAAATTCAGCGGTTTGAAAATCTTCCGGCAGCTCCTGACGAATGGTCTGCTCAATAACACTGCGACCAGCAAATCCAATTAGCGCACCAGGCTCGGCCAAATTGTAATCACCTAAAGAAGCAAAGCTAGCTGAAACGCCGCCTGTCGTCGGATGCGTCATCACTGATATGAACAATCCCCCCTCCTCACCAAACTGCTGAAGAGCAATACTTGTTTTCGCCATCTGCATCAAACTTAAAATACCTTCCTGCATACGCGCTCCACCGGAAGCGGTAAATATTATAAACGGAACTTTATCTTCTCGGGCTCTTTCCACGGCCCGCGCAATCTTCTCTCCAACTGCAGAACCCATACTTGCCATCCTGAAATTAGAATCCATTACCGCAATAACAATGTCGATTCCGTTAACCTTACCTTTTCCGGTTACGATGGCTTCATTTATGCCGGTCTTCTTCCTGTCAGCTTCAACTTTTGATTCATAATCCGGGAAATTCAACGGGTTGATAGAAATCATGTCTTTGTCATATTCATAGAATGAGCCTTCATCAATTATGCTGTTGATCCGTTCATGAGCTGTCATTTTATAATGATGGGAACAAAATGCACAAACGTTCAAATTTTTATTCAAGTCTTTTGTATAAACAATTTTTTTACATTTTGGACATTTAGTCATAATACCTTCCGGAACATTTTGACGCTCGCGTTCAGATGGAACTGTTGCATATTTCTTCTTTTTCGATTTTTGAAAGAGCTCTTTTATCAAGAGGAATCCCCCTTTATCTTTGCTTTTTTCCCTAATCTCTATTTACGAATGAATACGAAAGATGTTTCATAATCTCTGTTTTTCTCTATGTATCCTGACTAATGTATTTCTTTCCCAAAAAGATGAACATTAGTCTATGTTAAACTAGTATAACACCTTTCCATTATATTCCAAACCAATTTTTTCATACATAACCGGTAATTTTGCCACAACAGTATCCTCAAATAAAAAGCCTTTTAAAAAGGCTATGTTAAATGCTACTGTTGATTTCCACTGCGGGCGGACGCTTTCCATGTATTTTAGAAATTATAAAAATCTATATCGTTTATACGTAAAAAAAGTGTATCGACGTCTAGCTCTAGCGCCCAACACCTCTTGCCCTTCGGCAACCTCCAATCGATAAGACGTTGAAATGTGGAATCTGCCCGCACGCGCCCACATGCTTCCCCCACAGGAGTCGCCGCCCTTCGTTCCAATCAACAAATAAAAATTGCAAAAATCAACAACAAAGGATAATGAGCCTAAAAAAAAAGCGCAATTAACTATGACTGTCTAACCAATCATTAATTAAATGCACTTTTGCTTAATCTTTCACCTATTAATCAACGTACTATTTACGGACGAAGGCCAGTCATTTGAATTGTCTTATTCTTTACACTTTCCGGCTCTACTTTAATTCTCGCTACACCGCTTTCCATTGCGGCTTTTGCAACAGCTGAAGCAACAGCAGGAGCAACACGCGGATCAAACGGTCCGGGAATGACATAGTCAGCAGTTAACTCTTCCGGCTTTATCAAATCAACAATCGATTCAACCGCGGCCATCTTCATTGCTTCATTAATCTGAGTTGCCCTCACGTCTAGTGCGCCGCGAAATATTCCCGGGAAAGCCAATACATTGTTTACTTGGTTCGGAAAATCTGATCTTCCTGTTCCAATCACTAGTGCCCCGGCAGCCTTTGCTTCATCCGGCATTATTTCCGGGGTCGGATTAGCCATTGCAAAAATAATCGGGTTCGGACTCATCCGGCCTAGATTCTCAACTGACAATCCGCCAGCAACAGATACACCTATAAACACGTCTGCACCGCTGATAACTTCACTTAAATTCCCAGAGACTTTATTGTGATTCGTCACTTTCGCCATCTGTTCTTTAATCTCGTTCATCCCTGTCGGACGCCCTTCATAAATGGCTCCTTTAGAATCGCACATAATAATTTCACGAACTCCGTATTCAATAAGCAGTTTGACAACAGCGATTCCAGCGGCACCGGCACCATTCGTCACTACCTTAATGTCCGAGAAAGATTTTCCGGCAAGCTTCAGTGCATTAATTAGTCCCGCAACAGTTACTATTGCTGTTCCATGCTGATCATCATGAAAAACAGGGATATCCATTTCTCTTTTCAGTCTTTCTTCAATCGCAAAGCAGTTAGGAGCTGCAATATCCTCTAAATTGATTCCGCCAAAAGTCGGTTCAAGCAGTTTGACTGTCTCGACAATCTTATCAACATCCGTTGTATTCAAGCAGATTGGAAAGGCATCTACTCCGGCAAAACTTTTAAATAGCACCGCTTTACCTTCCATGACAGGAAGAGAAGCTTCCGGACCGATATTCCCCAGGCCAAGGACAGCTGTACCATCGGAAACAACGGCTACAGTATTGCCCTTCATTGTATACTCATAGACCATCTCAGGTGCTTCAAAAATATCCTTGCATGGCTCGGCTACGCCTGGAGAATAAGCTAAACTCAAATCTCTCACTGTCTTAACTTCCACTTTTGAAACTGTCTCTAATTTCCCCTTGTTAATTCGATGCATGTGTAAAGCTTGTTCTCTCAATGTCACTAACTTCCACTCCTTAAAATAATTAAAAAAGGAAAAAATAACGTACCTGAAATAATCTGTCTGAGTCTTTTTTTCACTTCAGTTATATAACACTATAACACATCTTAACGCGAAGTAAAGACTAAATATTCTTAATAATCAAATTTATTTCACCAACCAGTTTTCTCATGGATTGCAAAAAGACAGGAGATGGATTGACCCAATTCCTCATCGGCATCAGCACAGCCTTATTCGTTTGTTCAAAGAACATTTTAACTCTTACATTACCAGGATATTTATGCAACAAACTTTTAATTTGCCCGTAATGCTCCTTTGTATGCATTGATTTGGTCACTCTAATATAAATAGTCTGCTTCCATTGCTCCTTTATCGAATGCAGCTGTTCAATTGTGAAGACTTCTTGAATGATGAATTGCTTCTTGCCGTTTCTCGTTTCAGAATGTCCTTGGACAAAAAGAATATTTCCTTTTTGTAAATGGACACCATATTGCCTGTATACATTCGGAAAAGCCACAGCCTCCATCTCATCGCTTTCATCAGCGATTTTAATAAAAGCCATCACTTCTCCCTTTTTGGTGCGAATCGTCTTCATTTCAGTGACATACACGCCAAAAGCAAATTTTCCGTCTTTCTCTTCAATAGCCTGATATAGCTGCTGAGCGGCAAATTCGGCAAAAAGCTGCTTATAAGAAGCAATCGGGTGACTGGATAAATATAAACCGAGCACTTCTTTTTCGTATTGAAGTTTCATTTCAAGAGGAATCGGTTCCGTTTCGACGTACTTAGGCGTTAAATTAAACTCGCTGTTATGAAACAGATCCGCATCAGCAGACGCGATGTCTGCAAAATCTATCGCTACGTCAAGACTGGCGAGCAACGTTGCCCGATCTTCGCCCCATTCATCAAAGGCACCTGAATAAACGAGCGCTTCTAAAGTTTTACGGTTAATCGCCTTAGCAGAAGTACGCAAACAAAAATCGAACAAATCTTTAAAACGCTCAAGATTGCGGGCTTGCATAATATCTTTTACAGCCACACCACCGACGCCTTTAATCGCCGCCAGACTGTATCGTATGCCAGACACTTCCGATTGGAAAGCATACCCACTTTTATTGATGGACGGAGGCAGAAGGGTTATATTCATCCGCTTCAAGTCACGCACATATTGCGCTAGTTTCGTATCATTTCCGATGACGCTGCTCATTAAGGAAGCCATAAAATATTGCGGATAATGCGCCTTTAAATAAGCCAGCTGATACGCAATCATACTATAAGCTACGGCATGACTTAAATTGAAGCCGTAATTGGCGAACTTAACAATATAATCATAGATGCTATTCGCGACCTGGTTCTCATAACCTTGTCTTATACACCCATCTACAAAATGCTTTCTCTGTTCCTCAAGGACATTCGCTTTTTTCTTTGAGACCGCGCGGCGCAGCAAATCGGCCTGACCTAGAGAGAAGCCGGCAAACTTAGAAGCGATTTGGATTATTTGCTCTTGGTACACGATTATTCCGTACGTACTTTCCAAGATTGGTTTTAAATCCGGGTGTAAATAACGAACTGCTTCTTCTCCGTGGCGCCGTTTAATATAGATTGGGATATTCTCCATCGGACCCGGCCGATATAAAGCATTGACAGTGACTAAATCATCAAAGCGTTCAGGCTTCAGCCGCTTTAGCACATTTTTCATACCATCTGACTCGAATTGGAAAATACCATTTGTATCGCCTTTCCCCAGCATCGCCAATGTCTTAGGGTCTTGCATCGGAATATGTTTAATATCAAAATTTTTACCGCTGTTCGTTTTCTTAACAGCATTTAAAACCCGTTCCATTAACGAGAGATTACGCAATCCCAAAAAGTCCATTTTCAAAAGACCTAACTCTTCAAGCGTCTCCATCGGAAATTGCGTTAAATGGATGCCATTATGGCCTTCCTGAATAGCGATTGTCTCCGTTAAAGGTGTATCGCATATCACGACGCCGGCTGCGTGAGTCGATGTATGACGCGGAAGACCTTCAATTGCCATCGCTGTATCAATGAGCAGCTTGTTTTTCTCACTCTCATTATAATATTGGCTGAGCAAACGTGATTCCTTTAAGCTTTCTTCTATTGTAATACCCAATCGCGGCGGCACCATTTTCGACAAGCGATCAAGCTCTTTCGTGTTCAAGCCGAATACTCTTCCTGTATCACGGAGCGAAGCCTTTGCGGCAAATGTCCCAAAAGTAATGATTTGTGCGACATGCAGCTCGCCATATTTCTCAGCTACATAAGCAATCACCTCATCACGTCTTATATCCGAAAAATCTATATCGATATCCGGCATCGTAACGCGCTCCGGATTCAAGAAGCGCTCAAACAGCAAATGATGTTCCATAGGGTCCACATCGGTAATCCGCAGTACGTAAGCAACCATCGAACCGGCAGCTGAGCCCCGGCCCGGACCGGTCAATATCCGTTCCTTTCTGGCAAATTTCATGAAGTCCCATACAATAAGAAAGTAATCACTGAAATTCATTTTTTTAATCACGGATAACTCATAACGCAAACGATCCATAAAGTCTGTATTTCCGGTTCCATACCGTTCTTTGAAACCTTCTAAACAAATCTGTTCAAGCAGCTGTTCAGCCGGTATTTCGCTCGGATATTTTGGAAGTAGGTTTTGGTGCATCGCTATTTCTATATGACAGGATGATGCAATCTTTACCGTGTTTTGCAGCGCTTCAGGATGGTCCGGAAACAGCATTTCCATTTCCGCACCGCTTTTCAAGTAGCGCTCCTTATTTACACTTTCACCCTTCAAATCATGGTAGATTTTCACACCTTGCTCTACAGCTTTCAATACTTCATATGCAACTGCATCCTCTGGCTTCAGATAACAGACAGAATTTGTCGCAACGAGAGAAGCATTCACGCGCTTTGCCAGCTCTTCCAGCTTTTCATATTCGTTCGTTCCATTGTTTTGTATAGATAGATAGAAGTTTTCCTGACTGAATATAGCTTGGAATATCCGAATCGCTTCCTCTGCTTCTTCAATCTCTCCGCGAAGCAACTTTCGTTCAACGATTCCTTCCTCTCCGGGTGAAATTCCGAATAGCCCTTCACTGTAGCCCTTCAGCCATTTCAACGGCAAACCTTCTTTCGTCTTTGTCTGAATGCTGCTGCTGATTTTCAACAGATTAGAATAGCCTTTATTGTTGCGAGCAAGCAGCAAAATCGGATAAGTCTCTTCCCCATGCAAAACATCCGCCAGAAGACCGATAATCGGTTTGATTCCCTGTTGTTTACATGCTTTATAAAATGGAATAGCGCCATACATCACGTTACGGTCAGTGAGTGCTAAGCTGCGCATTCCTTTCGCTTTTGCTTCCGCCACCAATTGCTCTATACGGACGGTACTGGCTAACAAGCTGTATGCAGATTGCACTTGCAGATGTACAAAATCCATCGATATCCCCCTCTCTTAAATACTCTTTTTTATAGTTGTTATCCCGCAGAAACAGGCTCAAGTTAAAGTTTTCTTTATTATAGAACCTTTTAATAAAAAAAGAAAATACGTTCGTTTTTACAATAAAGCATATACATCCATTGTTGTCCATATATTTAAATTGGAAGCAAAATTATGCGGACAAGGGATGATAATTAATGAAGGAAGCGTTTTTCCCTGCTTTTTTAAATAGCTATTTTATCGCTTTAGGTGTTTTGCTCGGCGGATCGATTATCGGAGGGATCGCTGCCTTCTTCACGAATCAGCCTCCTCTTACTGCGGTTCAGCGTCTTTCGGACAGCCTCCGGATCTGGGCTATCGTTGCGGCAATCGGAGGAACATTCGATACCGTCTACAATTTTGAGAGAGGGATTTTTTACGGAGAAACGAGAGATATTATTAAACAAATTTTATGGATTTTGGCCGCACTGGCAGGTGCTCATACAGGATCAGTCATCATCAGCTGGCTGACACAGGAGAATGTTTCATGAGACCCCCTACTTTAGCTAAAGATAAAGGCTGGCAGCGTTTTTTCGCCGGTGTCCTTATCGGCGCAATTGTCGGGTGGCTGGTTTTCTTCTATATGTATAGCAAAATGCAGGAAGATTTAACACAAGACATTATTGAGCAAAAACAGGAAATCTCCAGTTTAAAAGATAAGATTGCCATTTGGGAAAAAGAATCGGAGTCTCTTAATGAAGAAGCAGAAAAAAAGATGACGATACAAGATATTCAAGTTACAATCGAAAACTACAGACAGTATGATCTCGATTTATTATCTGTGCTTCAGGCACAAGAGGCGATACGCAAAGATTTGAGCTCATTAATCACGAAAGATCTCGAAACAGTTTACAAAGGAAAGTTTCTGATCAAAAAGACGATTGAAAATAAAATAATTGAAATGAACGAAAAGAAGTATACATTTGAAGTAACGGAACTGATGTTTTATTCAACTATTTTTATTGAAGTAAAGGTGAAAAGATTATAAAAAGGAGGCTGCCGAAAATGGACAGCCTCATCTTATCAGTTAATATTGCTTACAAAGTTCATCTAATGCCTCCATGACACGGTCAGCTTCTTCCCATGAATATGCTGAAGCTCCGGAAGCAAGCGGGTGTCCGCCACCGTTAAACTGTTTAGCCAGCCCATTGATGACAGGACCTTTAGAGCGCAGGCGCACACGAATGACATTGTCTTCCTCAATGAAGAATACCCATGCTTTTATTCCCTTCACCGAACCTAATGTGCTCACTAATAAGGACGCATCTGAAGCTTTCGCATTAAACTTGTCCAAAATATCCTTTTTAATAACCATTCTGGCAGCACCTGAAGCTGTCACTTCGAAGTTTTGTAGTACATATCCTTGCAGGTGAACGATATTTTCATCCAAGTCATACAATCCATTATAGAGGGTCGTTCTTGAGAAATCATACTTAATCAAATCACCTGCATATTGGAATGTTTTCTCCGTTGTGCTCGGATATAAAAATCGTCCTGTATCTCCGACAATGCCTGCATAAAGCAGACGGGCAGCCTCATCCGTCATCGTAAGCCCTTTATCTTTTCCATATAAATAAAACTCATAAATCAATTCACTTGTCGAACTCGCAGTCGTATCTACCCAGACTATGTCTCCATATGCATCGTCATTCGGGTGATGATCTATTTTTATGAGTATATCTCCATTTGTATATCGTTGATCGCTTACACGCTCTTGGTTTGCCGTATCGCATACAATAACAAGCGCTCCCTTATATACGTTATCTTCTATAACATCCATCCGCTTTAAGAAGTGAAGAGATCCATCTTCTTCCCCTACCGTATAGACGTGTTTCTCCGGAAATGAAGCTTGAATTATTGCCGCCAATCCGCATTGTGAGCCGTATGCATCAGGATCCGGCCGAACGTGGCGATGTATAATAATAGTTTCGTACGATTTAATTTGCTGTAAAATTTGCTCTTTCATCTTTTTAAACATCCTTTCTTAGGGTCACTTATGTAGACGGTATTTTTTTGAAAATTGTGGCACAGCCCTTACTTTCTGCGTTACAATATAATGGACAATTTAACATATTTGGGGGACTTTTACATGCCGATTCTAGTCATATTGATTATTATAGCACTTGCTTTCTACGTAACGTACAAAATAAGATATGTCCGTACTAAAATGCCGATGGAAAAGAGATGGCTATCAGGCAAATCATCGATGGCACTCGGTCTTTTTGTTGCTTTATTCGGCGTAAATTCGTTATTTTTATTCCAGGAAATGACTACTTACATAGTAGGTTCCATTTTTATATTAATCGGTATCGGCAGCATTGGGGCCGGTTTCCAAGTGTATCGCCACTACACACCGCTGGCTATTGAGGAAGCAGAAAAATACAGTAAGTAAAAGAGGCTGGGACAAAACCTCCCTCTAAACAAGAAATAGCCGGTGGCATTTTACGTAAGTAAAGGGCCACCGGCTATGCTTTTTTACAACAAAAAGGACACCATCTGTTAAAATTTAAGTATCTGACCCCAAAAATTTTAATAGAAAGAAGTGTCCTTATGTTTAAAGATTATAACATGAATCAATTAGT
>NZ_JACXSI010000039.1 GCF_014712675.1 Peribacillus faecalis | reverse complement strand
TACTGATGTATTGTCCTTTTAAGCTGGCCAGCCATTTAGGACACTTTTATCATATCAAGAGGTCTTTTTGTGCTCAAACCTCGTATTCATTCATTACAGGAATGCTGCCCCGTTTACAGAATAAAAAAAGACTACCTATATACCTTTTTCCCTTCAAATTATTGAATTAATCTGCTGGTTGAGTAAGTCAAAATAAAACAAAAAAGACCAAACATTGTGTTTGATCTTTTCATATACTTACTCGCCTACCATACCATCACCATCACGATCGTCCATGTACGGGTATAGCCAGTGATCGCGTGTTATAGGCATACTGTATCCTGCATCTTTCGCTTCTTTAATCGTCACTTGGCCGTTGCCATTTGTATCGACACTAGAAATATCGCCTTCTTTGATTGAGTTAGTTGAATTCGAACCAGCTGCATTTGAACTAGTTGAATTTGAAGGTTTGCTGCCTGTTAAACCAAGTGATTCGTTTACTTCATCAGGGTTCACATTGTCGAATGAATCAACAATCTTATTCCCTCTTATAGTATAAGTATACTGATAATGCGAAGGAATCTGCGTTTCCGAATTAGGATATGTGATGATTGCTTCAAAGTCTGTAGCTCCACCCGCTTTACGGATTGCATCTTCCATATAAGCTTGGTCACCGTGACGGTTAAGTGTGCTTTCTTGTGGAGTAATATTGTAAGCATTTGATACTCCGCCTAGCGAATCTGCGATAACATGTCCTTCGTCCAAATACTTGCTTTCAACACCCGGTACTTTTGCTTCATCACGGTAGTATCTGCCAGTCGATAATACAGGCTCTGTATTGTCATCTTGCAGAATGATTTCATCAGCAATGACACGTACCAGCTGTCCGTATTCATTTGTGAACGCCCAATATTCACGATCTCCAAAACCAATATTAACAACAACATTAGGTTGACGATATCCGGATAAATCTCCGCCATCAACTTCAATCAATTTATATCCTGAGAATATATCATCCTTTGTTTCGGTTGAAGTATCCTCTTCTGCCGATTCATCGACAACTGTAGTGGCAGTATCTTCTTTTTCGCTATTTTGATTGGTTTCAACTGTCGTTACTTCGTGTGAATCAGTTTTTCCATCTGTATTGGATACGTCTTCAACGTTTGTACAGCCGACCATAAAGATAATCGTTAAAAGTAAAATAAAATAGTTTGTCATCTTTTTCATTGTAGGACCCCTTATACTAACATTAATAACATTAATAACACTTAAACATATTTTAACACATAATATTTTTCTATGAATTATATTTAAATACTATAAAAGAAAAATATATAATTTAAAATTTTTTTGCGACATAATAAAAGATCCGGATAATCAGTTCACCCATTTATCATCTACTGTTACATCCCTTTAACCCCAAGCAATTCCAACGAAACTTTGATTACTTTGCAGGTATTTTTCTGAGTGATCATTTGATTAAGTGTTAAATACATCAATATATGAATTAGGTTATAAAAAAATGAAAAGACGCACCATATTATGTGCGTCACATTACTAATCAATATTTAAGCTTATTGATAAGACGGTAACTAACCTAGCAGAATTCATCTTTTAACAATCACTGGGGGTATTAAAATAGCGAAATTTCTCTAATACAAGATAAAAGTTCATTCCAAGAAAAAATCCCCAACGAGAGATACTCTTTTTTCGCCAAGAATATTTTCTAAGGCTATTAAACTTTGGAGTGTCGGCGGTATTTCATATTTACCAAAATTATAATTCATTGAAACTCATCCTTACTTAATTACCGTTTTAAGATCACTCGATTACTAAAAATCAACCCAAGTAAACCAACTAAAATTTGGATAACGCTAAAGATTAAAAATTGCCCTGTCGGCAAGTACCATTCGCCCAACAGAATTCTTGATGCAACAGTACACAAGAAAAACAATGCTCCCATGGAAATCGTTATAATATATATTTGTTTATCTTTCTTTACAAACCCATAAGCTGAGGCAATGGCATTGCCGATTCCGAAAATAATGATCCCAAATATAGCTATGCCGGCCCAGCCGGTAAACGGGATTTTACCAATCCACTCCGGCGGATATGTATCAAAAGCTCCTTTTCCCATAAACATTAACAAGCCTAAATAAAATGCACCTAATGCCAATAATAGATTATAAGAATTCGAAATAATTCGCGGTATCATCTTATCTCTCCTTTTTGCCGAGTCTAATTCCCTGCTTGTATACCTGAGCTTAAATCGATTCTTCTGTTTCTCTCGCAATGACCCACTTCTGATTAATAAACTCCCAGTTTTCTATAGTAAACAACCTTGCCAATATCTCTTCATTTTTGACAATTAACTGTTCATAAAATACAACTGCATTTTGAGTGTTCCTGAAGCGAATAACTCGATTTTCAAACCTCTTTTCAGCGCCTAAAAAGTGCTGCACAGATTGATTCATCCCCTCAACTGCGTCTTGTTTATTAAACATAATCGGTTTATCACGCGGCTCTTTAAAAAAGGCGACATAATAATCTTCCGACATGCGTTCTACCGATGACGTTTCACCTGTACTCATCGCTTTGTTCCAATCAGCAATAAAATTATCATGCATTTTTGTAAAATTGATTAACACATTGTTTACTTCATCCACTGTTATAACCTCCCCTTCATGTATTGGTTAAGTATTATTGATGTGTTTCTTTAATTGCCAACTATATACCCATAAAACGCATAAAAGCAGCTACTCCTATAGCAACAATCAAAAATATCAAAGCTAAGTTAGTATATCCGAGACTATAGAGACAGTAACTCGCAGCTGAAAATATAACAAATTCTAAAGCAAATCCATAAATACCTTGAAGTTTATAAGGTGCTTTCGGCGAAGCCCACATGGACCAAATAACTGCCACCATTAGAGGAGCAGCAGTCACACCAATAATTTTCCAATGATGAAACCCCCACATACCGAAAATGACTAACGCTAAAACTTCGGAAATAAATCTAATTGCCATTATAAGTGGTACCATTAGCGTCCTCCTTTACAAAAATTCTAATTCAAAAAAGAGCCTTAACAGCTCTTAGTAAATCAATTCTTTGTCTTAGCCGCATTGCGTCGTTCGGACAGCATTGAAACCGTGTAGACAATGCATAAATTCATTCCGATAAAAAAAGAAACGAGCATGCCGAGTGTACCTTGCATCCCGACCCATCCTTCTATAAATGTCAGGAAAAACAGCTGATAACAAAAGCCCGTAAGAATAATAGCAAGCGGCGCATTGAACGGAAATAGCCTCTTCCAGCCGGCAAGCAATATACTTGCAAGCATAAGGACAACGAGAAAAAACATTGTGTGCAGCATCCCCCACCGAAATTCGACACGAGACTGCTCTTCATCACCAAAAGTAGAAGGTGTTTGAGTATTTAAATCATACACTGTCAGTACTGCCGAAACGATGTTCACTATTAACACAATCGCCAGTGTAATCCAATTCACCTTTTTGATTTTCGTTTGATTTTTCATTAACTCTCCGAAACTCCTATAATTTGTTAATGATTATTTCGGTATCGACTACTAGATATCCTTTTTCGTTGCCCACTCATCTTCTAAAATACTCATTTCATACATGCTCCAATATTCATCGCCTAGTTTCCTATGATCTCTCAGCAGCCCTTCCTTTACAAATCCCGCATTCTCATAGCAAGCAATCGCTGCTGAATTGAAATCGAAAACGCCGAGCGTGACCCTATGCAGCTTCAGCTCGTCAAAGGCCACTTTTAAAATTCCCTTAATCATCTGCTGACCTACACCTTTTCCCCTAGCACTTGGGTGGCCGACTAAAACCTTCCCGACTCTAGCCGATTTGTTATTCCAATCAATTCTTCCTAAAGATATATGCCCCATCACAATGCCTGTTTCCTGTTCGACTACTTTATAAATATACGTGTCAGCCTGTTCATGATTAGCATTCCCGATATACCTCTCCAGCTGCTCCTCCGTCAACGGATACTCAAACGCCGAACCGCTCCATTGCAGAAGAAATGCTGGAGAATGAATCCAATCGATTAGCTGTTTGAAATCGGTTCGTTCAAAATATTGCAGTTTAATCATGGTTATCCTCCTACAATTAATTACCTTACTATCGGAATCCGTTTCTATGAAAGGTTCACCAATACTTCTTCGCCTCTCCCAGCCGCTCGAAAGAAACAAGCCCTCTCTGCATTTGAGTTGGACAAATCTTATTATGTTTTCTTATTTTTTCGTTAATATTATCTATCTCCTGTGGCGTAGTACACAAATGAACAAGTTCGGCAATTTCCTTTTGCAACTTTAGCCATGGCGGCAGGAAACCTGCATCCTTGGCGATTTTCTGAAAATGTTGATAGGTATCCATCTGCAAGTACTCTTTGGAGATCGGATTGCCTTTCTTTTTAGAATCCGCTTTTTCACCTGCGCCTGCTAAAATATCTCCGATTAGGTCATTGTATTGTCGATCCAATCTTTCTCCTCCTTCAGAAAAACAAAGACTAAAATGCTCACTTCGCTAATAATCTGAAATCTGTACTTTTATTAACATTTTAACAAATAAAGGTTTTTTTGTTGCATTTTCACAGAAAATAAAAAAACAACCTTATCCGAAGAAAGATTGTTTTTTAAATTATATTTAATTGACTGTATTTTGGTTGCAACATACTCAACGTATTTTTCCTTCTTAAACTAAAACAAAGTAACAAAGTTTGCTCACCACTGAGCAAGTTTAGGTAAAAGTTTACTATTTTTCATCTTCCTATACTTTGTCGGAGTCATCCCCGTTTTGTCTTTAAAAAAGCGACTAAAATGGGCACCACTTTCAAATCCTGTCGATAAAAATACTTCTTCAAGCGACTGATCTAGTCTCATTTCCAATAAATATTTTGCTTGGGCCAGCCTGCATGCCATCACATATTGCATAACGGTATAGCCGGTCACTTCTTTGAACACATGTGATATGTAATATTTGTTTAAATTCACTTCTTCTGAAATGCGCTCCAAAGAAACTTTTTCAGAAAAATGCTGATTAATCCAATTGGCAATATTCTCTGCATGTCGTTTCTTTTCCGTTTTCTTTCGTTTAACTTGCATATCCTTGCCTTCGCACATTTTATAAAGTTTCAACAATAATTGAAGAAAGTTAAGTGCCAATTCCGATTTCAACATATCATTTATTTGGCCTGTGCTTTGGTATTCCTGATCAATTTCTTGCAACTGTTCCGCAATACCTTTAATTTTGTCATCTACATACCTCCCCGACTCATCAAATCCAGTCCGCAAAATGCAGTTATTCCTCTTTTTAAAAGGATCCAGCAAATTGGGTATCCCCATTGCCGGCAAGAACTTTTCCAACCAAGCAGGTGAAAAATGAACCATGCTTCTTACATATGTATCCGGTGATGGCGTGTTGGCCTTATGTAGTGTAAAACCATCTAAGAGAATAATATCTCCAGGCTGCAAATCATAAATCTGATCATGAATGAAATATTTGCATTCTCCTTCAGTAAAGACATAAATTTCATATACGCTATGTGATTCCATATGATTAATCCATGGCAACTTATCATTGACTCCTTGCAGACGATGAATAGCTGAAATGGAATCATCTAGTATTTTCGGCTGATGCTGATAAGCATCCAATATTGATTGGTCCCATGCTTTCGTCCAATAATAAGGCGCGACTTGTTCTTTCATGAATATTCACTCCCGAATGTCTGTGTTCTGAAGGATAATGTAACTCTAATATCATTATACTAGTATACTTGAAAAAAGAAAGCATTGTTTGAAAGTGCTTTCTTTTTTCATTTTTTGACTGAAATTGCTTTTTATCTATCAAAAGTCTGATATTTTTTGTATATGTGTTTCCTTAAAATCATTTTGATACTTTAACCCAAAGCCAAACAGGCGATCCATAAAGATGTGTGCGAACCAGATTAAGGCAATCATCAGCAAAGCATCATTCAAAAAGAAGACATAAAGAAGCAACATTAAAATAGGTAAAATAAAGCTGTGGCCGATATTATAAATGACAGCGCCTATTTTAGAATCTAATTGGATTCTTGGATTTCTTCCTCTTTCATAAATAATTCTTCCACATTTTAAAATAATGAAAAACGCCAACCCTAATCGGATTAGCGCCTATTTCGGCTCGATATGAATATTAACATACTGTATGTGATGTTGCTCCAATAACCGATTCTCAATCTCCTCTGTAATGAGATGACTTTCCAAAACAGTGAGATTATGGTCGATGACAATAACGAGATCGGCAAATATCTGATTTCCATGCATTCTCGCTTTAAGGCTTTTTACTTCCTCTATGCGTGGATTCTTTTTGACCGTTTCCTTAATTGCTTCCAATTCTTCGACTTCGAAAGCATCCGTCAGTTCAAGCACCGATTCCTTAAAGATTCCTATTCCTGTCTTAATAATTAGCAGTCCTACGATGATTGCTGTAACCGTATCCAGCCAATCAAGACCAAACTGCGAACCGACTATGCCGATGAATGCGCCAATACTGACAAGAGCGTCAGATAAATTATCTTTTGCTGCAGCTTTCACGGAGCGGCTATTGATTTTCTTCGCTAAACGAATGTTATATAAATAAACGCAAAACATAATGGCTGCGCCGGCTAAAGCAACCCAGCCGGTAAACATATCCGGTGCCTCACTGCCCGTCTCGGACAGATTTTTAACAGCTTCAAGAATGACTTGGATTCCTACCGTAACCATGATGAATGCGGCAATTAAAGATGCGATTGTTTCCGCACGATAATGCCCATACTGATGATTTTGATCAGGCGGCTTTCTGGCAATTTTCAATCCGATTAAAACAGCGATTGAGGCTATGACATCCGTTGAATTATTCAATCCGTCAGCCATCAACGCCTCAGAATTTCCAAAATATCCGATCAGCAACTTCGAAACAGATAAAACGATGTAAGTGATAATGCTTAGCCAGGCACCCTTTTCGCCAGCTTTGAGGTTATCATATGAATCCATAAATTCTCCTCCAATATTTGAACATGTCTATATCACATTTTTTCCTTAAAGGAGAAAAATACTCGCTTTTACCTGTTTTACTCATTCTAAAAGCAATAAGACAAACATATATTTTAATAGTTTTGCTAATAAAGGAGGATTATTTTGAAATTGAAAAAGACTTTACTATTAGTAGTGAGCTTGGTACTAGTGCTTTCATTAGCACCAATTGCTCAAGCCCAAACCTCTTTCCGAGATGTGCCTCCATCTCATACTTTTTATGAAGAAATTCAGTTTTTAGTCGAACTCGGGATCATTAGCGGCTTTGAAGACGGCACTTTCAGACCCGGTCAAGCGGTGACCAGGGCACAAGCAGCAATTATGATTGGACGTACTTTTGACTTAAATGGAGAGCAAAGGAAGACTATCTTCCGGGATGTATCTAAATCTTCAGTAGCTTCGGGCTATATTCAAGAAGCGGCGGATTATGGAATCATCCAAGGATATCCGGATGGGACATTCAGACCGAATGAGCCGGTATCCAGAGGACAAATGGCAATTCTCATCGCGCGCGCGTTCGGTTTAACTGAATCTGCAGAAGTAAGCTTCCCTGATGTATCGCCGAACTCGGCCGCTTATCCTTATATCGGCCTAATTTATTATGCCGGCATTACAGAGGGGTATCCTGATGGCACATACAAACCGAATCAATCGGTAAAACGCGGTGAATTTGCAGCTTTTATCACAAGAGCCATATTTTTCATCATAAGCGAATACTACGATGAAGAAAATTTAACAAATGAAGAATATAAGGAGTACTTTTCTGAGGGATTAGACCTTGAAGAGTTGAATCAATAATCAAGAGTTAATATGAGTCCGGCTTTGTAGCGGACTCATATTTAGCATCGTACATACTTGCGTTTAAAGCCGAGACGGCCTTTATCGACATCCTTTTGAATGCTCTCATAGGCATTTAAGAAACTGCTTTTTTTATTGTCCTTTTTGATTTCGATCGGACCGACTGCCTTCGCCGTTTCAACTGCCTTTTCATGAAGCGGCACATAAGAAATCCCTACTGTGTACAGAAAATTATTCATTGAAATCTTTGTCCGCACCGGTGCATCATGAATAGTCTGTTTCACAACTTCCAACATGACAGCAAGTTTGCCTTTGGAAAATTCAGAGTCCTTACGATTGCCTAACAGCCAGCAATAACAGCTCCAGCCTGCAGACATCTTCAGTTCTTCCCCGCTTGCAATCCATTCATCAGCCACTTCCTGTGCAATATCCGCTTCCGCCAACGTTACCGCTACGACATAGTCGGAAAGCATGTAGAAATAAGCATTATTAATCCAACGGTTAAAATCTGCTTTTGACATCGCACTCGAATCAGAAATAATACCGGCAAAGTACATCGCGTCATAGTTCCCTGTCGCATACAGTTCTTCCGCTAACGCTTGATTGATTTTAATTTTCTTAGCGATTGGCTTCATCGCACCTGTCGCTACACCGAAAACCGGTTCATGCGCACCATTCGATATATAAGTTTTTTTCGTTCGTTCTTTTCCGAGCGCTTCAAGCTCCTGCATTACTGTTTCTGCATTCACTGCATGCACATCCTTTTTTTAATAATTATATCACAGCTCAACAACACCGCTTACTCCGGCAAGCGCACCCGGAAAAAGTTCAAGCGCCATAATGTTATCGAGTAGCTCAGCCGGAATATCGTACTGGCATTTGATTCCGTATTTTGATGCCGGCACAAATCCGAAGCGCGAATAATAATGGCGGTCACCGGCAAGAAAGACAGATGTAAAGCCCATATTTTTTGCTATTATAAGCGATTTTTTGATTAGTTCTCGTCCGAGGCCATGATTGCGCATTTCCACCTTCGTGCACACCGGACCAAGCAGAAGCGCTTCATGAACGTGATTGCCACTCGTCACTTTCGTCTTGCTCAGCATAATATAGCCGACGAGTTCGCCGTTAGTTTCAGCTACTAGCGACAGTTCTGGAATAAACCGGTCACTTTTATGTATCCGGACAACCATATCCCGCTCCTCACCCCCAGTTACTCGTGCTGTCTTGAAGGCTTGCCCGACAAAATCGGGAATTTCGGCATAATTGGCTTCTGTTTCTTCATGTATTTGAATGTTTCTCATTTGCTGCACCTGCTTTCTGTTAAAATGGGGCCGTTGCCAGGATAGGTATTCCTCCACTTTTGGCATTAATTCATCCGCCTTTACGAGAATTCTTCCGCTTTTCGAATTAATTCTTCCACTTTCACGAATAATTCGTCCGACACAGAACAGTGTAACCGTTATTGAACGAAATGCCACTTTTATTTGCATGCTTACTGTTCCAAGAGCACACGCCAAAGTAACCGGCCTTTCGTTCACTATGCTCTCTGACCAACAACCCAAATACTTCCGCCACCAAATGTTCAGTAAACAACACCAGCATCCCATATTACAATTAAACTAAAAGCAAAGAGATGAGAAAAATGAGCCCGTTACTAGGATTAATTCAAACGTATGTCTTCTGGTTTGATTTTACCGGAGCCGACTGTTTTCAATAACAATGGCAATGTATTGGTGCTGACTAAACCAGTAGTAATGGTGATGTTTTTAATCCATAGGTCTTGCAATTGTAATTCAACTGGAACACCGTGTACACCAACGTTAGCGATACGTCCGCCAGGGTTGATTATTTTTTGACATAAATCAAAAGTTGCAGGATAGCCGACTGCTTCAATGGCCAAGTCGACGCCTCGTCCGTCAGTCAAATCGTAAATTTGTTTGATGGCTGCTTCGGCATCTTTAGAATTAACAGTGTCAGTAGCACCGAATTTCATAGATTGTTCTAATCGGTTGTCATCCAAGTCAACCATGATAATCTTACTTGGTGAATAGAATTGAGCAGTCAATAAGCAAGACAATTAATGCTTTCATAGTTTCAGTAGCCATGAGAAATTCCTCCTCACCAATCAGTCAACGGTTATTCATAAATTACCATCATTAAACTTTAGACGTTTCCATGCGCAATCAAACATTTTCTAAATTAATCCCAGCAAAAAACACCCCTGAAACAGGAGTGTCTTAAAAACTATTTATCTGATCTCCCTTTCGAAAATCCTGTAAAAACGAAACAAGTCACAAACGCAACCATTGTCACTATTATAGCGACTAGCAGACCGATTCCCTTCATGAAAAGATCCTCGCCCGGATAAGCAGGTTCCAGCGTCACAAGCATATAGCTAAATACTAAGCTAAAAAGCAGATAAAAACTGCTGCCGATTGCCGACATTTTCAAACGATTTCGCCTCGTGCCTTGCCATACTTTATTGATCGTCGCCCATAAAAAGATGCTGGCGATGACCGCTAAAAGCATAATCAGCAAATGGATGAACGGAAGGCGGATGAACAGCAGAAGAATGCTTGTGCAAAACAGCATAGCATTCATGCTGAATAAGAAAACTCCGGACAGCCAGTAACTTCGGAACCAGCCGGTATTTGTTAGCATCTGCCCTAATCTGCTGTCTTCCGGGCAAAGGCTTATGATTGGCCCTTTGCAAAGGATGATCACCCCGACAGCAAGAATTCCGACAAAAAGAAATAATGTCATGATTCATCCTCATCTCTGTATTCCAAAATATCGCCCGGCTGACAATCCAGGGCTTTGCAAATAGCCTCCAATGTCGAGAACCGGATGGCTTTCGCTTTTCCATTTTTCAAGATTGAGAGGTTCGCCATTGTGATGCCGACCCGCTCTGAAAGCTCCGTCACACTCATTTTTCTCTTTGCCAGCATCACATCAATATTTACTATAATCGCCATGAAAGTTCACCTCAGATCGTTAAATCATTTTCGGATTTAATTTGAATGGCATTGTTCAACAACTTTTGCAGCACTGCGGCAAAAATTGCAATGACCATTGAAGCAAAAATCGGGAATAGTCCAAACAGGATTAAACCTGGGGCGTCATCTTGGTCCGCCACAAAAAAAGTGAATGGCAGCATGACTATGTACAGTGCACTAATAGTAATAGCACAGTACTTAATTTTATTTAGCGCCTTTACTGAGACTTCAGAAAAAGCCTGATTCTTGTCAATATAGTTCAGAAGCTGGAACGCCTGATACAACGCAATAAAATATGGAATCACTGTTATATACAAAATAAGCACCATCGGATAAAGCATATGAGCATACGCCGGATTTACCGGATTATTCATTAGCATCGGCAATGCCACCACACTGAAAGCAAGAACCGGAAGTCCAAGCAGAAGAACTGCAGCCTTCAAAAAGAGCGTTTCCCGTTTCATAAAAGCACCTCACTTACATCATTATAGATTCAGTGTAGCACAAGGTTTATTGTTTTTCGATAAATATTTATTGATAATTAATCACATGAATTACTCAGCTGTTCGTTGGCGCTCTATCACTGCCATAGAAGCTCAATAATACCTTCTCGAGCTCTATTCTGGTGGTTCGCGCTCTATAATTTTTTCTCGCGCTCTATCTTCCGGGCTTCGCGCTCTATAATTTTTTCTCGCGCTCTATCTTCCGGGCTTCGCGCTCTATAATTTTTTCTCGCGCTCTATCTTCCGGCCTTGGCGCTCTATAATTCTTTTTCGCGCTCTATCTTGTCGGGTTCACGTTCTTTCTTTTCTATTTTTTAGCTAAAACACTAGTAAACTAGCACAATTTATTCAACTTCCATGCATTTCCTCTCAATATTGGCTGGCTCTTCGTTCAATTTCTTACGTTTCAAAGCAATTTCCAGTCGTAGCCGGCTACTGTCGTAACCCCCATTATTGTTGCATTTACAGCAAATCTACAAATCGATATACTAATCTAGAAAGGACTGAAGCCAATGACAGTAAGACGAATTGCGACAGAAGAAGATTTACAGACTGCATTTAACATAAGAATTGCCGTATTCGTGGACGAGCAAGGCGTACCGCTTGAGGATGAACTGGATGAATACGATCAACTTGACGGTCACTGTCACCATATTCTTGTCCATTATGATGAGAAGCCAGTCGGTACCGGCAGAATTCGCTTTGTTGAGGGTGTCGGCAAGCTTGAGAGAATTTGTATCTTAAAGCCATTCCGCAAATTTGGTCTTGGAAAAGTGATTATTGAAGGATTAGAGGATATCGCAAAAGAACTGGGAGTCTCTGAAGTGAAATTGCACGGCCAAACGCATGCTGAAGAATTTTACCGAAAATACGGATACCACACAGCTTCTGAAGTCTTTATTGAAGACGGCATTCCGCATGTATTAATGAAGAAGAACATCGAATAATTAATGCCAAGCCCATAACAAAAAGACCAATCGCCACATGATTGGTCTTTTATTGAACCTATTTTTCATAACGATTTGTATACACTACTTCCTTTTCAAGCCCTCTCACTTTATCGAATATCGCTGACTTAATAGAGGCAACATAGCCATTCTCGCTTAATTCTATTACTTCATCGTCGGCTAATTGTAAGTGAATGATAGAGTTCCCCTTTTCTTCTGGCGACACCTCATAATAGACGAGTTTCTCTACCTCATTCCATGTGTACACTTTTTCCTCACTCTGAAAAAGAGGTTTAACAGCAATCGATTCGGCCTTAATAATTACGTATGTTTGTGAAGCAAAATAAAAAAGCGCTCCGCTGCATATAACCGCAATACCCGTAAATAGGAAACTCCATTTATTTAAGTTCAATAACCAAAGAAGCAGACTGGAAAGAAACCATAATGCTAAGCCAACTCCATAAGTAAGATACACTTCAAATGGTAAATAAATGATCCAGTTAGCGCGATTATAAAATAATACATCCGCAATTGTTGCTGGCAAAAATAATAATAGTACTGGTATCATAAGTGCTATTCCAAAAGCCATGACCATAAAAATATGCTTTTTTTCGTAACTGCTGTACATAACATCCCCCCTCCCGATAAACTTACCATAATTTAACTTACCTATAAAGCGGAACTTTACCAATAATAAGTTCATCAATCACGAATGGAGGACCCCTTTATGCAACAAAATAAACCAACTTCAAAATCCATCATGAATCCGAACTTCGCCGGAACAGACCCGCAAAAAGTGAAGCAGCAGATCAAAAAGGATATAGCAGCCGGCGAAGGAGCAATGACTTCCCGCGAAGCAGGGGCGATGCGCGACTGACGATGGAGACGGCGACTTTGTCGCTTTCTCCCCATTTCTTAATCAAATGTCCCCTCCAACAAATCAATCAAATGGTCCGTCTTATCTTTCGAAACCGAACAAATCGTATGCGTATCTTCCGCTTTCATCAATGCACTTCTTTCTCCTTTTTCACCTACCCATATGTGTACAGCCTAACAGAAGCAAAATCACGGACAAACTCATAATCAATATATTTCTCAACTTCATCCCCCTAGAAATTTAGACGTATGAACTTCGCTGAAGGTTTCTTTTTAAAAGATTTCACTCTTGTTACCACAAAAAAACACCTCCACATTGATTCACTAGGCATTCAATACCTGTTTTTCAATGGAAGGCTTTTATATTTATTATATTTTTAGACCAGTTCCTTTTAAATTGAACCTTAAAAGAGACTTCTTATATCAACGTCCAATTTTTGTTATGTAATTATGTAAAGCTTTATCCCGATTTAACCAGCCTTGCAGAAAAACTTTTTGGGTTGGATCTTGCTTAACCCGTTCATATCGATAATCTTGAGTATGTTTATTTACTTTTAAGGCTAATGAGTAATGGTCATTTTTCAAAATCTTGGAGAAAGCATTCTCAGTTATGTATCCCCAATAACCAGTTGCTGTTACATTCAACGCCTTTTGCAGATGCTTAATTGCTCCTCCATCTTTAGTACTTCCATTCACACCCAGATTAACTGCCGTATCAAACATGACAATTGCCAGTGTACGCTCCATTCTATTAGCTTTGACAGGTTTCCAATAATATTCATAATAAATGGCCTCTACTTCTGAATTGCTAATATATTTAACGCTTTGCCGTGGCTTATTGATTTGGTCACGGTATTTATTATATGTACGTTGAGTGATTCCTTTGTTAGTTGCGCCACCAAGGTCATACTTATGATTAACATATCCACCTTCCCACTTCAATGTGAATGCAAGCGCCTCTCGGAAAACTTCTTGTTCTGTCATAGCAGGCTTAGAGTTAGATGTTTGGATTTTAATATATTTACTATCGTTGGAGATATATCCGTAGTCGTTCCCGAACTTAATCTTATAGAAACTTCCGGCTTGGCCCACAATTGTCACGACAGTATTGTTAGACACACCGCCAATTCTGGCTGCTGAAGTGCTGGGAGATTTCCGTACATTCAATCCGGAAGCACAAATAATTGTACCTTTGGCATTATATGCAGTTTCGCTTACAGTAGAATTTGTTGCCGTAGATTGAATTTTAATATATCTGCTATCGTTGGAGATATATCCGTAGCCGTTTCCGAACTTAATCTTATAAAAACTGCCGGCTTGGCCCACAATTGTCACGACAGTATTGTTAGACACACCGCCGATTCTGGCTGCTGAAGTGCTGGGAGACTTCCGTACATTCAATCCGGAAGCACAAATAATTGTACCTTTGGCATTATATGCAGTTTCGCTTACAGTAGAATTTGTTGCCGTAGATTGAATTTTAATATATCTGCTATCGTTGGAGATATATCCGTAGCCGTTCCCGAACTTAATCTTATAAAAACTGCCGGCTTGGCCCGCAATAGTAACGACAGTATTTTTAGACACACCGCCGATTATGGCTGCTGCAGTGTCGGGAGACTTCCGTACATTTAATCCGGCAGCACAAATGATTGTACCTTTGGCATTGTATGCAGTTTCATTTACAGTATTAACTGTTGCTGCAATTGAAGTGTTTGGCACATTAAATATTAGAAAGCCATTGATTAATAAAATGATAGCTATTAAAACATTAATTCTTTGAGTTTTCACTTCCACTTACGTTTCCTTTCTCTGAATTTTGTCCATAAACAAAGGAGGTTTTACCTTGTTTATGCGCATTTATAATTATTAATAGAATCACAATGAAATTTTATTATAGATATTTCGAAATAACAATAATATATAAAAATATGTATATAATATGGTATTTTTATAAAGTTTCATTATATTAATATTATATTTGAGTGTGTTTAGCCATTATGGTAAATTACAATTCAACTCAAGAAAAATAATAAGGACTGCTACATAGCAGTCCGGTACCGGTCGTTCCATTATTTAATTATCGAACGTAGTTTTTCAAAAAAACAATTTATACAACGCTATGCTCAATCCTAACAAACTCGCCTTCAATTTAGCCGGATGATAGCTTTTGCCGCGGAACAAGTGCAGGCAAACGATGATGAAACCTAGCGGCAGCCATAGCTGAAATACCCCATCCTCTCTGCTTGCTGAAAAAACCGGTGTCGTGATTGTACTGATTAAAAAATGAAAGAAAATGTTGTACCGGCGCGTCTCCAGCTGCTTGCTCCATCGGACTAATAAGATAATAATGATAGCTATACCAATCATGATTGGTATTGATGGCAGTAAAAGCATTCCGCTTCCAGTTTGAATTTCCACTTTCGAAACACCCCTAATTGTTTAATTTTACGTTTTATAGAGGTATTGAAGGATATTTATCGAATATTCTATTTGTGATTAGGGGATTATTTGTAAAAAAAATACAGATAACATTCGGAGTCATATTTTTATGTATCAGCGCATTCATTTACTACAACAAGCTATACTCCCCCATTGAAAATATGAGCAAAAAAGATACCCTACATAAAGTGAAAAGGGCCGATGATCTAATGGTTGCATTAATAATTAAAAACGACCATCAATGGAATATTACCGTCGAACATGATATTTCAAAAGTTAATTAAAATACCGGAAAAGGGGTGAACGTATGTTATTAGCACCTTTAATGGAAAATGATGTGCCGGCTTTACTCTCCTGCCCGTAACGGAGAGAACACTCTCCTGTCTGCGGGCTCATTCAGCCTAAATGAAAATGGAGGGTAAATTAGTGAAAAACACATGGATTGGATCTTTATATTTAATTATTGCATCAAGCATATGGGGCGGCATGTATGTTGTCGTCAAAACGGTCGTCTCGGTTATACCGCCTTTAGAGCTAGTGTGGATGCGCTATTTAGTTGCACTTGTAACACTGGGGATTATCGGATTTTTGACGAAACAAAATTGGCGGATAAAGCTGCAGCATATCCGTCTTATTCTGGCGATTGCGGTAATCGGCTATGTTATTTCGATTGTGACGCAAGAAACAGGCACAATGTTGTCGACCGCGCAGATGGGCGCGATCATAACAGCTACAACACCTGCTTTTATGGTGCTGTTTGCAAGCCTTATTTTGAAGGAAAATCTCACATTTAAAAAGTCGGTTTCAGTAGGGTTAGCTACTCTAGGCGTAGTGATTATCGTCGGGGTTGATACACTCGACTTCTCCAATATGCTTGGCGGGATTTCGCTGACGGTGGCAGCTTTGACGTGGGCGTTAATGTCTGTTCTTGTGAAAAAGATACCTGCAGATTATTCACAAATTGTTGTGACTGCATATTCCGCTTTAATTGCTTTCGTTGTACTGACGCCGATTGTAATACCACGTTTGCCGGCAATTGATTGGAACGCATTTGCGGAGCCTAAAATCTGGGCTGGTATCTTGTATCTCGGCATAATTTCAACTTCACTTGCGTTCTTGCTTTGGAATCGCGGATTGCAAATGCTTAATGCTTCGAGTGGCGGCATCTTCTTTTTCTTCCAGCCGCTAGTCGGCGCCTTGCTCGGCTGGCTGCTTCTCGGTGAAACGCTCAGCTCGACATTTTGGATTGGCGCTGTCTTCATTTTCTTAGGCGTTTTGCTCGTAATTAGAAATGAGCAAAGCGCGACGCAATTTATTAAAAATGACGGGCACAGTCTTAATTAACAATTAATAAAAAAAGTGAAATGGATCGGCTCCGTTTCACTTTTTTCTGTTTGCCCGGATATTATTAACCTAATGCCACATCGAGAATCATCATTAAAGTAAAGCCTATCATTAAACTTATACAAGCCAAATCCTTATTGCCTTTTTCTTGCGAGCTTGGAATTACTTCTTCTGCTACAACAAATATCATTGCTCCGGCCGCAAAGCTCAAAGCATAAGGTAGTAAAGGTTCAATAAATGAGACTGCGATAGCACCAATGACGGCGGCGACAGGTTCTACCATCCCTGAAAATTGTCCATAGAAAAAGCTTTTTCTGCGAGACATCCCTTCACCCCTTAAGGGCATCGATACCGCCACACCTTCTGGAAAGTTTTGTATCCCTATTCCAATAGCAAGCGTCAGAGCCCCCGCTAAAGATGCTTCCGTCCCTCCATTTGCAAGTGCTCCGAAAGCAATCCCGACAGCTAGCCCTTCCGGAATATTGTGAAGGGTGATGGCAAGAACCAATAGCGTACTTCTTTTTCTTTCTTTAGGATGAATGCCTTCCGCTTCACTAATAGGTGTATTCGGATGAAGATGAGGCAGAATCTTATCAATTCCCCATAAAAAAACCCCGCCTAATAAAAAACCAAATGCTGCCGGAAACCAGGCGCCTATAGCATTGTTCTCTGACATTTCGATAGCCGGACCCAGCAGAGACCAATAACTCGCTGCAATCATGACACCGCCGGCAAAGCCTAACATACTATCCAATAATCGCTGATTTATTGTTTTTGTCGCAAAAACAAGTGTAGCCCCAAGTGCAGTCATGGCCCATGTAAATAAAGTGGCAAAAAAGGCTTGTGTTATAGGATTGAATTGTTGAAAAAAACTGACCATATGACATACTCCTTTTATCCAGCCAATTAATGTTACATAAATATTTACCCAATAAAAAACTTTTGGAACTAAGTAAATACGAATCAATTGTATATTTATACTTTATACTCTACATGTTTTGTTTAACTATTCCTGAATAAGAAAAGGCTGCCTCTCAATAAAAGAAACAGCCTTCATCAATTCATTTATAAACTTTTCACCATAATATAATCGACTTGCTCCTCATTAAGCATTCAAATGCTCCGCTTCATTATCATTGCCAAAAGTGGCGGTAAATGTTTCGATGCTGATTTCCTGTAACCTATGTAAATCATCCGACGTACATGCCCTTATTGTGATACTCATGATGCTCCTCCAATCAGTATGTTCTCTTGTTCCCTTTTTTCACATATTCCCAGTCCTTCTCGACATTTTTCCTGACACGCTGAAGAAGGTTAAGGATTGTTTCTGCTTCTGTCTCCGATAATCCGTCTAGGGCAACGCGGTTAGAATGATCGTTTTCCCGTTTAATAAACGGATACACTTGCTTCCCTTTTTCGGTCGGATACAGCTTTTTTATTTTCTTATTTTGTTCATCGTCTTTCTTTTCAACAAATCCGTTCAATTCCAGTTTTTTAATAGCGCGATTGGCGGTAGTACGATCAACTTTGATCATCTCCGCCAGCTTCTCCTGAATGATGCCCGGATTTTCGCAAACTCGCACGACGTACAAATATTGGCCCTTCGTCAAGTCAACTTCCTTAAATTCAATATTGCTGATTGAGTCCAAAGCTCTTGCTATCATGCCAATCTCTCGCAAAATGTCTGTCATCATATATCCCTTCTTAGTCCAAATATAATATATAGTAAAATTTATCGTAAAAATGTTGTATTTGCAATAAAACAAATCTATTGGGGCTAGAATCTGTTCGTAAAGATTGTTGCTAATGGCTTAATAAAAAAGAGACAGCTTATTTGGCTGTCTCCTCAACAAAGAATTTTGCTTCAATCTTAAACATACCTACATTTCCAATAATTGTTTGACAATAACCCTTTATTGTTTTACAATAAATGTAAATTATTGGAAATGGATGAAGGAGGGTATCTAGTGAATCTTTTCACCCAAACTGTTTTGAAGTTTTTATCAATTACGTCTCTAATTGCTCAATTTTTCTGTGCGTTTGCCGGATTAATGCTAATATTTGCGACTGGAGCTGTATTGTTAGTTCCTGAAGGAGTCAAAAAACAATTACTACAGTATGTAGAACTAAACAACCCATCAGTGTGGTCTTTAGTACTATCTTGCTTAGTCGCGCTAACAATCATTGCTTGTTTGTTTATCATTATGTATGCTCTACGTAAAATGATCGGTAATATTTATGTACAAGACTTCTTTGTTCCCCAAAATCTTACGTACCTTAAACTAATCTTAATTGCGATTACTAGCTTTACCATTTTGCAATTCATTAGTCAGCTTTTCTTTGCAAAACTACACGCTTACAATGTCAGTACTGTTTTTTCAGATTCTAGCCCAGGTTTATTAGGAAATATTCTTCTATTAGCCATCGTTTATACGCTTTATGTGGTTTTTAAATACGGAATATCTTTACAAGATGATTCCAACAACGTAATTTAAGTGGGAGCTCCTAATGATAAAAGTTAATCTAGATCGCGTAATGCTTGAAAGAAAAATTTCTTCAAAAGTGTTAGCAGAAAAAATCGGAATTACTCAAGCTAACTTATCAATACTAAAAACAGGTAAAGCGCGTGGTATTCGCTTTGACACATTAGAAAAAATCTGCCAGACATTAAATTGTCAGCCTGGTGATATACTCGAATATGAAGAAAAAACTGGCCTATAACAAACCAATTGTTTTGGAGGAGAAAACGTCTATTAACAGAGCTTTTGACATATCAATTAGCACCCTTATTAGATAGACAATTAACACAAAAACCGTCAGAGGAAATTAAAAGATTCTCTGACGGTTTCTCTTTTCTTATTTACAGTGTTATTAAATCAGTCGAGTACATTTTATTTCCTTCCACTCAAAATCATTGCATTTCCTAATACTTTTTTGTGCAATAAGAGTTTCGGTAATTTCATTTCATTAGCAAGTTTGTCAGCATTCAATTCAGATACACCAAGTTTTCTTAAGACATTTAAGAGCTCTTTTTCATCTCCGAATATTTTTTTATCCATAAATAAATCTAAGAAAACAAATTTACCACCAGGTTTTAACACTCTTAATGCCTCTTTAATAACTTCAGTTTTATTTTCGCTATCTTTGACTTCATGAAATGTTAAACAACTTACAATTATATCAAATTCATTATCATTAAAGGGGAGTTCCGCAGCACTTGCTTTCAGAAAAACAATTTGATCAGAGACCCCTTCTATTTCAGCATTTTGTTGGCATTGAGCTTTTGAATATTCCCAATTGCCACCCCAATAATCAATTCCAGTCAAAATGGATTCAGGAAAAGTCTTTGCTAGTTTAATAATTAGTGAACCACTACCTGTTCCTATATCTAGTATTTTTCCTTTTCCACCCTCATTAACATTGTCAACAATTAAATCATGTATTTTTGACTGATAATTCCCCCAAAACGAGGAAAATTGGTAGATTGAATAAGAAAGCATAAAAGTTATATAAATAAAAGGCAACGCTAAAATCCCTGATAAAAACCGTATATATAAATTAACAGGCAATAATGTTACCAAAAAAAGAATGACCGAAATCACAAGAAAAAGAAGCAGTTTGTAAATTCGGATCCATGTTTGATATTTAGCTTTAGGTTTCACGTTCATCTGACATCCTTTAATAGTCTAATCTTATTTTATAATTATATAGGAAATAAACGATTCTTTGTTAACTCTTTTTTGGAAGCAAATCTACCTGTGCATAATTTGAACGGTATATTTACAGGCTGTGAATTAGTAGTAGTATCTAATAAAGATTGTTCTTGATTTTCCTCTTTTATTTATCCTTCAAAGTTTACTAAAAGCCTTAATGATATCGGAACCAAACAAACCAACCTTTATCCTTACTTTTAGCCAAAAATAGTTGCCCTTGAGCTAAGGCAGCTCCTGGCGCTTTCGGAAAATCAATTTGTACAAGCCACGATTTCTCCGCTATCTCTTTAACGCAAAAGGTCTTCGCCATATCAAAATAGTCTTCTTCATCCTTATGGTCGACTGTATTCGGAAAAGGTTTGGCCCCCACTACATTCCATTTCGTATAAATGCCAGGATACTCTTCTACTCCATTTCCATACGTCTCAGGTATTAAAGTACTCAACCTCAAAATTAGCTTTCCTAAATTCGAGAGAAATAGTCGAGGTCACCTCTTCTGAATAAAAGAAATAATCTCAATATACAAAGATGTCATTTCTTCAGGAGTCTTGTCCAAATCATTTCGTACCCATTGTTCAATCACCCCTAAAAAAGCGGATGTGATGAACGATAAATAGTATTCCATCGGGGCCTTTAAGTTTGTGTGGATGCTATCATTTTTCTCTAAATTGACGCGCACCTTTTCAGTGAAGGCATCTCTGAATCGTAGGTGAAAACCGGCTCTTCCGCGATTGCTTAAAAAGATTTTCAACAATGGCGCATGCATTTTAATCGAGCTGAAAAGAGAAGCCGCCAGTTGCTCCTGCCCTTTTTCAAATGTTTGCATGGATGAATAGCGGGATTGCAGTTCATCAATATGATTGCCTAAGTCCCTGAACAATTGCAGCTCGATTTGATCGAGCAAATCAAACTTATCTTGAAAGTGCAGATAAAATGTGCCGCGATTAATTTTTGCTGTTTTCGTAATGTCCCCTACCGTAATTGTTTCAAACGGCTTTTTCTCTAAAATCTTCAAGAATGACGTTTGAATCAGTTGTTTCGTTTTTCGATTTTTTTCCTCGTAAATACCCATAAAAAAAATCACCTTTTTTTCGAAAATTGAACACATTGTTCATTTTGTTCATTGCTTTGGTCTATCCCTCGATTATAAAATAATTATACAAACTGAACAACATGTTGAAATTTAAGAGGGGATGAAATAGATTGAGACTATTTAAAGAAAAATTAGCGTGGGCTGCTCCTATCGCCGTGATCTTAATTATTGCTCTATTCTCGGTGAACTTATTTGCCCAAGGTAATCCAAAAGTACGGGAATTGCCGGTTGCGCTTATTGTCAACGATCAAGGGGCGCACGTAGACGCTGTCACAGCAGCCATTGAACAAATGAGTAAAGGCCAAGACGGCGAAGAACCGATGCTGGCTGTTACAACTGAAAAAGAAGAGGATATTAAAGAGTTATTTGACGATAAAGAGTATTATGCAGCATTAGTAATACCTGAAGGCTACAATGAGTCATTGGAAAACGCAATGAACGATAACACTCCATCCACTTTACAGGTATATATTAACCAAGGCTACAACATAACTGGTGCAAACGTTGCAAAGACTGCTTTAAACGGTCTAATTACACAAATGAGCGACCAATATTCAGCAAACTTTGTCGCGCAAATGGGCGATCAGAAAATTGATGCCGACAAAGCAGCTGTGCTTGTGAAACCAATCGTTTCGGAAGAAAAAGTGTTTAATCCTATTACAGAATCTACAGCAAACGGCGTTGCTCCAACTTTAATGGCTGTGCCGGCTTGGGTAGGTGCATTAATCGGTGGTTTCATCTTATTTTTAACAACGTCCAACATCTATAAGAAAGAACTGCCGACACGCAAAGATACATTAAGAATCATGGGCGGGCAAGCTTTATTCGGAGTAATCATTGCCCTATTCTCAGGCTTTACCGTTGCGACACTCGGCTTAATCGCCGGCATCAATATGCCAAGCTACTTCTTAGTCGGCTCGTTCGTATCGTTTGCAGCATTCTGTTTCTTCTTATTAGTATCAGGTGTCACTTCATGGATCGGCAAACCGGCGATTACATTATTCATGGTCGTGATGCTGCTAGGTATGGGTGTATTAATGACGCCAAAAGAAATGCTTCCTGATTTCTTCGTGAACTTCATTCGCCCTTGGGTTCCTATCCGATTCGCTTCTGAAGGCTTACGTGAAATCTTCTACTTCGGCAGCGGCTTCTATACTGGCGGGTCCTTTAATACAATCCTAGGAATCGGTATCGGCGGTTTAGTGATGTACATTCTGTCTATTTTCAAACCGGTGCGCCCTTCAAAAGCGAAGGCTAAATAAAGTCATATTACTATCAAGTATTCAAGCAAAATAGGGTATCCCACTCACTCCGGGATACCCTTTTCACTTTTATCAAGGACAATCTATATTTTCCCGTCGGATGTCATACTCATAAAATGAATGAAAATGAGGTATACCTATAGTCGATGATCAAATTCTTCTAATATGAGAGGTGCTTTCAAATGTATCCGGTTTATGAGTATATCGGTAAAAAAAGTAAAGTGGAGGAAATCCCGCTTACTTTTCCTGCCCAGCATCAAAATCAACATCCTGGTTTGGAATCAATCATGGTACCAAGACCTATCTCGGAAAATCCTTATTATCAAGGAAGCCGCAAGTTAGAAAATAAAGTGGCTATCATAACAGGTGGAGACAGCGGCATAGGTCGTGCCGTGGCATATGCATTTGCAAAAGAAGGGGCTGATCTTGTCATTGCCTATCTGAATGAGCATAGTGATGCAGAAGATACGAAGAAGAGAGTCGAGCAGCTAGGTCGAAGATGCATATTGGTTCCTGGTGATCTGCAAGATGAGCAAATGTCGGCTAGAGTTGTCCAACAAGCGCTTAATCAGTTTGGTAAGGTAGACATCCTTGTAAACAATCATGCTGTTCAATATGTCCAACAAAGTATTTTACATATTACAGCCGAACAATTAAATCGAACCTTTCGCACAAATATATATGCCTACTTTTTCATGACTAAAGCTGTTCTGCCGCACCTGAAAAGTGGCAGCTCAATCATTAACACAACCTCTGTCACTGCTTTTGAAGGAAATAAAGAGTTGATTGATTATTCCGCCACGAAAGGAGCCATACTTACTTTTACTCGATCCCTTTCTTTATCGCTCGCCGGCAATGGAATCCGGGTCAACGGTGTTGCTCCCGGACCTATTTGGACCCCACTCATTCCATCCTCCTTCTCAGCCGAACAAGTTCAAACATTTGGAGCAGACACTGCCAAAGTTCCTCTGAAGAGAGCAGGTCAACCATTTGAAGTCGCAACGTCCTTTGTCTTTCTGGCTTCCGACGATTCAAGCTATATGACAGGGCAAATCATGCATCCAAATGGCGGAACGATGATCTGACGGTTTCAAGGTGCGCAAGTATAATTCAAGGCAATGACTAACTCATTGCCTTTTAATACGATGGCATTCTCCGTCGCTCTATATTTTTCGTTGGCGCTCTATCCGCCCTGCTCGCGCTCTATAAATTCGGTGCCGCTCTATCTTCTCTCATTCGCGCTCTATATTTTTCTTTCCCGCTCTATCTTCCCTTTTTCGCGCTCTATAATTTCATTTGCCGCTCTATCTTCCCTCGTTCGCGCTCTATATTTTTTGTTCCCGCTCTATTTTATCTTCACGCGCTCTTTTTTCTCCCACAAACGCATAATTTCACGTCAAAAATACTAGTAAACTAGCAAATCATATACAAAAACTACAAAAACGGCTGGCTTTTCGTTCAATTTACTCTTCAATTCGATCTGTTTCCTCACTCAAATACAGATTAGCGCACGCAGAAACACTCTCCTTTTCTTCCACAAAAAATTGGAGTAAGCTAGAGTAAGAGCATAAAAGGGAGGTAATTTCATTGATTACAATACATAAAGAACGCGTGCTTCAAATCGCGACTGATTTACTAGAGCAGCATAGTCCTACTGGCTATTGCCACGATATTATGGATTCGATTGAACAGTTCGTACAACAAACTGGTTATCAATTTGAGCGTACATTAAAAGGTGGAGGCATCATTTCTATTCCTGGTGCTAACGAAGGGAAAGTAATCGGTCTTTCTGCCCATGTTGATACATTGGGTGCGATGGTTCGTTCAATCACAGCTCACGGTACGTTAAAATTCACGCTTCTAGGTGGTCCTCTTGTTCCGACTTGGGATGGCGAATATGTTTTTGTTCGTACAAGAGATGGAAGAACTTACAGCGGTACAATATTAAGCACGAGCCCGTCGGTACATGTATTTGAAGACAGCAAATCGAAAAAACGCGAACCGCAGTTCATGGAAGTTCGTCTTGATGAAAAGGTAAAAACGAAGGAAGATGTTTTGAAACTTGGCATCGGGGTCGGCGATTTTATTTTTATCGATCCGAAAACAACTGTAACAGAAAGCGGATTTTTGAAATCTCGTTTCATCGATGATAAAGGAAGTGTGGCATGCTTATTGGCGCTTCTTGAAATCATGAAGCAGGAATCAATCGTACCCGCTTATCCGGTGAAAATTGTCATTTCCAATTATGAAGAGGTTGGTCACGGTTCATCTTATATCCCAGCTGACATTACCGAATATATTTCTGTTGATATGGGCTGCATCGGTGATGACTTAAGCTGCACAGAATATGACGTTTCCATTTGCGCCAAAGATTCAAGCGGTCCTTATGATTACGAAATGACGTCAACTTTTATCGAATTGGCAAGAGAAAACAATCTGCAATATGCGGTTGATATTTATCCGATGTACGGTTCAGATACAAGCGCTGCACTGCGAGGCGGCAACAACATTAAGGGCGCCCTAATCGGACCCGGTGTACACGCTTCACACGGAATGGAACGCACACATTATGAAGCATTAGAAAATACAATTAAATTGATTTACTTGTACATTACGAGAAAATAAAGAAAAACCGTCACCGGTCCTTTTTCAACATGATTATGCTACTTAGATTCACCTCGTTGAAAAAGGAGCAATGCGGGAGGACTAAGACAGTTGCGCCGTGAAACCCGCTCTTGGTTTCACAGAGTGGATGGCTTAGGACCAAGCATGGCAGGTGTAAGGTTAGACAGCTATCTAAGTTCAAAAATTTTATCCATTCTTAATAGAAGATAAAGACCAATTGTCAGTGGACAATTGGTCTTTCCAATATAAAACAATACCTACACCTGTGAATTAACAATTGGCCCAACGCTCTGAACAGGAGCCATTAATACCTTACCTGTTCCGCGATATACATTGACAAGACCTTCGCCTGATGCTGCAGAGCCAATTAAAGACTTTCCTGATCTCTCTACAGTAAACTTAAGTGTTGATGACCATGCGATTGCAAGGTTTCCATCAATTTTAAGAACATCATCATTTAATGCAACTTCGATCAGTTCCTCTTTTGGAACCTCAGATTCCAGACAGCAAAAGCCGCTTCCGTTTAATGACAAATTAAACAGCCCTTCTCCGCCTGCTGCTGCTGAAGAAAGCGTAGAACGCATTACTGCTTTTTGTTTTAATGTGGACTCACAGGCGTAGAACAATCCATCATCTAACACTACTGATCCTCCCCATTCAGCAACATCTAACAAAAGAAGATATTTATAAGTAGGCTCAAGTACAAGAGTCCCATCTCCTGTATACTCCGGTTTGATAGTGGTTTCATTTGTAACTCTGCTTCGGATTGCCTTTCCGATAAAATCACCTACACCTTTAATACCTGTTGTGGCATTTACGTTTCCTGCCATCCACTGCATCGTTCCTGCTTGGATCGTTACATTGCCTTTTGAAAGGTCACATGCAACCTGACGTTTTCTTACATTCATTTGAGCTGCAAAATATGCTGTCATTGCATTATCTGGCGTGACACTTAAATCTCTTTTATACTCAAAAGTTGTAAATGGTCCCCCACTTTCGATAATCTCAATATCGTCGTTGTCTAAAAAATTTTTAATCTCAATCATAAATGATACCTCCTCATAAGACCATTTAATTTTATGTTTTATAATTCCCGTTGCCTTTCTTTATTAAACGGGTCTGTCGGATCACAGTTCATGTAAGGTTGCCTTGTTAAAAATGTATGCCATCAAGCAAGGAAACAACGTGCTTATCTCTTTCGCGACGGTGCTATACATTGTTTATGTCCCCCTATTTAACCGGTAGTATTTTCAAAGTTTTTTGAAGTCGGTATGCAAATATTCCTGCAAAGATTGCTAATAAAAAGTCCTTTGGCATCGGAGGAATCATCCATAGCCACGCCATTCCATAAGTAAACCCTTCCAGAGCACCGGCCCACAATGTATAGGCTGCATACATCCAGTTTGTTCCTAGTACATAATTTAAAAAGGTCGCTAATAAAGCTGCGGCAATATAAGCTGTTCGGGTCTGAAATTTTTCAACAATCCAACCTGCAATATACGCAATTAAAACAAATGTAATTATAAAGCCGAAAGTCGGTGCCAGAATCATTGAAAATCCACCGCTGAATTTCGCAAATACAGGGGCACCTGCCAGTCCAATCAGGATATATACGGCACAAGCTATTGCTCCTTTCTTTTTACCTAAAACTAATCCTGCCAACACCGCAAAAAAAGTTTGAAGTGTAATCGGCACACCACCAACTGTTAAAAATGGTGCAAAAGAAGTAATATTGGCACCAACCATCATTAATGATGCGAATAAACCGCTATACACTAAATCAATTGTTCTCCAAGATGTTTTTGTACTTGATACTGTTTCCATGATATCCTCCCAATATGTAAACTTATTAATTAATTAAGTTAACATAAAATATAAAATAAATATTTTTATATGTCAACCGAAATAAATTAAAGTTTACATATATACTTTCTAGGAAAGGAAATAAGCATTAATCCCTTATAGAAAAACGCTAGAGCCAAGGTCTCCATCTTGGTTTTTATGGTTGAGAAATTTTACTCAAAATAATAGTTGCGCTATCAACTAACTATCATTATACTAATATAATGTTTGATAAAAAATAGTTGCGTTGTCAACTAATAAATTCCCCATGAAAGGTAGGGCAGATAATTTGAATAACAACCACACCGAAGAAATGGGACGTTATATTGCAAAAATACATTGCAAAGGTTCTTCAATAATTTCTAAAGAACTTCAGGAATTCGGAATCGGCTCCGGTCAATTTCCATCCCTTTTACGGCTATACCAGCAGGACGGCATTAGCCAAGAAGAGCTGGCAAAGCAGCTTTTAGTAGACAAAGCAACCATTACGAGAGCGATTAAAAAATTAGAAGAAGAGAACCTAGTTTATCGAATTCGCGATGAAAAAGATAAACGCTATTATAAAGTGTTTATTACAAAAAAGGCATTGGACATTAAGGAAGAAGTGTTTAAGAAAGTTCACACTTGGGACGAAGCCCTTAAACAATGTTTAACAAAAGAAGTCAAAACCACCCGTGACAACGGGTGGTTTGCTCTGCGGCTGAAAGCCTTTGTTACTGACCAAACCCTAAAGGGCTACTGAATGGTTCGCCATGTGTACTACTTTCACT
>NZ_JACXSI010000038.1 GCF_014712675.1 Peribacillus faecalis | reverse complement strand
TTTGTACTCATTCTAGATTTTTCCCCGTTCTCATTTTTTCTTCATTATACAAAAAAGTACCCTATAGGTAGACTTTTTTATAATTGTCTACTCTATAGGGTACATTTTATACAGAGGTCGTCCTTTAAAGCTTACTTCGTAATATGTGTATAAATTAATGGCGGTGCTTCTACTTTGTCAGAAGAGATTTCAATGCTTCTGTATAAAAGTTCCTTCACATTTTCTATATCCTCTTTATTGCTATGAATGGTCAGAATAGGCTCGCCCTTCTTCACTTGATCGCCTACTTTTTTATGCAGCACAAGACCTACCGCCAGATCAATCACTGAATCCTTTGTCGCTCTTCCTGCTCCAAGCATCATAGCTGCTGTGCCGATTTCATCAGCGATTAATTCTTTCACATAGCCATCTTCTTTAGCTAATAACGGAATTTGATACTGTGCAGTCGGCAATTTTTCCGGATTATCAACAACTGTCGCATCTCCGCCTTGAGCTGCTAAGAACGTTTTGAACACTTCAAGCGCTTTGCCGTTCGCAATCACTTCTTCAAGCATGTTTCGCGCTTCTTCTTGAGTTGCCGCTTTTTTCGCCAATACGACCATAAAGCTTCCAAGTGTTAAACATAGCTCTGTTAAGTCTTCCGGACCTTTTCCTTGAAGCGTATCAATTGCTTCCTTCACTTCCAATGCGTTTCCGATTGCCAATCCGAGCGGCTGACTCATATCAGAAATAATCGCCATTGTATTGCGGCCGACATTGTTCCCGATGTTTACCATCGCTTGAGCAAGCTCAATAGATTGTTCTGTCGTTTTCATAAAAGCGCCAGCGCCTGTTTTGACATCAAGTACAATCGCATCTGCCCCCGCTGCGATCTTTTTACTCATAATGGAACTCGCAATAAGAGGAATGCTGTTTACAGTTGCTGTTACGTCTCGAAGCGCATACAGCTTTTTGTCAGCCGGCGTTAAATTGCCGCTTTGTCCGATTACCGCGAGCTTGTCGTCATTTACAAGTTCGATAAACTTTTCTTTCGGAATTTCTACTGTAAAGCCCGATACCGACTCAAGCTTATCGATTGTGCCGCCTGTATGGCCGAGCCCGCGTCCTGACATTTTCGCAACCGGCACGCCTACTGCCGCAACTAATGGTCCTAAAACCAGTGTAGTCGTATCGCCTACGCCGCCTGTGCTATGTTTATCGACTTTAATACCTTCGATTTCATGAAGATCAATAACATCTCCCGAGTGAACCATTGCCATCGTCAAATCCGCTCGTTCTCTTTCCGTCATACCATTAAAATAAATCGCCATCAGCATAGCGCTCATTTGATAATCAGGAATTGTTCCGTTCGTATAATTGTCGATGATAAATTGAATTTCCGACGTTGTTAACTCAAGATTTTCTCTCTTCTTCTCGATTAAGTCTACCATTCTCATTACAAATCCCCACCCGTCAGCAACAAATTTTTATAGATTTTTGACTAATTCTTTTACGTAAAGAAGGAACGTGCTTTTTACTTTTTCTGTCGTTTCGATTACTTCTTCGTGGTTTAGCGGCTGATTTAAAATGCCTGCTGCCATATTTGTAATACAAGAAATGCCTAATACGCGCATCGAAGAGTGATTTGCCACGATAACTTCCGGCACTGTGGACATACCGACTGCATCTCCGCCTAATGTGCGGATCATGCGAATTTCAGCCGGTGTTTCATAAGTAGGACCTGTAAGACCTAAGTAAACACCTTCTTGAATTTCAATGTTTAAATCAGCAGCAACTTTTCTTGCCAGTTGTTGGAACTCCTTATCATATGCAGATGACATATCCGGGAAACGAGGACCGAAGCGTTCATCATTTGCACCGATCAGCGGATTGCTCATGAAGTTGATATGGTCTGTGATCAACATTAAGTCCCCAGGTGTGAAACCTTTATTCACGCCTCCAGCAGCATTTGTCACAATTAATTTTTCTACACCCAATAGCTTCATGACACGAACAGGGAATGTTACTTTATCCATTGAGTATCCTTCATAATGGTGGAAACGGCCTTGCATCGCAATAACTGTTTTCCCTGACAATTGACCGATTACTAATTGGCCGGCATGCCCGTGAACAGTCGATACCGGGAAGTTCGGAATTTCGCTGTAAGGAATAGCAACAGCATTCTCGATTTCGTCAGCTAAAATCCCTAATCCTGAACCTAAAATTAAACCGATTTCCGGAGTTGCGGTAATTTTTGATTGAATATATTGTGCTGATTGTTTTGCGCTTTCGTACATAGTTTATAATCCCCTTTTATTTTAATAATGATAAAAAGCTTTCGCCGTGCTTTGGCATTGTTATTTTAAAATTTTCCGCTACCGTTGCACCGATATCAGCGAATGTATGTCTTAACGGCATTTCTGCAGGCTGTTTTAGTTTTTTGCTGTAAACTAATAGCGGTACATATTCACGTGTATGGTCTGTTCCGTGATGGACCGGGTCATTACCGTGGTCGGCTGTAATGATCAATAGATCATCTTCTTTCAGCTCCGCCAATACTTCCGTTAGTCGTGCATCATACTCTTCTAATGCTTTTCCGTACCCGATTGGATCCCTTCTATGTCCGAACATTGCATCGAAATCAACAAGGTTCAAGAAGCTAAGCCCTGTAAAATCTGTATGGATTGTCTCCATCAATTTATCCATTCCATCCATGTTTGAAACGGTACGCAATGATTTCGTTACGCCCTCTCCATCATAAATGTCGCTGATTTTACCGATTGCCAATACATCATATCCAGCATCTTGCAGTTCGTTCATTACTGTACGATCATAAGGTTTCAGCGCATAGTCGTGACGGTTAGCTGTTCTGACAAAGTTCCCCGGAGTTCCCAAGAACGGACGCGCGATAACACGACCAAGCATGTATTCTTCACGTAATGTCATTTCACGGGCAATTTTACAAATTTTATATAGTTCTTCAAGCGGCACAACTTCTTCATGAGCGGCAATTTGAATTACAGAGTCTGCAGAAGTATAGACAATTAAAGCTCCCGTTTTCATATGCTCTTCGCCAAGCTCATCCAAAATGCCTGTTCCGCTTGCCGGCTTATTGCCGATTACTTTACGTCCTGTTTTCTCTTCCAGTTCCTGAATTAATTCATCGGGAAAACCATCAGGGAATACACGGAATGGTGTTTCTATGTTAAGGCCCATGATTTCCCAGTGGCCTGTCATTGTATCTTTACCATTTGAAGCTTCCTGCATTTTTGTATAGTAAGCCATCGGTTTTTCCGCCGGGCTTACTCCCGGAATTGCTTCAATATTGCTTAGGCCCAATTTCCCCATGTTCGGCATATGTAAACCTTTCATTTCTTCAGCAATATGAAGAAGCGTGTGAGCGCCTTCATCTCCGAACTCTTTTGCATCCGGAGCTTCACCAATGCCCACAGAATCCATAACAATTAAGAACACACGCTTAAATGTATTGTCTTTCTTCATTATATAAATCCTCCTGAAACATACACACTTCTCATTGACTTTAGAAGCGGCCATTTTATTTGAATGATAGTTTGCCCTTTGAAAAAGCATTTACTCTTTTATCATTTTAACAACTTCTATTATAGTCTGATGTCTGACTTCTTGAAAGTAGAAAATGACACTAAATTGATATTTTAGTTTCATCATTTTCTCTTCTTTGTAATCTATTAAGCTCGCGGATGGAACTTTGAGTATACTTCTTTCAAACGTGTATTTGTGATATGAGTATAAATTTGCGTCGTCGAAATATCGGCGTGTCCGAGCATTTCTTGAACTGACCGCAAATCCGCGCCATTCATCAATAAATGTGTTGCGAAAGAATGTCTTAACGTATGCGGCGTCAGCTCTTTCTGAATATTGGCTTCAGCAGCCAGCTTCTTGATGATTTTCCAATAGCCTTGTCTAGACAAGCGATTGCCATGGTGATTTAAGAATAGTGCCTCTGTTTTATTTTTTTTGCTGACCAGCTCCGGTCGTGCTTTTTGCAAATATTCATCCACTGCTCCTAGTGCTGTTTGACCAATCGGAATAATCCGTTCTTTATTGCCTTTACCAACACAACGAACAAAGCCCATTGTGCTATGGACGTCACTTATATCCAAATTAATCAGCTCGCTGACACGCATTCCTGTCGCATACATAATCTCAATCATTGCACGGTCGCGTAGTCCGAAAGCATCACTCGTTTTGGCAGAATCCATAAATGCTTCTACTTCCTCCATTGACAACACTTTCGGCAAAGAGCGCTCCGGCTGCGGCGACTCTAGATGGACAGACGGATCCTGATCCGTTTGCTTATCGCGCAATAAAAACTGGTGAAAGGAACGAATTGATGCGATATGTCTGGCAATCGTTTTCGATGACTTTCCTTGATCCTTCAGCACTGCTAAAAAACCGACAATCACCTGTCGTCTCACATCATTCCATGAGGAGATTTGCTCGACACTTTTGACATACTTCATATATGACTTCAAATCCCGCTCATAGGATACGAGCGTATTTTGGGCCAATCCTTTTTCTACTGTTAAATAATGAATGAAATCTCTTAAACCATCTTCCATCAGCTTTACTCCCCATTCAAATAAAAAAGCTTTAACCGATTAAACCATGACGAACCCTCATCTTTATCAATACTTGATACTTTTATCGCTTGTCCATCCGGTTCATCGTATCGATTATAATTTTGATACTCTTCATTCAACCATACCATTCCTATATAAAAGATGATGGTAAAGCTCACAAATAATAAAAATACCTTCATTGTATACCATATATTCTTTATAAATGATTTCATTGTTTTCCCTCCAACTGGGCATCCTACTTCAATCTATGCCACTAAGACGGAAAACTATACATGAAATTCAGAAAAACCGTTACCGGTCCTTTTTCATTTTTGATTTCACTCTTAGCTATCACTTCAATGAAAAAGGAGACATGCGGCAGGACTAAGACAAACCACACGAGAAACCCGGTTTTGGTTTCTTGGGTGGGATGGCTACTAATGAACATCGGCTAAAAGCGTCACGTCCTGTGACAACGCCGATGTGACCTACATCCTGTAGGCCTCGAGCATGGCAGGTGTAAGGTTAGACAGCCAACTAAGTTTAAAAATATACACTTCTTAATCTTGCGCGAAAAACCGTCACCGGTCCTTTTTCATCATGAATTGATCTTTACTTTCTTAATCTATAATAAAAAAAAGATGCTATGAAACCAGTAATAATATAGTATCATCACAAGGTTTTATATGCATCTCATCAACTAATTTCTTCTGTATCCTGTTTGCTTTGACAACGATGACAAATACCATGAAATGTCAAACGATGATCTTTAATTTTAAATTGCCATCTTTTTTCTACGATTACTTCAACGTCACCTAATAAATCTTCTTGAATCTCATCTACAGCACCACATTCCATACATACCAGATGATGATGGAAGTGAGCCGCACCTTCTTGGCGAAGATCGTAACGCGAAACACCGTCGCCAAAATTGATTTTATCTACAATTTTCAGTTCTGTTAATAGTTCTAACGTTCTATATACAGTCGCCAAACCAATCTCCGGCGATTTTTCTTTTACAAGGAGATAAACATCTTCTGCACTCAAATGATCTTCCTCATGTTCTAATAATACACGAACCGTTGCTTCCCTTTGAGGAGTTAGCTTGTAACTGGATGAGTGCAACTGTTTCTTGATTCTTTCAATTCTTTCTTCCATCTTTTCTCCTCCTTGCCACTGTCATATTTATTATAACAAATCAAGGAGCGCTGTCAAAATAGAATTATTATTTTTAAGGAGGAATAAACATTCTCTTTTAAGAATGATTATCTCTTTATATAATTATTGATTATCAACTCACAATTGACTTCATTAATGATGGTGAAAAGTAGGCTTCTATAACACCTGCTCCGATAATGAAAATGACGCAAACAACAAATGATAACATATATTTCAGCAAAATTGGCTTAATCGGCTGACGCACTTGCTTAAGAAATACACGGCCGATTATTTTCATACTTAATGCTAAAGACAATGTTGTGATAAAAATCATAATCGGAACTAAAATAATATTTTGCGGCAAGACAGCAACAAGCGCTATTTGGAAACCTTCCCAGCTCATCGCATTCACTAAAAATCCAACTGTAAACCCGACTACCATCCCTTTCAGGAACAATAAAACTAAAGTAATAGGAATGCCGATAATAGAAATTCCCAGAATCCATATAAGACCAATATATTGAATATTGTGCTTTACACTTTCAGCAAATATATGCGACGAAGTAGTTACTGTACCTGTTTTTACTTCTCCAAAAAATCGCGTTAAATAATAGAGCAAATCTTCTTTTTGCATGAAGCTCAAGCTATTGACAATAATGCTTCCACAAATGACCCCCATCAAAAACAGTACAATGATGAAAATATATAGTGAGGAATAATCGCGAATATGGCTTTGTGCTGCATTTTGAAAGAACATTTTTTTCTTCATTTAATCTTTCCTCCTATTACGAATTACTAGATTATATGTAAAGTTCACCAGTATATGACTGTTTCTATTAAAAATCAGAAAATCGTAGGAGACCGGAAGGGAACATCGGCTAAAGGCGCCACGTCTGCATGTCTTCGCCGTTATGACCTACATCCTATAGGACTCCGAGCCTGGCAGGTGTACGGTTAGATAGCTATCTACGTTTAAAAATCTATGCTTTCTATCTTTTCAGAAAAACCGTCACCGGTCCTTTTAATAGGGCATCTACTCAGCATTAAAAGAGCTCCCGCATTTTGCGGGAGCCCCTTAATACTAATTATTGTTTTCCGTCATTCATCCAAACTTCTCCATCTTTATAAATCATTTGCTCCGGATAACGCAAGTTCACAACTTCATTTTGAATTTTTTGCGAAGGTGCTTTCGTTAGCAATGATACGATGATGTTGGCAGCAAAGGCAGCGATGGCACCAAATACACCGGCTCCGGTATCGATAATGCCGAGTATCGTAAAGCCTCCATACTTAGCTGCAAATATATATGATAATGTTACCGTCAAACCGACTAAAAGGCCAGCGATAACACCTTGCGCATTAGAACGCTTCCACCATACCCCTAATACGAGAGCTGGGAAGAAGGTTCCTGTTGCTAACGCAAATGCCCAAGCTACAATTTGCGTAATCGCCCCCGGAGGATCTAAAGCGATCAATCCAGCTAACACTGTAGCAACGACAATCGACCAGCGAGCAACAGCAAGACGCGTTTTCTCTGTTGCATTTGGTCTTAAAACGCGATAATAAATATCATGTGCAAATGAGGATGAAATCGAAATCATCAATCCACCTGCCGTTGATAGTGCCGCCGCCATCGCTCCGGCTGCAACAAGACCGATAACAAACAATCCTAAATTAGCAATCTCTGGCGTCGCCATTACGACAATGTCATTGGCGATAATCAATTCATTCCATTGTAATATACCGTCACCATTCGTATCAGCTACTTGTAGTTTACCGGTATCAACCCACGACTTCGTCCATGCCGGCAGCTCAGCAATCTTGCTTCCCGCAACCTTTGTCATCAAAATAAAACGAGAGAATGCTGCGTATGCCGGTGCTGAAAAGTATAATAATCCGATAAATAATAACGCCCAAGCACCTGACCAACGCGCTGCTTTCATTGTCGACACTGTATAAAAACGAACGATGACGTGCGGCAAACCAGCAGTTCCTGCCATTAACGTAAACATCAGCGCCAAGAACTGCCACTTCGTTCCGTTTGTAAACGGAGCAAAGTACTCCGATATTCCAAGTTCACGATCGAGCTCTCCCATTTTTCCGACTAGCTCTCCATATGACAGCCATGGAAGTGGGTTACTCGTTAATTGAAGTGACATGAAAATAACAGGCACTAGGTATGCAATGATTAACACTAAATATTGTGCAACTTGTGTCCATGTAATCCCTTTCATTCCACCGAATGCTGCATAGAAAGCAATCAACACAACCCCGATAATTGTTCCAAGTTTCGCATCGATTTCAAAAAGTCGGCCGATTACAACACCCGATCCTGATAATTGGCCAATTGAGTACGTAAAACTAATAATGATGGTACAGATAGCAGCCAATATCCTTGCTACATGGCTGTCATAACGATCGCCGATAAATTCCGGCACTGTATAACGTCCGGACTTTCTCAGTTGTGGCGCAAGCAGGAAGGTCAAAAGCAAATATCCGCCCGTCCAGCCCATAATATATGCCAACCCATCATACCCTAAAAGCATGATTGTTCCAGCCATACCTATGAAGGAAGCAGCACTCATCCAGTCTGCTCCGATCGCCATACCATTAAAGATTGGTGGAACCCCTCGTCCTGCAACATAGAAATCCGATGTTTCCTTCGCTTTATTAAAAAGTGCAATTCCGATATATAAGGCAAATGTCGCTAAAATAATTATCAATGAGACGACAAATTGAGTATCCAATGGCATTCCTCCTTATCCATTATTTATTGGTTGTTAATGGTCCACCGCTTTTCCTGCACTTAATTGTTCATTTTTCTCTTCATCTATGCCATATTTGCGATCAATCTGATCGCCGACTTTCGCATTTACAAACAATAAAATAATGAATACTGCCAATGCGCCCTGTGCTCCCATGAAATAGTGAAATGGAAACCCGTTAATGCTGAACTCACTTAAAGGTTCGGCAAATAGCACAACTCCATAGGAAACAACTGCCCAAATCACAAAGTAAATGACCATATACGTATTTTTTTCGCGAAAATAGCTATCTGCTACCTTCTTATCAATTTTCTTCACAATCTCACCCCTGATTTCAGATTGTAAACAATTTGGCTTCTAGCCTTAAACCGCTTCTTCTTACCACTCCTTTCTATATGTTAAATACTTAAAAACAATACTTTTATTTTCACTTTTGCTGCTTTTGGCAACATAAAAAGGGAAAAACAATAGTTCAATTATCTCAATGCGAAAATGAATTTAAGTGTATCAAGCAGAGGAGCTGGAACTAATATAACTTGGACAATGAAGTAGACAACCATTGATATAACGGGGACTAATAATAAGGATAATCGCTTTTTTTTCAGAGCAAAAAAGAGGCAGGCGCCAGTGAGAGCTATAAAGATGGAAAACATTGTCATATAGTCATCCCTTTCATTTCATATTGGACAAAATGCTAATTCATCCGTTGAAAGCGTTAACATTTTAGATTAATGGATATTTTTACCAATTTAATTATGTAAAAAAAAATGTAGCAGGTCAAGTTTTTTTTGTGATGTTTGGACACTTATTTTCCGAGAAATCAAAAAAGAGCCCGAATTCGGACCCTAGAGTGAAAAACTTATATTTTATTCAGAGCTTCCTTAAGCTGCAAATATTGCACTGCATACGCAGTTTTCACATCATAAATTCGCTTCTCTCTTATGTACTGCAATGCTTCTTCTAACGTAATTTCCATAACCTCTACAAATTCGTCTTCATCGCAAGGTGCCGCATTTTCTTTTTTCTTTAATTCTTCTGCGATATATAGATGCACTATTTCATCAGCAAATCCAGGAGATGTATAGAATGAAATTAAATATTCCATTTTCCCGCTGACATAGCCTGTTTCTTCCTCTAACTCTCTGACTGCCGTTACAGCAGGTTCTTCTCCCGGCTCCAATTTGCCCGCAGGAATTTCAATAAGGGATTGCTCCATAGCTTTTCGATATTGCTCTACCATAACTATTTTATTCTCATCAGTTACTGCTATCACAGCGACTGCCCCCGGATGCTTGATCAGCTCCCTCTTACTCTGTTTCCCATTAGGAAGCTCCACATCGTCCACTCGCAAAGAAAGCACTTTACCAGAAAAAATATGCTCGGTTTTAATCGTCTTTTCCTCAAATTTCTTCATTTATGTACAACTCCCTATTCTAATTATTACCTAAAGCCTCATACACTTTATCATACCAAATTTGGAGGTTATAAAATGAAAATTTATGTGGGGAAAAATAAGCTTTTATTTGTAGGGAAGAGTTGGGAAGTAAGACAGAAGCTAAAAGAATACAATGCCCGCTATAAATATGTTCAGCAATGGATTAATGATTGCGAAAAACCGTTTCATTCACAGAAATGATAACCCTCTAAGTATTGTTTTCCCAAACTTTCCTTTAAAATAGAAAGAAAAACCGTTAGAGGTGATGACTATGAATAAAAGAAGGTTGGGAAAATCAGATTTATTTGTTTCAGAAATGGGCCTTGGCTGCATGTCGCTTGGTCATGATGAAAATAAAGCGAAAGAAATTATTCATGCCGCGCTAGATCATGGCGTTAATTATTTGGATACAGCTGACTTATACGATTTCGGGATAAATGAAGAATTTGTCGGCAAAGCGGTCAAGTCCGTCCGCAAAGATGTGATTATCGCGACAAAAGTGGGAAACAAGTGGCATGAGGATCATTCGGGCTGGAGCTGGGATGCTTCTAAACAATATATTAAACAAGCCGTCAAAGACAGCCTGAGCCGCTTACAAACTGATTATATCGATTTGTATCAGCTTCATGGCGGAACGATGGAAGACAATCATGATGAAGTGATAGACACTTTTAAAGAATTGATAAAAGAAGGCGTGATTCGTTATTATGGTATCTCCTCTATCCGTCCGAATGTAATTTCCAGTTTCGCTTCGAAAACTGATTTGACATCCGTAATGATGCAATACAGCTTACTCGATCGCCGTCCTGAAGAGTGGATGCCGCTTTTAAAAGAGCATGAAATCAGCATCATTGCCAGAGGCCCAATCGCTAAAGGCATTTTGAGTGACCGTGCTCTTACACAAAAAGCACAATCCGTTTTACAAAAAGGCTATCTTACATATACGTACGAACAGCTGACCGAACTGCTATCTTCTTTAAAAGAAGCTTTTGCTTCGCGTCCAATCGAGGAATTGGCTTTCCAATATGTTTTATCCCACGAAGAAGTGGGAGCTGTTATTCCTGGCGCCAGCTCATGCGAACAAGTTTTGAAAAATATTAAAGCTGTGCAAAGTCAAAAGCTTTCTGCAGAAGAATTGCAATTGTTGCGTTCACTGACAACTGCAAATAAATACGAGCAACACCGAATTTAGCAACAAAAGCGGAAGCGCCCGTTTAACACCGTATGAACTGGAGGCCGCCGACTGAGATAAAGGAAACTCGAAGAACGACAGTGATTCGATGTTGACTTATCGATGGGAGGCTGCGGAAGTTCACTAGGTGCTGGGCGCTGAAGCTAGACGTCGATTCACACTTCTCTTAGATATTAATGTAGGTTTTTATATTCCTTAAAACATAACAAAAGCGGAACTTAGTTTATGCACTAACGTTCCGCTTCCTTCTTTATTTAAAGTTACGCCAATCTTTCGTGTCTTCGCTTAACAGCTCAGCAAACGATTTATTTTTTTCGGCTTTTCTGCGCGCTTCCGCTCTTTGTTTTTCTTCTAATTCCTTTTGCTTTTGCTGCTGTTGCTCTAATTCTTTTTGTTTATTTTTCAGCTGATTGACTAAATCCGGATTGAGCATATGAGAAAGCGTTAAAGATTCCTCTTGTTTTACGGACTTTTGTTTTTGTTGTGGTTTTCTCTTTTTCATACTTACTCCTCCTTGCAGTATTCATATTATAGCATGATGCCATTCATTCGTTTACTGATTCTGTTATGATACAATTATAATAAGAATTTATATTTTAATAATCGTTGGAGGTGTCCGCTATGAAAAAAGGGCTCCGCGCATTGTTGATTTTTATTATTACTGTTTTCAGCATTGGAACATACTTCACGAACACACTTATGTTCATGAAAAGAAAAAAAGATTCTTTTATTAAAGAACGGGAAATTAAAGCAAAGCGCTTAGTCATAGAAGACTTTGAGGCTTTGCCCAAAACATCTGTCTCTGTAAAATCCCCGTACGGCTATTCGCTCGATTGTTTATTTGTTCAGCCGAATAATACGAAGCAATGGATGATTTTTTGCCATGGCATTACTGAAAATAAAATGAATTCCATTAAATATATGAATATCTTTCTTAAAAGGGGCTTTAATGCTGTTATTTACGACCATCGACGACATGGTCAATCAGGAGGGAAAACGAGCAGCTACGGTTATTATGAAAAATATGATTTAGAAGCTGTCATTAATGAATTGAAAATACGGGAAGGAGAAGACGTCTCATTCGGTATTCACGGTGAATCGATGGGCGCTGCTACTGCCCTTTTGTATGCCGGTTCGATTCGCGATGATGCAGCCTTTTATATTGTTGATTGTCCTTTTTCTACATTTCGCAATCAATTAAGCTATCGCATCAAAAAAGATATGCACATACCGGCATGGATGATTATCTCAATTGGCGGTCTCTTCCTTAAAGTGCGCGAAGGCTACCGCATTAAGGATGTGTCCCCGCTTTCCGTAATCAAAAATATCCGTAAGCCGATTCTTTTCATTCACAGTGAACATGACCCCTTCATTCCGGCAACGATGACAAAACAATTATTTGAAGCTTCAATCGCTCCCAAGCAGCTGTTCATTGCAAAAAACGGCGCGCACGCCCAATCGTATAACGAAAATCCGCAAGAATACGAGCAAGCAATTGATGATTTTTTAAAGACATATAATTGATTTGATAAGCATAATAAATTGAAAATTAAGTCTTTTAAATATACGATGTTAGTAAGGACAGTTGAAAGGAGATTGCTTTATGTCTAAAGTACAAATTAAAGTAAACGACAATGGTTCACTCCGTATTACAGGTGAAGTAGAACTGATTGATGCAGAAGGAAATGTTTTTCAAACAAAACCGTCTTTTTCATTATGCCGCTGCGGCCTATCTGAGAATAAGCCATTTTGCGACGGCAAGCATAAAGGACAATTCCAATCTGTCGTTCGCGCTCCGAAAGAATAATCATCAGTAGAGCAGGTCGTTTTGGCGATCCTGCTCTATTTACGCAAATCTTACATCCATTACATCCTCAAGCTTTATATAATGGACCTCCTCGAACCGGTCGATGATATTCAGCTGACGCTTCCATTCATCAAAATAATGAATATGCCCAACCATTACATGATAGCGTTTCTGATCATAATAAGATATCGCAACAAGCAACTGATGTTCCATCGCTTCTGCTATCGTATGATTAATTTCTTCCACTTGCTGTTCATCCAAAAAAATCCTCTCTTCATTAGCATCCTCCTCTGCCCATTCTCTCAGCATTTGCACATGCTCAGGCAACATCATTGATACCCATTTTATTTTTCCGCGGTCCTTGATCATCTCTTTCTCCTCCTTTATGCTTTATGTCCGCCGACCAGTTTACTTCTGTAAACCGCTGTTCCAGCTTCCGTATAGGAAACAGCTCGAAGCAGAGACTTAGAGCCAAAACGTCCGCGAATACGGTCGACCGTATATCCGAGTTCTCTTTTCTTCCAGCGGTCCGGTTCAAATAATGTGAGCTGCATACAATCATCCTCTTCAATATTTGAAAGTGCCACTGTAATTTGCCGCACAGTTTTACCCTCGTAATTCTCCTGAAAAAGCTGCAAGCATAGTTCATAAATATCCATCGTAATGTTGGTCGGCGATTCAATTGAACGGGAACGCAAAAAACCTCCTCCCCATTCATCCTTGCTGTAGCCGATGCCAAGACTGACTGTTCTTCCGGCCTTACGGTGCGCCCTGGCTCTTCGTGCGACTTCCTCGCATATTTCCAGCATTACTTGTTTAATTTCATGCTCTTCCTTATAATCACGAAGCAAAATTTGTCCTTTACTAAAACTGATTTGACCTTCCATCATCGGTGCGCCGATTTCGGATAAATCCACACCCCAGGCATGATAATACAACTGATTTCCCATCACACCAAACTTTTTTTCAAGCAGCTTCAAGCTATGATTAGCTAAATGACCAACCGTAAAAATCCCCATGCTGTTCAATGTTTTCTCGACTCGTCTGCCGATTCCCCACATTTTGCTCAATGGCGAAATCGGCCATAGCTTCGTTTTCACATCTTCATATGTCCATGTCGCAATACCTTTCTTCTTCGCCTCCAAATCAAGACACAGCTTAGCGAGCAGCATATTCGGTCCAATACCGATGGCGCAAGGAAGCTGAAATTCCCTTTCAATATCACTGCGGATTTTCTCTGCTATTTTCTCGGCACTTCCCCATAAAGAAAGCACGCCATCAACGCGCAAAAAACTTTCATCGACGCTGTATGTGTGAATATCCTCTTTCGGGACATAGCGATGAAACACGCGGGTAATCTCTGTTGAAATACGTAAATATGTCGCCATCTTCGGCTCCTCTAAAATAATTCGTTCATCCTTTGGAATTTCAAACATACGCGTGCCTGTTTTAACGCCAAATTCCGATTTCATTAAAGGCGATGCTGCCAAAACGATGCTGCCTTGGCGATCCTTATCGCCTACAACAGCCAAATAACAGTTAAGCGGATCAAGCCCTTGCATCACTGCTGAACAGCTTGCATAAAAGCTTTTCATATCGACACACAATATATGTTGATGAGGCAAATTGCTATAATCCATAAAACTCCCTCCAAAAGAACATCCGTTCGTATTTATTGTTCCTCAATCATAACCGAATATACGTTCTCATTCAATAGGGTTTTATTAGAAAAACCGTTACCGGTCCTTTTTCATTTTTGAATCCGCCTCCTAGACTCACTTCAATGAAAAAGGAGACATGCGGGAGGACTAAGATGAATCACACAAGAAACCCGGTTTTGGTTTCTTGGGGGAGGCAGCTTAGGACCGAGCATGGCAGGTGTAAGGTTAGACAGCCAGAAAAACCGACACCGGTCCTTTTTCACTTTCCTCCAAACAAAAAAGCCAGCCCAGGAAATTCCCTGAGCCGGCCAACTATTAAATCCGCTTCACTAAATATGCATATACATGATTGTTAATCATGATTTCTTTTTCATACTCGAACCCGAGTCTCTCATACAAACGACGAGCGTTAAAGTTATTTTCCTCCACGTTCAATGAAACAGTTGAATATCCTAATTGACATGCCCAATCAACAGCAGCATTCAAAAGCTCCGTTCCAAAGCCTCGCCCGCTAAATTGAGGATTCACGCTGACCGTATCAATATAAAAATCATCTTCATCCGCTTCTTGATCAATTACCGGCTCACAGCCTGAATTTTTGCCTTTCAAGTGCTCCACAATCGGCTCGTCCAATTGCTGTGCGTCCTTGCCGTGATAAGCAATTACAATGCCGACTGCCTGATTATCCACACTTTTAACCAAGCAATTATGATAGCTCAATCGATTCATCTCTTGGCAATAAAATGCCTCGAGTTGTTGCAAGACTTTTGGATCTTCCGTTTCACCGGTCAGTGCATTAGCAATATCATGAATGGCATCATAAATAAGAACTGCTGCCTGCGCACGATCATCTCTAGTTGCCTTTCTAATCATTTTTAAAAGCTCCTTCTCCATGTTCGATATCCACTTTGCTTTAACCGGACAGCTAAAGCATACTATACTATTTATAACATTGTTACTTCAAAAAATCATTAAGAAGCCCTTTGTTGCTTCTTTTTCACATGCTGAGCTTTTGGACTGAACAAAACAAGAACGGTCACCAGCAAAATAAAGAAACTTGATATTTGGAAGATGCTTGAAATTTCAAAGTAAGCGGCCAATACCCCGAATATGATTCCACTCAACCCAATTCCAAGGTCGATTGCTGAAAAACTCATTGCATTAGCAATTCCTCTTCTGCTCGGTTCTGTAATAGACAGAGACCATGATTGCAATACAGGAAGAATCGAGCCATAGCCGATTCCAAGCAGCATGCCCGCAATAGCGACATGAAGGCTGCTATACGAAAATGAAAGTACCCATAACGAAGCGAAAGTCAACAACGAGCAAAAAATCACGATTTTACGCGGACCGCTTCGATCAAACATTTTCCCTGTAATCGGACGGGATAATGTCGCGAAAACGGCATTCACTAAGTAAAACAGAAAGATATTTTCAATGCCCCTCTCATTGCTGAAAATCACGATAAAAGAAACAATCGAACCGTAGCCGAAAGCCACCAGTAATGTTAGTAGCGCCGGGAACCAGCAAGCTTTTTCAATTAATGTATGAACATATGAAAATTGCATTTCCTCCCGCTTCGCTTTTTTTACATCGGCTGGCATTTGATAGGAAACGAAGCTTAATAACACTAGCGCAATTACCCCTAAAAATGCCGATACATACACTAGCGTGTCAAAAGAAGCACGCTCATATAAAATCAATCCTAAGCTGGGGGCAATAATCATCCCAAGCGTTATCGACAAACCATAATAGCCAGTACCTTCCCCCAGACGGGAATTCGGAATTAAGTCGACAGCAGCCGTACCGTTAGCAGTCGTCGACCATCCCCAAGCAATGCCGTGTATTAAACGGAAGGCGAGCAATATGACAATCACATTTGTCAAAGGATAAAAAAGTGTAATGAGCAAGAGTGCAGCCGCTCCAATCAGAACGAGCATCTTGCGGGCCTTAAACGCTAGAAGAAAGCCGATAAAAGGACGTATAAAAATAGCTCCTAAAGAAAAAAGAGCTGTAATTAGCCCCACTTCCAAAACAGAACCGCCGATTGATTTAATATAAGGCGGTAAAGTAGGAATCAGCATTTGAAATGACATGAATGTGAATAAATTGCCTAAGATCAACATTATATAAGATTTGGTCCACAGTTTTTCTGCTTGTTCCATAGTAATAGTTCTCTCCCAATCTCTCCATTTTATGTTAAAAACCAAAAAATTCAAACTTACAAAATAGTAACATAACAATAATAGAAAAGATACGACAATGCATTGGAAAAGCTGTCGAATTACACAATAAAAACGAGAATGATTATCGTTGAAACGCCCAACTCTATATACTATTATTTGAGATAGAGTAATGGAAACGCTTGCAAATTATACCACCTCAATATCATTACGCTAATTGATAATCTTGATGGAGGGATTCAGATGGCTCAAGCTATTTTAGAAGTGAGAAAAGACATCCAAGAATTTCTGAAAGGTCCAAAGAAGCTATATATTAACGGTAAATTTGTAGAAAGTGTATCTCAAAAAACTTTTTCGACGCCTAATCCGGCCACCGGAGAAGTGTTAGCTGAAGTATATGAAGCAGAAGCTGCAGACATCGACTTAGCCGTCAAGGCAGCAAGAGCTGCATTTGACAACGGACCATGGTCGAAAATGAGCGCCGCGCAGCGAAGCCGACTAATGTATAAACTGGCTGACTTAATGGAAGAGAATAAAGATGCGCTCGCACAACTCGAAACATTGGATAACGGCAAGCCAATCAAAGAAACAACTTATGCAGATGTTCCGCTGGCAATTGAACATATTCGATATTATGCCGGCTGGGCTACTAAAATTACTGGGCAAACCATCCCTGTTAGCGGCAACTATTTTAACTACACGAGACATGAAGCAGTCGGCGTCGTCGGCCAAATCATTCCGTGGAACTTCCCTCTTCTTATGGCAATGTGGAAGCTTGGGGCAGCTCTGGCTACCGGTTGTACAATTGTACTGAAACCGGCAGAGCAAACACCATTATCCGCACTTTATTTAGCAGAATTAATTGAAAAAGCCGGATTCCCTGCAGGTGTAGTCAATATCGTTCCAGGATTTGGCCCGACAGCAGGACAGCCGCTCGTTGACCATCCTCAGGTAGATAAAATTGCATTTACCGGCTCAACTGCTGTCGGAAAGTCAATCATGGCTTCCGCTTCTAAAACATTAAAGCGGGTAACACTGGAGCTCGGCGGGAAATCACCGAACATCATCTTGCCGGATGCTGATTTATCTAAAGCAATCCCCGGCGCATTAAAAGGTGTTATGTTCAACCAAGGCCAAGTTTGCTGTGCAGGTTCACGCGTTTTCATTCAGAAAAAACTGTATGATAATGTCGTTGCCGATATGGTCTCACATGCTAAATCAATTAAACAAGGAGCCGGCTTGGATCCGGAAACGCAAATCGGACCGCTTGTTTCGAGCAAACAGCAACAGCGGGTCATGAATTATATCGAAAAAGGGCTGGCAGAAGGAGCAGAAGTATTAACAGGCGGCTCAGCTAAGGATCAAGGTTATTTTGTCGAGCCAACAATTTTCAGCGCTGTAAATGACGAAATGACAATTGCCCGTGAAGAGATTTTCGGACCTGTCATCGCCGCTATGCCTTTTGATGATTTGGATGAAATTATCGAACGTGCCAATAATACAGAATACGGACTGGCTGCCGGCCTATGGACAGAAAACATCTCGAAAGCGCATTATATCGCCGGCAAGTTGCGCGCCGGAACTGTTTGGATCAACTGCTACAATGCATTCGATGCAGCTTCGCCATTCGGAGGCTATAAGCAATCGGGAATCGGAAGAGAAATGGGCTCCTATGCATTGAACAATTACACAGAAGTAAAAAGCGTCTGGGTAGGGATGTAAATAGGAAAAACCGGCACCGTTCCTTTTTCATTTTTGAATATACCTCATGAATTTACTTCAATGAAAAAGGAGTCATGCGGCAGGACTAAGATGAATCACACGAGAAACCCGCCTTTGGTTTCTTGGGGGAGGCAGCTTAGGACCAAGCATGGCAGGTGTAAGGTTGGACAGCTGCCTGAGTTCAAAATGGCATAAAGTCAAACAGCGCGCCGAAATCATGCGCGCTTTCACTTTTGCTAATTACTCACAGTATCGTTTATCTCATAAACAAGCCAATCCAATCCGTTTATTTTATTGGAGGCTTCAATTATTTTATTTTTGACTCGTTCAGCCTCCGCCCCTGTTAAAAGGGTTGGCTGATAATCATTCCTATGCGTAACTGATGAAATTGAAAATGGAACGACTTTAATTGCTTTTTCATCCGTTAAAACCCCATCTTCCAAATAGAATGTTTGCTGAAAAACAAAAGTATCCTTATCACTCGGATTTCTATTTCCGCCAAACATAAAGTTTCCCAGACTGTATACGATAAGCTTGCCTTTATATTCTTCAATACCTTGCACGACATGCGGATGATGCCCAAGAATAAGGTCCGCTCCGCTATCAATAGTGTACTTTGCCAATGTTTGCTGAGACGCTAGCGGAACGTATTCCCGTTCTATTCCCCAATGATAGTGAACAATAACAATTTGCGCTCCTTGATCACGCAAATCAGCAATATCCTTTTGCACTTTCTCGCGCAGCTCAGCCGTGTCATTCCAACCCTTATAGCCTAATACCCCTATTTTTATAGCCTTAACAGTCGCAATGTATTTATGCGGATCGCCGAAATAACCGATTTTATAGTTTTCTAGTGTTGCAATTGTATCGTCATAGCCTTTTTGCAAATAATCGAAAGTATGATTATTGGCTATATTGACCGATTCAATTCCTGCCATCTCTAAAATACCGGCATACGAAGGGGCACCCTTAAACCTGAATTGCTTGTCCGCTGCTACAGTCGCATCCGTAAGTGGCGTCTCTAAATTCACCATAGAAAAATCATCTTCTATGAAAATATTATTTAATCCTTTTACAAAATGAGATAGACCATTTTTGGTAGCCTCTTCAACAAACGACCCTTGATAGCCGTATCCTAAATCTGACCCTATTGTAAAATCGCCAGCTGCGCTTATTGTAATAGCCGTTTTCGTCACCTTATTTACTTTCTCTGGCTCCGCTTTCAGCTTAGTCGTTTCAGCAGATGGTTCTTCCTTAACAGCAGCCGTTTTCTCTTGCACCGGCACCGATTCTTTATTCCATAAGAATACAATCACAATACTCATAAATGCCACTAAAGCGATAATAGGAAGCACCAATGAGGATACAAACCGCCTTCTTCTTCTCCTCCTCCGCGTCAAAGCAAATCCCCCTTTAATATTTTTAATAATTTTATCACAATGCAAAATTGTATAAACAAATATTAACAAAGAAAAAGCAGCTGACTCAGTTATCAGCTGCTTTTTTAAACATATTTTTTTTAGACCAAAGCTTCATAAACAACTGATACAGCACTTCAGAAAAAACGAGCCCGATCGCAATGCTGCCGGATATAAGGAATGCTTTGGCCGCTAAGGTGATTGCTTCACTATAATTATTTTCAACAAAATTCCTCATAGCATTATATGCCATTCCGCCCGGTACGAGCGGAATTATCCCGCCGACAGTAAAAATAATCATCGGGGTTTTATAAAACCTTGCGAAGGTTTGGCTGATGATTGCTATTAACGATGAGGCAGCGGCAGTCGCACCTATAATCGATAGCCCGATCTCTGATAATCCAAAATAACAGATCCACCCTAAGGCTCCTACCAATCCGCACTTAAAAACTGATTCCCTCGGAACGTTAAAAATAATACCAAAAGCAGCAGACCCAATAAAACTAGTCACAAATTGCGCTATATAATCCATCTTTTCGCCACCTTAAACGATTGTAAAAACGATGGCAATTCCGCTGCCGATCGCTAAAGCAGTCAAAAAAGCCTCCGCTCCTTTAGAAAGACTTGATACTAAATGTCCAGCCATTAAATCGCGGACAGCATTCGTAATCAACAGTCCGGGAACAAGCGGCATGACCGATCCGATAATAATTTTGTCAATTTCATAACCGAATCCTAAACGGACAAAAAGGTAGGAAACAAGACCAATGACCACAGCCGCCAAAAATTCAGACACAAATTTAATTGATACAAGCGAATGAATAGCTAAAAAGCTTAAAAATCCCAGCCCTCCCGTCACAAGCGCCGGCAAAAAATCTTGCCAGCTTCCGTTAAACATAATGACAAAACAAGCGCTTGCCAATGCCGCCGCCAGCAGCTGTATCTTTAAGGAAAACGAAAAAGGCGCTGCTTCAATCTCTTGTAATAGTGCATATGCATCAGCTGTTGTAAGTTTGCCCTCGTTAATATCGCGGGAAACCCGATTCACTTGCGTTACCTTCAGTAAATCCGTTGTCCGATGAGACACGCGCACAAGCTTCGTTTGATCGCTCTTCCCTGTTTCAATAGAAAAAATGATGCCGGTAGGAATAACAAAGCTATCACATTTCGTAATACCAAAAGCTGCGGCGATCCTAAGCATTGTATCTTCCACGCGATATGTTTCTGCACCGTTTTGAAGCAATATTTTGCCTGCGAGCAAGCAAATATTCATCACCTCGTATTGAAATTGCTTCTCCATTTCCAAACCTCTTTCAATCATTCATTACAGTAGTTTGCATACAGCTTTCGTATGCTATGCTTCCATACGTAAAATTTCATATGTTTCCGCATCTACTGTCAAAGTGAAACCAATATCGACATTCGACCTTTTCATAATATACATGATATAAGCATTCTCCTGGCGCTCAACCTCTGTGACAATAAAATGCTCCTCCTCGCTTCGCTTCAACTGTTGGAGTACATTAATCAGCATCACGCTTTCCCGCATACTTTCATCATCTGTCATCACACGAAGTAACCTGGCCTCCGCTTTAGCAGGAAAGCTCTCAGCCATAGAGCCATTATAATAGGGCTGAATCTTCATTCCTAGCTGCAAATCACTTTTGTCCAAGCTTTCCCCGGAAGATGAAGAAATTTTAGTATCACCGGTGATGCTATAAATAACATTGCCAATCAGCACCTGGTCCTTGCTGACAAACTGTGTAATAAATCCCGCCTCGCCATGGTGAATATCTTGTTTTTCCTCACACCCTAACAGAAAAAACAAAATGGTGAACGAAAACACCATCGAAAAGCTTCTCATTACTTCCACCCCTATTTTAATTCGTCGAATAAAAGGAAATCGTCGATTATTGATTATCAGCTGTCAAACTATTTCATATTGAACTTGTTGCCGAACAACTTCTCCGCAATGGATGGAAATAAGTTATACAGAACACTGCCTGTATTCATCCACCATGGCAAGTTGAGTTCGCGTTTTGGATGAATCATCAACTTCACAATTTTCCCGGCCACTTCATCCGGATTTAACATATACTTTTGGACATTTTTCACATAGGTTCCCGATTTATCAGCTATCGCGAAAAAGTTCGTTTCAATCGGTCCCGGATTAACTGCAGATACACGAATATTTGTATTCATCAGTTCGAGACGAATGCTGTTTGTAAATCCTAAAACAGCATGCTTGGATGCTGCATAACCGCTTGATTTCGGAGTCGCCAGCTTTCCGGCTTGTGATGCGACATTAATGATATGACCTGCATTTCGCTCCAGCATTGAAGGAAGCGCTTCTTTCGTGCAGGCGATAACTCCCATCACATTGACAGCAAACATATTTTCCAAATCTTCATAGTTAGCATCCTGCAAAGTATCAAATACGCCAAAGCCGGCATTATTAAGGAGCACATCGATATGCCCGACTTCTTCTATTATTTGCTTGAACACTGTTTTCACTTGTTCAATCTCACTAACATCAAGAGAGTGCACAAGGCAGTCAATTCCTGTTTGCGCCTTAATGCGCTCACTAATTACGTTCAATTTATCAACGGAGCGCGCAATTAAAATCGGCCTTGCTCCTTTTTTGGCTGTCAGCATCGCGATTTTCTCGCCGATTCCTGACGAAGCTCCAGTAATGACGATATTTTTATTTTGTAATTCTCTCATCGTTAACTCCATAATTTCGTTTATTATCGGCACAATATGTATTGAATTTTAAAAAACAGTGCCATTTCATAAATAGTATAGCACCAATTATTAGTCGGTCCATCACTTATTTGGCAGATGATTATAAACAAAACGCCGAAATGGGCTTTCATGCTCATTTTCGGCGTTTACATTATTATTTTGAGAAGTAAATGATTCCTTCTTTTGTATGCTCCCATTTAATTAAATCATTCTCAAGCAAATAATCAAATTGAGCAAGCGTTTCCGATAATGTTAAGCCAAGCTGTTTTTTATAAATATTCGGAAATAGCTTTTGGCAAGTTTGGAAAACTGTCGAAGGCTCTTCTTCAAGCATGCTTCTGACGCGCATCGCTCTTCCATGCTGTGATGCCAGTCGTTTCTCGATTAAAGTATCAGGATCAAAAATGATGCCTCCGTGGCCGGCATAAACAGCAGAAATCGGCAACTGTTTTATTTTCATTAAAGAATCATTCAAAAGCAGCTGCGATTTTAGCCGTTCTTCACCATCTTGAAGCGGAGGCTCTATAATCGGATTAGGCGAAACATGCTGAAGCAGCATATCACCGCCAATCAATGAGCCGTCACTTTCTCGGAACAATACAACATGCCCCAACGCATGCCCCGGCGTTTCATATACAACCCAGCCGGGCAATCCGGGGACTTCATCGCCTTCTTTAAATGTATTTGTTAATGATCGGCTGCAAGTGAATGCCTCTCCCCCTGCAATCTTATCAACTTTATTGACAAAAGCAGGCGGCAATCCCATTTCCAGCGCCAATTTTTTAAAGAAATGATTATAATGATTCATGAATTCATCACTAGGCACCATCCAGCGATTATTATATTCATGACCAATTACCGGGACATCTTCTCCAAAAAAGTCAATTCCTCCAACATGGTCAACATGATGGTGCGTAATGACGATTTGTTCAATATCATCCAAACGCAAATGTAAATCATTTAGTCCGGCTATTAATGCTTGCTTCGCTTCTTCTGTTTTAATTCCGGCATCAATTAATGTCAACGCGTCTCCTTTAATGACATAAGCATTCACATCCCCTACAGGAAACGGAGTCGGAATCGGAATTGCCGAAATCTTCTTACCAACATTGATCATCGTCTCACCCACTTCATCATTAAGTTTATGAATGATCATTCATTATATACATTAGTTTACTACTAAAAGTCAATTATGTCATTATTTCGAAAAATTGTTTTAAAAGTGTTTTTTTACTATTGACAGAGTGAAGAATTTTCATCCATAATCGAAAGAAAATAATACGCAAATGCGCCGATTAAGATTAGTAAATAAAGCATGTCCAAAGAGAGTGAAGTTCTTAGGCTGGAAAACTTCGCGGTCCGCTGCCTTATTGAACCTGCCTTATGAGCAGTCAGGAAAACCTGACCGTACTCCTACGATAACAGGAACTTCAAAGTGCATCTATTTTAGATGAACAAAGGTGGTACCACGAAAAAAAAGCAAGCCCTTTCGTCCTTTCAATGACGGATGGGCTTTTATTGTTTTAATACTTACGAATTCATCTAATGGAGGAATCAAAATGAGAAAAATCGCATTTATCGGCTGCGGCTCAATGGCTGAAGCAATGATTTCAGGAATAATCGCTAATAACTATGTCCAAGCGGATCAAATCACGATTATGAATAAAAACAATCATGAAAGAAGGATGGAGATGGTCGACAAGTACGGCATCCGAGCAACGACTGACTATCATCAGCTGCTTCAGGACGCATCAATCATCGTTTTAGCAGTAAAGCCACAGCACATTTTTGAGGCGTTAAGTGCTGCCAAACCATTTATAAACAAAAAAAAGCTTATTCTTTCTGTCGCAGCCGGCATCACAACACATACAATTGAAGATATCATCGGAGAAGCGATACCGATTGTTCGTTCGATGCCTAATACTTCAGCGGCAGTCGGCAAATCTGCTACAGCGATGAGCATGAACAGCCATACATCCGAGCGTCAAATAAAGACTGCGAAAGAGCTGCTAGAAACATTTGGAAATGCTATTATTGTAGAAGAGGCACAGCTTGATAGTGTAACAGGACTATCAGGAAGCGGACCGGCCTATATTTATTACCTTGTAGAAGCGATGGAAGAAGCAGCTGCAAAAATCGGCCTTGATCAAACGTCGGCAAAAGCACTTATCGTACAGACTTTAAGCGGAGCCGCTGAAATGCTGCAACAATCTCCTAAATCACCGGCGACGTTGAGAAAAGAGGTCACATCTCCGGGTGGAACAACAGAAGCCGGCCTGCAAGTATTGCAGGCACACAAAGTCAATGAAGCAATTATGGACTGCATTATTGCAGCTTCCGAAAAATCGAAACAGTTAGGAAAAAAACTGACTGCTGAAGCAAAATAATATAACCATTCAGGTTCTCTCGTAAGCAATAAAGCTTGTGAGAGAACTTTTTTGTTATTTATCTTTTCTGATTTATGGCGGGCAATCGGCTATGCAATTGCCGCATTACTAATTGCCATTTTCGTTTTCCGAAAAAAAATGGACAGTGACAATATTTAACATGCACTTTTCTTTCATTACACTTACCCATTCGTTACACTAATAAGTAGAATCATACATAACCACAGGGAGATGAAAAAATGGAAAGAAAGCTGTTTTCCCCTTATACAATCAAAAACGTCGAGTTAAAAAACCGAATCGTCATGTCGCCGATGTGCATGTATAGCTCCAATGAACATGGTGAAGTAACCGATTGGCATAAAGTCCACTATGCAAGCCGGGCGATTGGCGGCACAGCCTTAATCATGGTTGAAGCAACAGCGGTCACACCACAAGGAAGAATAAGCGAAAGAGATTTGGGCATATGGAATGACAGACATATTGAAGGTCTCAAACAGCTTACATCTCTTATACATGAGCATGGAGCAAAGGCAGCCATTCAAATCGCCCATGCAGGAAGAAAAGCGAATATTTCCGGCGAAGTAATCGCTCCATCTTCAATACCATTTAACGAAAAAAGTAAAGTACCTCAAGAAATGACAGAGGCACAAATTGAAGAAACGATTACCGCCTTCCGAGATGCCGCACAGCGGGCCAAAGTAAGCGGTTTTGATATTATCGAGCTTCATGGGGCGCATGGTTATTTAATAAACGAATTTCTTTCCCCGTTATCGAATAGACGAAACGACAAATACGGCGGCACATTGGAAAATCACTATCGATTCTTAAAAGAAATTATTGCCGCTGTCAAAACAGTTTGGGATGGTCCTCTTTTCGTCCGCGTATCGGCAAATGATTACCATCCGGAAGGGCTGTCTGTTCATGATTACATTCAAATTGCCTCATGGTTAAAGCAAGATGGAACCGACTTAATAGATGTCAGCTCAGGGGCTGTCGTACCCGCTGCCATTCATGTATATCCAGGCTACCAAGTGCCCTTCAGTGATGCGATTAAAAACGAAGCGGATATTGCTACAGGCGCAGTCGGCTTAATCACTTCAGGCATACAGGCCGAGGAAATACTGCAAAATGGGCGTGCCGATCTTATTTTTATCGCAAGAGAGCTTTTGCGAAACCCTTATTGGCCAAGACAAGCAGCCCAAGAACTGCGTACATCCATACCGTCGCCTGTCCAATACGAACGCGGTTGGTGACCCAAAAGCGGAAGCCCCCGTTTAGCACCGTATGAACTGGAGGCCGCCGACCAAGATATAGGAAACACGAAGAACGCAAGTGATTCAATGTGTCTAGTTGTTCAGTGTTGACTTATCAATGGGAGTTTGCTCAAAGTGCACTAGGTGCTGGGGCGCTAGAGCCGGAAGTCTATACACTCTTTATCGCACGCTTATAAAACAACGAGTATAACTTTCAAAATAATGACTTATTTACAAACTATTTCCTCCTCCTTATCTTGCTATAATAGAGCTAATGAATTCAAAGCGGCGAGGGAGAGGAAGCAAATGAAAAAGAAATTGTTGATTATCATCTCATTGCTTAGCATCATCATCGTTTTCAGAATTATAAAAGATGTCAATGCTGTTGAGATTGTCCAATCACACCAGGCAGAGGCTTTATCAACTGAAACACTCAGTGATGAAATTGTTGTAAAAGAAATCGATATTAACTCGATAGAAGATCCGGTTTTTAAAAATACTATTTTAGATACAGAGGAAGCGGATAATGGTTTATTTGCCTTTTCATTTTCTCAAGAAAACAAATACTATATTTTGTTCAATGGTCTAGAGAAAGCATATTCCAATATTGAATTTTCTTTTGAGAACCAAAATATAATAGTATCTTATAACTCGGCAATTGAAGAAGAGAATCAAATGAAAGCTTTGTATGTCATTGAAAGACAAAATAGAGACAGCTATGACAATATTTTATTGAAAAACAACGGCAAAGAAGATGCCTTCGCGGATCTTTTTATATCAAAGTAAAGGGCATATCCGAAAAGTTTTTACTTTTGGGATACGCCCTTTTTAAATTATCTTTTTTCTATGCTAAGTCTCATTAAATCTTCGGCAATTACTGTATTCGGGAAAATGGCTGTCGCCTCTTGCAGCAACGATTCGGTGTCTTCTTTCATATAGCGGGAGCTGATGTGTGTCAGTATAAGCTGTTTTGCCTGAGCCGCAACAGCTGTTCCGGCTGCTTGAGTCGTAGTGGAATGAAAATAGTCATAAGCCATTTCCTCGTTGCCACTCGCAAACGTTGCCTCATGCACTAAATAATCACAATCACGGGCTAAAATTTTGCTGTTTTCACAGCTTCTGGTATCCCCTAATATTGTAATGATGCGTCCTTTCTTTGGATCACCTACAAATTCTTTTCCGTTTAGCACTGTTCCATCGGCAAGTTCGACCGTTTCTCCGGCTTTAATTCGTTTAAAAATCGGGCCCGGTGTAATTCCAAGCTGAAGCAAAGCCTCTACTTGCAGTTCTCCGGGGCGATCCTTTTCGACAATGCGGTATCCGTAGCTTGCAATGCCATGCTCAAGCTTGCGTGCCTCAACATAAAAAGTATCATCTTCAAATATAATGCCTTCATCTATTTCTTCAATAATCAGCTCATATTTAAGATTTGTGCAGCTGACCGCCAAAGATGTCAGTATGTATTCCCTAATCCCCCTCGGACCGTAAACAGTCAGTTCATCTTTTCCACCTTGAAAAGAACGGCTGCTCAAAAGACCGGGCAGACCAAATATATGATCACCATGAAGATGGGTAATAAATATTTTCTCAATTTTACTAGGTTTTACCGCAGTTTTTAATATTTGATGTTGAGTCGCTTCTCCGCAATCAAACATCCAAATTGTCTTTCTTTCCTCCAATAATTGCAAAACAATAGAAGACACATTGCGAGCCTTCGCCGGCACACCTGCTCCTGTGCCTAAAAAAACAAAATCCATAGCGAAACCTCCTTTAACTTACTCCTTATTTTCTCGTCCACCATTCAGCAAGAATGACAAATAATATAACAAAAATAATCGCTAACATGAAAAACCATTCTGGAAGACCGCCAAACATCATATCTACCCCTTCTCCAAAAATAGCATGCTATTTCATTTAATAGACTGATTTCATTACTACATTTTACACTATTGATGCTAACTTTCATAATGTACTTCTCAACCTCAAGAAACAAAACACTCTAACTTATTGCACTATAATTTATTTTCTGCATATTAAGCGTTATAATAAATGTTATACTAATTGATTTATGAGTATAACATTATTTTTCCAATTTCCACAACACGAAATGAGGTTCTACTAGTGATGAACAAAAAACCTGCTTCACTACTAATATTATTCGGTGCAACGGGGGACTTAGCAAATCGCAAACTCTACCCATCTCTATATCGTTTATACAAAAAAGGAAAAATCGCTGAACAGTTTGCGGTTGTCGGGGTGGCAAGACGTGAATTGACTGATGAGCAATATCAGAACAATATTAAAAAATCTATTCTATCTGAAATCAATCATGTGAATGAATGCGATCTTAATCCATTCGTCTCCCATTTCAAATACCATTCTCATGACGTTTCCGATGCCGCATCTTATGCTGAATTAAAACAGCTTGCTGAACAGATGGACGAAACATACGACTTAGGCGGAAATCGATTATTTTATTTAGCGATGGCTCCAGAGTTTTTCGGTACCATTACGCAGTTCCTTAAATCAGAGGGATTAACTGATACAACAGGCTATAAGCGCGTTGTTATCGAAAAACCTTTCGGACGCGACTATAAATCTGCCGAAAAGCTCAATGCGATGATTCGAACAGCATTCGAAGAAGAAGAGATTTATCGTATTGACCATTACTTAGGCAAAGAAATGGTGCAAAACATTGAGGTTATCCGCTTTTCTAACGCAATTTTTGAACCGCTTTGGAATAACCGATATATTTCAAACATCCAAATCACATCAAGCGAAACACTCGGAGTAGAAGAACGGGGACGATATTACGATAAGAGCGGCGCCTTGCGCGATATGGTGCAAAATCATATGCTGCAAATGGTTGCGCTTCTGGCGATGGAGCCGCCTATCAGTTTAACGACAGAAGAAATCAGAAGTGAAAAAGTGCGTGTACTGCGTGCATTAAGAAAATACTCAGAAACAGAAATTCCTGAAAACTTTGTGCGCGGCCAATATGACTGGGACGAGAAAAATCTTCTGGCACCATATCGAGAAGAACCTATGGTACAGCCTGATTCTAACACAGAAACGTATGTAGCCGGCAAAATTATGATTGATAATTTCCGTTGGGCCGGAGTTCCTTTTTACATTCGAACAGGCAAAAGAATGGCAACAAAATCTACTAAAATTGTCGTGCAGTTCAAAGATATTCCGATGAACTTATATTATCAGCCGAAAGAAACGCTAAATCCAAATTTGCTTGTGATTCATATCCAGCCGGATGAAGGTGTTACTTTGCATCTGAATGTAAAAAAATCCGGACAAAAAGAAGAAACAAAACCGATTCATTTGCACTTCAGCAATCGAAATATTAATGGAATGAATACACCTGAAGCCTATGAAAGACTAATTTATGACAGCATGCGCGGAGATGCGACTAATTTTACGCATTGGGAGGAAGTAGCCCTTTCTTGGAAGTATGTTGATCGAATTTCACAAGTTTGGGAGAATACAAGAGAGCAAGATTTCCCAAATTATTTTTCCGGAACAATGGGTCCGAAAAAAGCGGATGAATTATTAGAACATGACAATCATATTTGGTGGCCGATTGAACAATTTGAAATAGAATAAGCAAGGCTAAGAGAAGAGATACGGAACTTACATCGGAAGTCCGCCGCTCTTCTCTTTTTGCGCTTTGCGTTCTTTATAAGCGCGAATTTTCAGCTTAATGAAACTGTCACTTTTTTTACGTCCATAATTGATAAAAAATTGCACACCCACTTCGAGCAGGATCAGAAATATGAATGAAACGATCGCAATCGCTGTCCAATTCATATTTATGCACCCTCTTTCATTTAAAAATAGAATAGCGGACAATTATGAGCCGAGTAAATGCTATCACTTTATTATACCCTGCAGCTTACCCTTTCTATATATGAACTCAACGACAAAAAGCGACTATTGCTGCAATTATCTACAAAAAAAGGCATTTAAAAAGTCTTTCACTGACTTTTTAAATGCCTAAAAAAGGACCGGTAGCGCTCTCAGTCGCTGTCCTACTTAGTCTATGTCTAGCTGCAGCGGCCAGCCCCTCGAGGTCATAAGCCAAATCACTCCGGAAATTTATCAATTTCCTGCATGATTCGTCTTATGCTGGGGCTGAACAGGCCGCTTCCGCTTTTCGGTTTTCGCATGGCTCCTTTTTCATCGAGGTGAAATCTGAGTAGCCTGTTCATGATGAAAAAGGACCGGTGACGGTTTTTTCTGTGAAAATAAAAAAACTAAACGAAGCAAGTAGCGAAGAAAAGTAAGGAGAAAACAAGTGGATTTCAAAAAATGCCCAATCTT
>NZ_JACXSI010000037.1 GCF_014712675.1 Peribacillus faecalis | reverse complement strand
ACCTCTCCGATGAAAAACTATTGTTCATTATATACGGATTTTCACAGAAAAACATAAAAACCCGATAAATGGACTTTTTTTCAAGTGTCCATTTATCGGGTTACAGTTCAAGGCTACAGTCGTTTTTTCTTTAATTCATTCAGTCTTTCGTAAATTTGATGCAGTCGTTTTTCTTCGCCCGCATCTTTAGGCTCATAATATGTCGTATCTTTTATTTCATCCGGCAAGTACTGTTGATTGACCCAGCCGTTCGGATAGTCGTGGGGATATAAATAACCTTTCCCGTGTCCAAGTTTAGCTGCGCCTTGATAGTGTGCGTCTTTCAGATGGTCAGGTATATCGCCGGTTCTGCCTCTTCTTACATCATCAATGGCCTTATCCAATGCTTTGTAGGCAGAGTTGCTTTTGGCTGATAGACATAGTTCAACCGTCACAACTGACAGCGGTATTCGTCCCTCCGGAAGTCCTAATCGTTCTACTGTTTGGATGGCAGGCAAGATTCGGGCGCAAAGCTCAGGGTTTGCCAGGCCGATATCTTCATAGGCAATAACTAATAATCTTCTCGCAATGGAAACCAGGTCTCCGCCTTCCAGTAATCGGGCTAAATAATGCAAGGCTGCATTAACGTCGCTTCCGCGTATGCTCTTTTGAAAACCGGAGAGAAGATGATAGTAAATATCACCTTTGTTGTCATGTGAGAATCCTTTGTTTTCAAGGCATTGTCTGACCGTATCCTCTGTTACGGTGATCTGGTCATCATCACCCTTTTCGGATGCCCAAATGATATCTTCTAATAAATTGAGAGCGGAACGTCCGTCTCCGGTCGTTTCGGCGATTAATCTTAGCAGCTCGTCCGGCATGGAAATATTCATCTTCCCGAGACCGTCTGGAGATTGCAAGGCGCGTTTAAGGAGCGTGATGATCGCATCTGAAGTCAGGTGCTTTAATTGTTTAATTTGGCCCATTCGCGAAAGAATCGCGCCTCTAACGCTATGAAAAGGGTTTTCCGTTGTTGCGCCGATCAAAGTGAAAATCCCTTCTTCTAACGCTTTCAGCAAGGCATCCTGCTGTGTTTTGTTCAGAAGGTGGATTTCATCAATGAAAAGAAGAGCATTGCGCGTCAATCTTGCCTCTTCGATGACGGATTCTATATCTTTCTTTCCTGCCGTTGTCGCGTGCAGGGCATAAAATTCCTTTTTTGTCGTGCCGGCGATAGCGAAAGCTAGCGATGTTTTTCCAGTTCCGGGTGGTCCATATAATAGAATTGAAGGAACATGGTCATTTTGAATCATGCGATACAAAGCGGTCTTAGGTCCGATCACGTCATCCTGGCCGACTATTTCATCAATCGTTTTCGGACGCATGCGATAAGCTAACGGTTCTGATTGAAACATTGGGATTCCTCCTTTCGGCGCTTTTAGTGAAAGAATTGAGATAATAGTCAATCCTATCATAAAATAAAAGATGAGGAAATGTATGATTAAAAGTTTGCAGAATGGTTGAATGCTGTATAATAATAAGATAACATGCACGGTAATAAAGCATTATGCTATAATATCATGGTTATTTTTGAACGGGACATGATGTTTATGGAGAAAGTATTCCTATCTGAGTAGGGAATTTAATGGTACATCAATTTTTGAGTTCTTTCAGCTTACATTTTACAAGCTGTTATATATAAAATTGCCAGAAAAAAATATAGGGGTGTTGAAGAAATGAAGATTTCTACTAAAGGTCGTTACGGTTTGACAATAATGATTGAGCTTGCGAAAAAGCACGGAGAAGGACCTACTTCATTGAAATTGATTGCGCAAACAAATGACTTGTCGGAGCATTATTTGGAACAGCTGATTGCTCCTTTAAGAAATGCCGGCTTAGTTAAGAGTATAAGAGGAGCATACGGCGGATATGTTTTAGCAAAGGAACCGAGCGAAATTACGTGTGGCGATATCATCCGTGTGTTGGAAGGCCCAATCAGTCCTGTTGAAGGGATTGAAGAAGAGGAACCGGTTAAACGCTCTCTATGGATTCGTATTCGCGATGCGGTTAAAGACGTTTTAGATACAACAACATTAGAAGATTTAGCGAACTATAAGGAAGATAAAGCGCCTGATTCTTATATGTTCTATATTTAATAATTAATCATTAATCATAAAAAGGAGGAGAGGTAGTGGAAAGAATCTATCTCGATCATGCCGCTACTACTCCTGTTCATCAGGATGTACTGCATGAGGTAATGTCAGCAATGCAAAATAGCTTCGGAAATCCTTCGAGCATTCATGCCTTCGGAAGAGAAGCCCGCAAGCAATTGAATGAAGCACGTCGTCAGCTTGCCAAGACGATTTCGGCAAAGGAAAATGAAATCATCTTCACAAGCGGCGGTACAGAGGCAGATAATATGGCAATATTAGGCGTTGCCCGTGGCTATCAGCAAAAGGGCAAACACTTGATTACGACGGTTATTGAACATCATGCCGTTTTGCATACATTCGAAAGCCTTGAGAAAGAGGGCTATGAAGTAACATATTTACAGGTCAATGAACAAGGGAGAATTTCTCTCGATGAATTGAAGGAAGCACTTCGTGACGATACAATTCTTGTTTCTGTCATGTTCGGCAATAACGAAGTGGGCACAATTCAGGACATTGAAGCAATCGGCGAATTGCTGAAGAATCATCAGGCATTTTTTCACACAGATGCCGTTCAGGCTTATGGCATTGTGCCAATTGATTTAAATAATCTTCATGTTGACCTTCTGGCTGTCTCTTCTCATAAAATTAACGGGCCTAAAGGAATCGGTTTTCTGTTTTGCAGAGAAGGTATTTCTCTTATGCCGGTTATGTATGGCGGAGAGCAAGAACGAAAGCGCCGGGCAGGTACCGAAAATCTACCAGCGATATTAGGGTTTACAAAAGCGGCTGCGATAGCGCAAGATAGTATGGATGAAAAGCAAGAGCTTTACAAACAATTCAAGCAACGTATGCAGGAGATTTTTGCTGAGGAAGGCATCGAATTCTCATTAAATGGTTCGGTCGAGCATTCTTTGCCGCATGTATTAAACATCAGTTTCCCGGGAACAAATGTGGAAGCGATGCTTGTGAATATGGATTTGGCGGGTATTGCTGTTTCAAGCGGATCAGCATGTACGGCAGGCTCTATAGATCCATCACATGTATTAGTGGCAATGTTCGGCAAAAATAGTGATAGAACAACGAATGCGATACGTTTCAGCTTCGGTTTAAATAATACATTAGTTCAAGTGGAGCAAGCTGCCAATGAAACGGTGAAAATCGTGAAGCGGCTTACGAAACAATAATTAAAAGTGGGGTTAGTAGTAATGAATAAATCACCAGAAAATACCCGCGTTGTAGTAGGTATGTCAGGCGGCGTAGATTCCTCTGTAGCAGCCCTGCTTTTAAAGCAACAAGGCTATGATGTAGTGGGTATCTTCATGAAAAACTGGGATGATACGGATGAGAACGGTTTTTGCACAGCTACTGAAGATTACGAAGACGTAATGAAAGTGTGCGACCAAATCGGTATTCCTTATTACGCTGTTAACTTTGAAAAACAGTATTGGGATAAAGTTTTTACGTATTTCCTTGATGAATATAAAGCGGGCAGAACGCCAAATCCGGATGTTATGTGCAATAAAGAAATCAAGTTCAAAGCATTTCTTGAGCATGCGCTTAATCTTGGTGCCGATTATTTAGCAACTGGACATTATGCGCAAGTGGAATTCCGCGACGGAGAATATAAAATGCTTCGCGGAGTAGATGATAACAAGGATCAAACTTATTTCTTGAATCAGCTTACGCAAGAGCAATTGCAAAAGGTTATGTTCCCGTTAGGTCACCTTCCAAAATCAAAAGTGCGTGAAATCGCAGCGGAAGCTGGATTAGCGACTGCGACGAAGAAAGATTCAACAGGAATCTGCTTTATCGGCGAAAGAAACTTCAAAGAGTTCTTGAGCCAATACTTGCCTGCGCAACCTGGCAATATGGAAACATTGGACGGAGAAGTGAAAGGCAAGCATGACGGTTTGATGTATTACACAATCGGTCAGCGCCACGGACTTGGCATCGGCGGAAGCGGAGAACCTTGGTTTGCTGTAGGCAAAGACTTGAAGCGTAATGTATTGTATGTATGTCAAGGTTTCCACCACGACAAACTGTACTCTACATCCTTACAGGCAGTCAACGTCAGCTGGGTAGCTAATCAGCCGAAAGCTCAGGAATTCAAATGCACAGCAAAATTCCGTTACCGCCAAACAGATGTAGGTGTAACAGTAAAGGTGCTGGGCGATGAAACGGTTGAGGTCATCTTTGATGAGCCTACACGAGCAATTACACCCGGACAAGCTGTTGTCTTCTATGATGGAGAAGTTTGTCTTGGCGGCGGAACAATCGATACAGTCTATAAGAACGGAGAGCAGCTGACTTACTTGGCGTAACGTATTTTAAAGTGAGTTGCCATCTAGTATAATAAAACCTCAGCATTATCAGTGCTGAGGTTTTTATTCGTGTTTAAGATGGGACACTTCATTTTGCGGTATTTAAAAATGCTCCCTTTTTACAAATATATGAGGCAACAGAACAGAAGGGGGAGGGATTAAAGCGTGAAACGTTTTTTATTGTCAATTAGTATACTTATCGGGTCATTTTTGGTAATGGCGGGCTGCAGCTCTGTATTGGAAAAGGAGAAAGAAGAACCAATCGATGTGTTGATTACATATGCAGGTTCACTTGTCGGCGATGCAAGTTCAGTGGTAAACATCGGTTATGTATTGCCGGGCGGGGTAGATGTAAAGCAAGTTGAACTGCAAACGAAAGAACAGCCATACGGAATAAGTATTGTATACGGTTTAAAAGAAGAATCAGAGAGAACAAATGAATCATTTGAAATTGATTGGTCAGAAATGAATGCAAAAAGAGCATTTTTGTTCAATGCCATTGCTTATTTTGCGCTTGTAGATAATGTTGATCAACTGACATTTCGAACAGAAACAGAAACACCGCATACATTAATGGTCACAAGAGCGGATATTGAGCAATTTCTTGGCAAGGATGTGACGCCATATGCGCAGGACGGCGAGCTTTGGAAAGCGGATATTGAAGAGGGAATTATGGCCAGTGATGATAAAATAAATGAATTTTATACGGCCTATCCATTACTGTAAGGATTGCGCAAGGAAATATGTTATACTCTTTGTAGAAAAAATGGAGTGTGAAAAATAATGAGTCATAATGAAGCAGGCATTAAATATATGCAAGAAGGAAAATGGGAAGAGGCAGCGAAAGCTTTCTCTGAAGCAATCGAGGAGAATCCGAATGATGCGGTTGCTTATATTAACTTTGGGAATGTATTAACAGCTGTCGGTGAACGCGAAAAAGCTGTTAATTTCTATAAAAAAGCTTTAACAATCGATGAGAATGCAGGAGCGGCTTTTTATGCGCTTGGCAATTTATATTATGAGAGCGAACAATACATGGACGCGAAAGATTTACTGGAAAAGGCTATTCGCGCAGGGCTTGAAAACAGCGATTGCTACTTCATGCTTGGCATGACGCTGCAGCAGCTTGATCAGCCAACTTTGTCGATGCCATATTTGCAGCGCAGTGTTGAGCTGAATCCGGAAGATGTTGAAGCTCGTTTTCAATATGCACTTTGCTTAGCGAATGCAGAAATGTACGAAGAGCTAATGCAGGAGCTTCATGAAGTGTTGAACCGTAATCCGAAACACGCTGATGCGCTATACAACCTTGGTGTTGCGTATGCTGGACATCTTGAAGATGCGGAGAAAGCATTGGAATGCTTCACAAAGGCGCTAGAGGCACAAAGCGATCATATGCTGGCAGCTAACGGCAAGAAGATTATGGAACAAATTTTATCTGAACAATAATTAAAAGGAGGAATCGATGGTGCAACAGGATGAAATGCCTTTGTTTGAAGATCAAACAAAACTGTTCATGAAAGGTCGGCATATCGTAACTATTTTTCATAACGATCAAAACTTATATTCTGTTGTTCGCATTCGGGTCGACGAGACAAATGCTGATTACGATGAAAAAGAAGCAGTGATTGTCGGCTACTTTCCTCCGATTCATGAGCATGAAACGTATGTTTTTTACGGGAAACTGAAAGAGCATCCGAAGTTTGGACAGCAATTCGCAGTCGATCATTTTCAGAAGGATATGCCGCAAACAAAAGAAGGGATCATCAGTTATCTCTCCAGTAATCTGTTCCAAGGGATCGGTAAGAAAACAGCTGAAACAATTGTTGAAACAATTGGTGATAATGCGATATCTAAAATATTAGCAAACCCCTCACTTTTGGATACGGTACCGAAACTTTCCGGAGAAAAAGCAAAAAGCTTGTATGACACACTAGTTGAGCATCAAGGTCTTGAGCAAGTGATGATTGGTCTGAACCAATATGGATTCGGCCCGCAGATTTCAATGAGAATTTATCAGCTGTATAAACAGGAGACATTAAGTATTATACAAACGAATCCTTATAAGCTTGTCGAGGATATCGAGGGCATCGGTTTCGGACGAGCGGATGAATTGGGCTATCAGCTTGGAATCGGCGGCAATCATCCCGATCGCATTAAAGCGGGTTGTTTATATACGCTTGAAATGGAGAGCCATCAGGAAGGCCATACGTATATCGAAGCGAAACAACTTCTGCAAAAGGTGCAGGAGCTTTTAGAAGGCAATCAGCATGGCGCGATTGAATTTCAAGAAATATCGACAGCTATTTTGTCTCTTGAGGAAGAAGGAAAGCTTGTTATTGAGGATAAGCGAATTTATTCTCCTTCACTCTATTATTCGGAAAAAGGAATTGCGACCAATATAAAACGTATTTTAGCGCAGAAAGAGTACAGCAACGCATTTCCGGAATCGGAGTTTTTGCTGGCGCTTGGAGAATTGGAAGAGCGTCTGCAAGTGGAGTATGCTCCAGCCCAGAAGGAAGGCATCCAGACTGCGTTAATGTCGCCTATGATGATCCTAACAGGCGGACCTGGTACGGGGAAAACGACCGTTATTAAAGGTATTGTCGAATTGTACAGCGAGCTCCATGGCGTCTCGATGGACGTTCATGCCTATAAAAGCGGAGATCCATTTCCATTTGTGCTGGCAGCGCCAACAGGGCGTGCTGCCAAACGGATGACCGAATCAACCGGCTTGCCGGCTGTCACTATTCACCGGCTTTTAGGCTGGAATGGAAGCGAGGGTTTCAGCCATGATGAGGAAAATCCAATTGAAGGTCGTATTGTCATTATCGATGAAATGTCAATGGTTGATACTTGGCTGGCTCACCAGCTACTTCGGGCGTTGCCGGAACATGTTCAAGTCATCTTTGTTGGCGATGAAGATCAGCTCCCATCAGTCGGTCCGGGACAAGTGCTGAAAGATTTATTAGACTCCCATTGCGTTCCGACGATTAAACTCGAAAGCATTTATCGCCAAGCTGACGGCTCCTCAATTATCGAGCTGGCTCATGAAATGAAGAAAGGGCGTCTGCCTGCCAATATAACGGTGCAGCAAAAAGACCGATCCTTCTTCCCGTGTTCCTCTTCGCAAATTGCGCAAGTTGTCGAGAAGGTCGTCATGAACGCTAAGAAAAAAGGCTACAGTTCGAAGGATATTCAAGTACTCGCACCCATGTACAGAGGACCTGCCGGCATTGATTCGTTAAATAAGCTACTTCAGGAAATTCTCAATCCGAATACGGACGGCAAACGACGGGAGCTTACGTTCGGAGACAGCATATATCGTGTCGGCGATAAAGTGCTGCAGCTGATTAATCAGCCGGAAAGCAATGTCTTTAACGGAGATATGGGAGAAATCATTTCAATTTCTTTTGCGAAAGAAAATACGGAAAAGCAAGATCTGGTGTATGTTTCTTTTGACGGGATTGAAGTAGCTTATACGAAGCAAGATTTGACGCAAATTACACATGCCTACTGCTGTTCCATTCATAAGTCACAGGGCAGCGAATTCCCAATTGTAATTATGCCGGTTGTGAAAAGCTATTACCGCATGCTGAGAAGAAAGCTGATTTATACAGGCATAACGAGAAGCAAGAAGTTCTTAATTTTATGCGGAGAAGAAGAAGCTTTACGCATTGGTGTTGAACAAACGCAAGATCATGACCGCAATACAACGCTTAAACAAAAGCTGCAGTTAGTGCTGTCTCCTGAACAGCAAAGACAGGAAGAGCTGCCGCTTGCTGATGGGGAACAGACTGAACCGGAAAACTTTGAAGAAGAATTGATGAAAACAGACCCAATGATTGGCATGGGCAATATAACACCATATGATTTCATGAAAATAATTTAAACAGAGAAGCGAATGCGAATGAGATAACTCAGCATTCGCTTTTTTCATTGAAGCGTCAACGAGTAAAAACAAAAATAAAAAAGACTAGTGCCGGTTTATCTTAGTCCTGCCGCATGTCTCCTGCGGTATCGAGAAGTGAAATCCAAGTGAAAAAGTACCGGCGACGGTTTTTCTTAAAATTAGAAAAGTCAACTTTGAAATTAGATAGCTGTCTAACCTTACGCCTGCCATGCTCGGTCCTATGCTGCCTCCCCTGAGAAACTAAAGGCGGGTTTCTCATGTGATTCATCTTAGTCCTCCCGCATGGCTCCTTTTCCATTGAAGTATAGCAAAAGAGGATAATTCAAAAATGAAAAAGGACCGGCGACGGTTTTTCTTAAAATTACCTCTCATGAAATGCGTTGTTTTTCTCATACTATTAATGTTCGGAATAGATGAGTCGCTATTTCGGACAGCCGCTTGGTGAGTGTGGATTTTATTTTGTCAGCAAGCGACAGTTCTCGTCTGCTTCTCATGGAGGTAGCTCTTCATTAAATCATGATTAAAGTAATTCCTTACAACATTTTGGATGTTCAGTTAAGCGGGCGATGCGAAAGAATAAAGTGAATCTCCAAGGTGAAGGGCTGTAAAATGACAGCAGACGAATAATTCTTCCTGAAGTTGGGCACAATCATTGCTAAAAGAGTGCCATTTTTTCTCATATGAAAAATGGCAAGGTGTGAGGTGTGTTAGCGATTGAAGTGTCCAAACTGCAGTAGCAAGGATATCGGCAAAATTGGCGTCAACCAATATTATTGCTGGAATTGTCTAATTGAATTGTCTGTGCAAAAAGGAATCATTCATACTCATCAAGTGGAAGAAGACGGGAGTTTAAGCTCTTTAGATGACCTATTTTCGGAAGACGATCGCCGCTATACCATGTAAATGGGAAGAGGTGAACACAATATGCGAAGAATGTCAGTTTCTTCAATGATGAGTTTTGGTGCCGGCGCATTAGCCGCATCGTATATGAACTCTAAAACCTTCTCCAGACGTTCGATTAAGAAAATGAAACGAAAAGTAAAATCGCTTTTCTAATATCACTTTCGGTAGACACTAGGAGAAGCCCTTCTTTCAAGAACAGTTGCATGAGTGCTCTCGGTTTAGCGGGAGGCAAACAGCTGGCAAGGAAGAAGCAAGAAAAACGGGACCCAATCGTTTTTGCGACGGGGTCCCGTTTTTATTCCAAAAATGAAAAAGGACCGGTGCCGGTTTTTCTCGATGTCTAACCTTACACCTGCCATGCTCGGTCCTAAGCTGCCTCCCCCAAGAAACCAAAACCGGGTTTCTCGTGTGATTCATCTTAGTCCTGCCGCATGTCTCCTTTTTCATCGAGGTAAATCTAAGTAGCGTAGTCATGATGAAAAAGGACCGGTGCCGGTTTTTCTTGATGTCTAACCTTACACCTGCCATGCTCGGTCCTAAGCTGCCTCCCCCAAGAAACCAAAACCGGGTTTCTTGTGTGATTCATCTTAGTACTCCCGCATGTCTCCTTTTTCATCGCAGTGAATCTGAGTAGTATATACATGATGAAAAAGGACCGGTGCCGGTTTTTCGTATGAATGAAAATACGCTCCTTACGAAACATAAGTGTAAGGAAGGTGGAAAAGTGAATATCAGCATGAAGTGGTTTTATCGATTGGGCTTTATATTATTGCTGTTTTTTGTTGTATTTTTATTCTTGAAATTAAAACCGATTTGGCTCCCTATTATCAGTATTATCGGAAAAGCACTTATTCCTTTTGGTATTGCGGCATTTATCAGCTACTTGCTTCATCCGGTTGTAGAGAAGCTTCATCAAAAGGGATTGAATAGAAGTTTGAGTATCGCGCTCATTTATGTTCTCTTCTTTGGAGGGACCGCGTTTGCTTTTTATAAAGCAACGCCGGTCATCCTGAGGGAATTAGAAGATTTAATGGAGAGTACGCCTCATTTGGCAGATCAATATACGGATATTTTGCAGACGATTGAAAAGAAGACATCAAACTGGCCAATTCAATTTCAAAGCCGTATACAAGATGCGGTAGTATTTGTAGAAGGAAAAATAGAAGTGCTCCTTATGAAAGCAATTGAATATACGGCGCAATTACCAGACTTTATTTTGCTTTTTGCGCTAGTGCCGCTAGTGGCTTTTTATTTATTGAAAGACTGGTTTCTAATCAAAAAGGCTGCTTGGAACCTCACACCTGTAAAGGTAAGAAAACAAGGTGCATCCTTTATGAAGGACATCGAGAAATCATTAGGAAGCTATATTCGTGGCCAAGTAATCGTTTGTTTCATTATTGGTGTTGTTTCAAGCCTGCTTTTATGGCTCCTTGATGTTAAATATTCACTGCTCCTCGGCATTATTATCGGTGTCACCAATATCATTCCATACTTCGGACCAATCATCGGCGCAATACCGGCTGTACTCATCGCTGCCGCTACAAGCACAAAACAAGTCATCTGGGTGGCGGTAATAGTGTTCGGCCTGCAATTTGCTGAAGGGAATATATTGTCACCGCTTATCGTAGGGAAAAGTCTGCATATGCACCCGTTGCTTATCATGCTCAGTTTATTTATCGGAGGAGAAATTGGTGGAGTGGTAGGGTTGCTTGTCGCCGTTCCGGTTTTAGCAATCATTAAGGTAGCCCTTGTACATGCGCGTATTCATTTTAAGAGGCAAAGGCAAATGGTTTATAAAAGAGATTAAACTTGTATAAAAATATATTTGCATAGTTTGACAAATGAATGAGTTCTCCATATAATCTCTATTAGATATGTGAAAAACGTTGAAGGAACAAGTATGTTATAGACCATCTGAGCACATTGCCGGTGCGCTAGAGAGGAATTTCCGAGGCTGAGAGGAATTCCAGATGAAGGATAACAGAAAGCTAGTCCGGAGTGCAGCTAATAACTGCCGTTTGCCGCGTTAAGGCAATCTGAGGTGATGAGCAATGGAGTGTTGCTCATAATCAGGGTGGTACCGCGAGTTACTCTCGTCCCTGTTTTTGGGATGAGAGTTTTTTTATGCCCAAAAACAACCGTCTATGGTTTTTTAATAATAAGGAGGAAGAACAATGAAACAACTGACTGGTGCGCAAATTCGCCAAATGTATTTAGATTTTTTCAAAGAAAAAGGTCACAATATTGAGCCAAGTGCTTCATTAGTGCCGCATGACGATCCATCATTGCTTTGGATCAACTCAGGTGTAGCGACATTAAAAAAATACTTCGACGGACGTGTAATTCCTGCAAATCCTCGTATTACGAATGCTCAAAAATCAATCCGTACAAATGATATCGAAAACGTGGGTAAAACTGCGAGACACCATACATTCTTCGAAATGCTTGGTAACTTCTCAATCGGCGATTACTTCAAAGAAGAAGCAATCCTGTGGGCTTGGGAATTCTTAACTAGTGAAAAATGGATCGGATTTGAACCGGAAAAATTAGCTGTTACAATTCATCCGGAAGACGAAGAAGCTTTTGAAATTTGGAACAAAAAAGTAGGTATCCCTGCTGAAAGAATTATCCGTCTGGAAGAAAACTTCTGGGATATCGGTGAAGGCCCAAGTGGACCAAATACAGAAATTTTCTACGATCGTGGACCTGAATATGGTGATGACCCGAATGATCCTGAATTATATCCGGGCGGAGAAAACGAGCGCCACCTAGAAGTATGGAACCTTGTATTCTCACAATTCAACCATAATCCGGATGGCTCTTACACACCGCTACCTAAGAAAAACATCGATACTGGGATGGGCTTAGAGCGTATGGCATCTGTAGTCCAAAACGTACCGACTAACTTTGATACAGATCTTTTCATGCCAATCATTCGTGCAACAGAAGAAATTGCAGATGTGAAGTATCGTCAAGGTAACTTAGAGCATGACACAGCATTCAAAGTTATTGCGGACCATATCCGTACTGTAACATTCGCAATCGGAGACGGCGCGCTTCCATCAAACGAAGGCCGCGGTTATGTATTAAGAAGATTGCTTCGCCGTGCGGTACGTTACGCAAAACAAATCGGAATCCAAAAACCGTTTATGTATCAATTAGTTCCGGTTGTTGGTGAAATCATGAATGACTTCTATCCTGAAGTACTGGAGAAAAAAGACTTCATCGCAAAAGTTATCAAAAACGAGGAAGAGCGTTTCCATGAAACATTACATGATGGTCTGCAAATTCTGGCTGACGTGATTAAGAAAGAAAAAGAAAAAGGCAGCGACACAATTTCAGGTAAAGACATTTTCCGTCTGTACGACACTTACGGATTCCCTGTTGAGCTGACTGAAGAATATGCAGAAGAAGAAGGCATGAATGTTGACCATGCAGGCTTTGAAGCAGAAATGGAAGAGCAACGTGAACGTGCTCGTGCAGCTCGTCAAGATGTTGATTCAATGCAAGTTCAAGGCGGCGTACTTGGTGAAATTAAAGTAGAGAGCACATTTGTCGGCTACAATCAGCTTCAAGCAGAAGGAACAGTTGCGGCAATCGTTAAAAACGGAGAATCAATAGCATCTGCTTCTGAAGGCGAAGAAGTACAAGTTATCCTAAGCCAAACTCCTTTCTACGCAGAAAGCGGCGGTCAAATCGCTGATAAAGGTATTATTGAAAGCGATGCTGTAAGAGCGACTGTACTGGACGTTCAAAAAGCGCCAAACGGTCAAAACTTGCACCGTGTGAAAGTAGAAAGCGGCGTTTTAGAAGAAGGGTCTGCAGTAAAAGCGACTGTTGATGCACAAAACCGTAGTGCAATCACGAAAAACCATACAGCAACTCACTTATTGCACCAAGCGTTAAAAGATGTACTGGGCGAGCATGTTAACCAAGCCGGTTCTCTTGTTCAACCGGATCGTCTGCGTTTCGACTTCTCTCACTTCGGTCAAATTAAGCCTGAAGAATTAGAGCAAATCGAAAAAATCGTTAACGAAAAAATTTGGGAAGGTATTCCTGTAGTTATCGAAAGCAAAAACATTGCTGAAGCAAAAGCAATGGGCGCAATGGCATTATTCGGTGAGAAATATGGCGACGTTGTCCGTGTAGTTCAAGTTTCTGATTACAGCATTGAGCTTTGCGGAGGATGCCACGTTGATAATACAGCAACAATCGGTCTTTTCAAAATCGTTTCTGAATCAGGTATCGGCGCAGGTACTCGCCGTATTGAAGCAGTAACGGGAGCAGCTGCATATAATCAATTGAATGACCAAATCGCAATTCTGAAAGAAGCGGCATCTCAGTTGAAAACAAACAGCAAAGATGTTCCTGCTCGTATCGAAACATTGCTGACAGAAATGAAAGAACTTAACCGTGAGAATGAATCATTAAAAGCAAAATTGGGTAATATTGAAGCAGGCAATCTACTTTCTTCTGTACAAGAAGTAAATGGCGTGAAAGTACTGGCTGCAAAAGTACAAGCTACTGACATGAATAACCTGCGCACAATGGCCGATGAGTTGAAACAAAAATTAGAATCAGGTGTTATCGTACTAGCGGCTGTTCAAGATGAGAAAGTAAACATCATCGCAGCTGTTACAAACGACTTGATTCCTCAAGGCTACCATGCCGGCAAACTGATTAAGGAAGTTGCTACACGCTGCGGAGGCGGCGGAGGCGGACGCCCTGATATGGCTCAAGCTGGCGGTAAAAATCCGGCCGAAGTAGACTCAGCTCTTCAGTTTGTTGAAGAATGGGTAAAAGCGATTTAACTTTCTATAAGCAAATTCAGCGGCGGGCATAAGCTCCCGCTGAATTAATTTATCTTCTTTGGAAACCTTCATAAATTTGAAACATTTCGACGATCAAACATTCGTCGGCGAATTTGATATACGACATTTATTAGTGTACAATATGTTTAATAATCTTATGGGGAGCTTTTTCTAAAGAACTCTAGAAGCGAGGTGTCTAAATGAGTTCCTTTGATCAAACAATGAAGTTTCATTTTCAAGAAGAACCATTTGAACGAGATGTGCAAGAGGTACTAATGTTGGTTTATAGCGCATTACAGGAGAAGGGGTACAATCCCATAAACCAAATTGTCGGCTATTTATTATCAGGTGATCCTGCCTACATTCCTAGACATCAGGATGCGAGAAACATGATTCGCAAGCTTGAGAGGGACGAGATTATTGAAGAGCTTGTGAAGTTCTATTTAAAACATAATCGTGGAGAGTAATTAAATGCGCAGTATAGGATTGGACGTAGGCTCGAAGACAATTGGAGTTGCTATAAGCGATGCGATGGGCTGGACTGCTCAACCAATCGAGACGATCCAGATTAACGAACAGGTGAATGATTTCGGCTATAAGAGATTAAAAGAGTTAATCCAAGAATACGAAATAACAACAGCTGTGGTCGGGTTGCCGAAGAATATGAACGGAACAATTGGTCCTCGCGGAGAAATTTGCATGCAATTTGCGGAGAACTTCGAGAAGAAATTTAAAATCCCAGTTGTATTATGGGACGAGCGATTGACGACAATGGCAGCGGAAAGAGTGTTGCTAGAAGCGGATGTCAGTCGCGGCAAGCGTAAAAAAGTCATTGATAAGATGGCTGCTGTCATGATTCTCCAAGGTTACTTGGATCGTAACAGCAATTAAATGATATAGAGGTGCTAATAATAATGAACGAACAACAAATTACAATTATTGACGAGAACGGCAACGAGCAGTTATGCGAAATTTTATTCTTCTTCCATTCAGATGAATTTAACAAAGACTACGTTTTATACTACCCAATCGGTGAAGAAGATGAAAACGGTGAAATCATCGTACACGCTTCTTCATACGTACAAAACGATGAAGATACAGAAGGCGAACTAGCGCCAATCGAAACAGAAGAAGAATGGGATCTTGTTGAAGAAATGTACAACACATTCGTTGAAGAACAAGAGTCTGACGAAGAATAAGAACGACTTCCAAAAGAAGCTTTGCAATTATGCAGAGCTTCTTTTTTTATTCCAAATAGTACAAAACAAAAGTGATGTTGGCGAACTCTCCTTTTGAAATTAAGAAATCAACACTGCTGAAATTTTATTCAAATTAAAAAATATGCGGAATGCTGTGTTATTGTGTGTTATTGTGTGTTATTTTTAGTATAATGTTGAGTTAGTGACTAGATATTCGTCAATAAAACAAGATATGACATAATAGATGACACATTTTGACATTGGGGGGATTGCTTAAATGTTCGGAAAGAACTCAAACAAAAAAGAGATTATGATACAAAAGCTTGCTGAACGGCAGGGAGAAGCTCAGACGGTAAGAAAAATTGTTTTCTTTACGACGATTGCAATAGCTATCATTATAGCTATTGTCGCTATAGCAGGTTTTGTATATGTAAACTCAGCATTGAAACCGGTAGATTCGTCAAATAATAAGCCGATTACTGTAGAAATTCCGATTGGATCTTCTACATCAAAGATTGCATCGATTTTGGAGGAAAACAATGTAATTAAGAATGCTTCTATTTTTAAATATTACGTGAAGTTCCAGAATGAATCGAACTTTCAGGCAGGGACATATGAGCTGACGCAATCGATGGAGCTAAGCGAAATTATTGAAACTATTAAAACAGGCAAGCTCTATCAAGAAGCGGTATTGAAGCTGACTATTCCTGAAGGATTACAATTGAAGCAAATTGCTTCATTAATTGCAGACAAAACGAATCAGGACGCTGATGAAATATTTAATAGCATGAACGACAAAGAATTAATCAAAAAAATGCAATTGCAATTCCCGGATCTTTTGACTGATGAGATATGGGCAAGTGACATTAAATATCCGCTCGAAGGCTACTTATTCCCAGCGACTTATGAATACTATACAGAAACACCTAGCATAGAAACGATTGTCACGGATATGCTTTCGCAAACGAATAAAATGGTTGAAAAATATCGTGCGCTGATGGAAGAGAAGGAAATGACGCCTCATACGTTATTGACAATGGCATCGTTAATTGAAGAAGAAGCAACACAGCAAACGGACCGAAAAATGATTGCTTCTGTATTTTACAATCGATTAGAAAGCGGCTGGCCGCTGCAGACCGATCCGACTGTCGCTTATGCGCTTGGCGAGCATTTAAAACGTACCTATTATTCAGATTTGGAAGTAGATGATCCTTATAATACCTACCAAAATAAAGGCTTGACACCAGGACCGATCGCAAACTCCGGTGAATCAAGTATTGTTGCCGCTCTGGAACCGGAAAACTCAGAGTACATGTACTTCCTGGCCAATAAGGAAGGGAAGGTTTTCTTCTCGAAAACATTGGATGAACACAACGCATTAGTGAAAGAACATATAACAAATTAAATTGGTGATGTTTCACTATTTCACTTTCTACCTATGATTATGGTACAATAATGAAAGTTTGAAATCAGACGAAACCACAAAAACGAATTTCTCGGCTTTTGCCGAGTTTTTTGTTGCTAAATTCGAACGATAGTTAAGGAAGTAAGGAGAGGAAAACGATGAGTGATTCCATAAATGAATATCTTGTGCAGTTGACACCAAAAAGAAATGAGCTATTCAGCAAGATGGAAAACTACGCTCGTGAGCATCACGTTCCTATTATGGATATCATAGGTATAGAGGCGCTGCTTCAATTATTGCGAATCCATAATCCATCCTCCATCCTTGAGTTAGGAAGCGCAATCGGCTATTCTGCTTTACGGATGTCAGATGCCTTGCCTCATGCTTCCATCGTCACGCTGGAGCGCGACCAAGACCGCATCGATGCGGCCCGTGCTTATATTAAGGAAGCAGGTAAAGAAGATCGCATTACCTTGATTGAAGGAGATGCGCTTGAGTTGGCAGAGGAAGCGAAGAAACATGGTCCTTTTGACTTCATCTTTATTGATGCAGCCAAAGGTCAATATGTACGTTTCTTTGAGCGTTATGAGCCGCTGCTCGCACCTGAAGGAATCATTATCTCAGATAATGTCTTATATAAAGGGGAAGTAACCTTGCCTGAAGAGTCGATTACTCCTAGAAGAAGAAGGGCTCTAGTAAGGAAAATCAAACATTTTAACAACTGGATTATGGAACATCCAGATTATCATACGGTCATCCTGCCAATCGGGGACGGAATGGCTGTTTCCAAAAAGAAAAAAATACAGGGGTGAAAAAAATGAAAGCACCAGAATTATTAGTGACTCCTACTGCTGTTGAAGATATCTTACCTTTAATTGAAGCAGGAGCAGATGCTTTTGTTGTAGGCGAACAACGTTACGGATTACGTCTAGCGGGAGAATTCTCTAGAGAAGAAGTGAAGAAAGCCATTGAATTGGCTCATCAGCATAATAAGAAAGTGTACGTCGCAATGAATGCGATTTTCCACAATGATTTAGTGGAAGAATTGGATGATTATATTGCTTTTGTGCGCGATGCTAAAGCAGATGCGATTATCTTTGGCGACCCGGCTGTATTAATGGCTGCAAAAGAAGTGGCGCCTGAGATGAAGCTTCATTGGAACACAGAAACGACTGCAACGAACTGGTTCACATGTAATTATTGGGGAGAAAAAGGCGCTAAACGTGCTGTTCTAGCCCGTGAAATCAATATGGATGCAATCGTAGAAATGAAAGAGCATGCCAAAGTGGAATTAGAAGTGCAAGTGCACGGCATGACATGCATGTTCCAATCACGCCGTACATTAATCGGCAACTATTTCGAATATCAAGGAAAAGTTATGAACGTGGAAAATCGTCAGCAAAACAAAAATATGTTTTTGCATGATGAAGAGCGTAACAATAAATACCCGATTTTTGAAGACTTTAACGGCACTCATATTATGAGCCCGAACGATATTTGCATTATTGATGAGCTTCAGGAAATGATCGAAGCAGGCATTGATAGTTTCAAGATTGACGGTATTTTAAAAGATCAGCAGTATCTTGTCGCTGTGACAAAACTTTACCGAAAAGCAATTGATACTTGTGTAGAAGATGAAGACAAGTATGACGATATCAAATCGGAGCTTCTTGATGAAATTGAAGCGATTCAACCGAAAAATCGTCCGTTAGACACTGGATTCTTCTTCAAAGAGACAGTTTACTAAAAACAACATTTGATACGAGCCAAGGGAAAATTTTATATGAAATGAAATGGAGGAATAGCCTTGAACGCTATTACTGATAAAATTTCACAAATCATTGATGGAAAACGTGTTATTGTGAAAAAACCTGAATTACTGGCGCCTGCCGGTACGTTAGAAAAATTAAAAATTGCTGTACGTTACGGAGCAGATGCTGTCTATATCGGCGGTCAGGAATATGGACTTCGCTCGAACGCAGGTAACTTCACATTTGAAGAAATGAAGGAAGGCGTCGAATTTGCTAAGCAATATGGCGCAAAAATCTATGTAACGACAAATATTTACGCGCATAATGAGAATATCGATGGTCTGGAAGAATATTTGCAAGGTCTGCAAGAAGCTGGGGTAACAGGAATCATCGTTGCGGATCCACTTATTATCGAAACATGCCGACGTGTCGCACCAAATGTCGAAGTGCATTTGAGCACACAACAATCATTATCGAACTGGAAGGCAGTTCAATTCTGGAAAGAAGCGGGCCTTCATCGAGTCGTATTAGCTCGTGAAGCAAGTGCGGAAGATGTTCGCGGAATGAAAGAGAAAATCGACATCGAGATTGAAACATTCATTCACGGCGCAATGTGTATCGCGTATTCCGGAAGATGTACGCTTTCAAATCATATGACAGCACGTGACTCTAACCGTGGCGGATGCTGTCAGTCATGCCGTTGGGATTATGGTCTATTCGAGAACACAGCTGAAGGGGAAAAAGCGCTGTTCTCTGAAGAGGATGCTCCGTTTGCGATGAGCCCGAAAGACCTGAAATTAGTGGAATCAATTCCGCGTATGATCGAGCTTGGCATTGACAGCTTGAAAATTGAAGGGCGCATGAAATCCATTCACTACGTAGCAACAGTTGTCAGCGTGTACCGTAAAGTAATTGATGCATATTGCGCAGATCCGGAAAACTTTGTCGTTAAACAAGAATGGTTGGAAGAGCTTGATAAATGTGCGAACAGGGATACAGCTCCTGCTTTCTTTGAAGGTGTACCAGGGTATAAGGAGCAAATGTTTGGAAATCATAGCAAGAAGACAACCTATGAATTTGTTGGAATGGTTCTTGATTATGATAAAGAAACAGAAATGGTGACTTTACAGCAAAGAAATTATTTCAAACCTGGTGATGAGGTTGAATTTTTTGGACCGGAAATTGAGAACTTCACATATACAATTGATAAAATCTGGGATGAAGAAGGAAATGAACTTGATGCAGCGCGTCACCCGTTACAAATTGTAAAGTTTAAGATGTCTACACCAGTTCATCCATTCAACATGATGCGGAAGGAGAACTAATTAAAATGAAACAAAAACCGATTGTTATAGGTGTTGCTGGAGGTTCAGGTTCAGGTAAAACGAGTGTGACACGCTCTATTATCGAGCAATTTGACGGATGCTCCGTACTGATGCTAGAGCAGGATCATTATTATAAAGACCAAAGTCACCTGCCGTATGAGGAAAGACTGAAAACGAACTATGATCACCCTTTAGCATTTGATAATGATCTGTTAATACAACATGTTCAGGAACTATTGAACTATCGCCCAATTAAAAAGCCGGTGTACGATTATGAACTTCATACTCGTGCAAATGAAATCGTAGATGTTGAGCCGAAAGATGTCATCATTCTAGAAGGGATTTTAATCCTTGAAGATGAAAGACTTCGCGATTTAATGGATATGAAGCTATTTGTTGATACAGATGCAGATATTCGCATTATCCGTCGTATTATTAGAGATATTAAGGAAAGAGGTCGTACAATCGATTCAGTTGTCGATCAATATGTATCTGTCGTTCGTCCGATGCATAACCAGTTCATTGAGCCTACGAAACGATATGCGGATATTATCATTCCTGAAGGCGGGCAAAATCACGTTGCAATCGATTTGATGGTAACAAAAATAAAAACAATCCTTGAACAAAAAACGATTTTGTAATAACATGACAAGTATAATATATTGAATTCATTGGTATGATTTTGTAATTTATTCTAAATGATGGAATAAAATGAAATCATCCTATATAATCTCACATGCGCGCCCTTATTCTAATGAGGACGCGCAATTATGTATTTTACATAATTACAGAGAAAAAACGGGTATCGATACCCGCAGGAATTCGCAGAAGGAGTGAATGGTATTGGCAATCGAGAAAGTTTTTCCAATGACAAAAGAAGGTAAGCTAAAACTAGAGCAAGAATTAGAAAACTTAAAAACAGTTAAACGTAAAGAAGTTGTAGAACGTATTAAAATAGCAAGAAGCTTCGGCGACTTATCAGAAAACTCGGAGTATGATTCAGCGAAAGAAGAGCAGGCTTTTGTTGAAGGACGTATTACAACTTTAGAAAATATGATTCGCAATGCTAAAATCATCGAAGAATCCGAATTAGACTCTGATACAGTTTCTTTAGGGAAAACGGTTACATTCGTTGAATTGCCGGATGGTGATGAAGAGTCATATTCTATCGTCGGAAGCGCGGAGGCTGATCCATTCGAAGGCAAAATCTCAAATGATTCTCCAATCGCGAAGAGTTTGCTTGGCAAACGTGTAGGAGATGAAGTTGCGGTTCAAACTCCTGGTGGAGAAATGAACGTTCGAATCGTTTCAATCCGTTAATTGCAAAAAGATTGCATAAAATAGGTTTAAATAGGAACACCTCTCCCAACAATAAGGAAGAGGTGTTTTTTCATGCTTAAAAAGAAAAGAGTTATGTGGATTGCCGTATTTATTTTGAGCGGCTTATGCATTTTAGTCATTCGCCTCATGAATATACAGCTTATAAGTACAGAATCTTATTCGAAACATCAAATCAATTTACTTGAAGCCAGTGTTGAACAACGGGTGCAAAGCATTGTTTTGGATGACGGCCGCGGCAAATTTTATGATCGGTCCGGGGATTTATTGAATTATGAGCAAGTGCCCGCCTTAATATTATTTCCTTTCTTAAAGACGATGAAGTGGCCGGTTGAAGAGTTGGCTGGTTTATTAAATATCTCCGTCTCCCAGTTAGAGAATGCTATTACAGAGGCTGACGAGCCGTTTGTTTATCAAATGAATGGAAAGCCAATAAGTTTAACTGAGAGACAGATGGAGCAGATTAATGGTTTGAAGATACCGGGTGTCTATGCTTCCTATCAAATGGTGCCGAATGAACGCCCTCTTGCTTCTCAGCTGATAGGGGGACTGACACACTCCGATGAGGAGAAGAAGAAGCGATATACAGACAGGACCGACCTTCAGTACATTCAAATAGGTGACAGAGGTTTACAGCAGCGTTTCGATGAATTTTTGCTGTCACAGGGCGAGTCGAAACTTGTTTACCATGTGGATGGCATAGGGGGCCCGTTATTCGGTCTTCAAGTTAAATACTTATCACCGGGTAATCCGCTTTATCCGGTACAAGTAATAACAACATTAGATAAGGAAATGCAGCGGGCAGCTGAAAATTTGTTGGATGATTTAAATGTAAAAAAAGGCGGCCTGGTGCTGATTGACGTTCAGACGAGTGAAATTAGAGCATTGGCATCACGTCCCGAGGTCGATTTAAGTAATCCGTATAAAGGGGAAGGCGCAAAAAATTGGATGTTTACACAATCGACTGTTGGTTCTGTCTTTAAAACAGTTGTGGCTGCAGCGGCAATACAGGAAGGGTTAATTGACCCCAATCATTTATACAATTGCGATTTAACCATTAATGGTTCAGTTGAAACAAACCGGCCGCTCGGGATGTTAAACTTCAGTGATAGTTTTGCGCAAAGCTGCAATACTACTTTTGCTGAGCTTGGTGTTAAGCTGGCCGAGAAAGATCCGCTCCTGCTGGAAAATTACTCGAAAAAACTGCACTTAATCGGTCAGTCCGGTTGGCGGGGCAAATTATATCATTCTGATTTTTGGCAATTGCAATCAGAAGAGGCAGGAAGGGTTTGGTCAAATGAGGAATATAAAAAAGATCCTAAATTGGTTGCCCAAACGGCAATCGGCCAGCAGGATGTACAGGCTACTCCGCTTGCAGTCGCAAATATGATGGCGACCATTGCCAGGGATGGCAAAGCGAAAATGGTAAAAGCAGTCAGCAGAGTACAATATGCGAATGGAACAACGGTGGCGGATTTTCGTGATCAAAATCTGGCTGGAGGCAGCATTTCGGAAACAACTGCCCAAAGCATGCAGCAGCTGCTGAGCAAAGTGGTGGAAAGCGGAACAGGTTCCAGCTTAAATAGTTTGCCGGTGAAAGTTGCCGGTAAATCGGGAACCGCTCAAACAAATGTTGAAACTGGTAAAATAAATACATGGTTTGCCGGATACTTTCCAGTAGAAAACCCTAAATATGCCCTTGTAGCAGTGAAGCTGGACAGCTCTCAGCAAGAACAGCACGCGACATCTGTTTTTAAAGAATATGTACAGAAAATCAGTGAACTGGAAGCTGCCAAAGAAGATAATTAAAGGATTAGAAAACTCTTTTTCTTTAGTGTGAAAAATAAGAAGTGTTACAATGAATATGAACGATTAAAAAGGGGTGATCGTAATGGATAATGATAACAATTCTAAATTGGGCTCACGTTCCGAGAACAGGGGCAAAAAAAGGAAAGCAAACCGAATCTATAATATTTTGCTGGCGATAGTGATTGTGGCCATTATTGTTGTTGCAATCCCGATTTTCACAAGTAGAGATGACGATCAAACAAATAAATCAAATGATACCACATCATCACAGAACAAAACTGCTGATAATGAAGAAGCAAATACAGAAACGGATTCAGCTAAAGAAGATGCAACTGAAGAAAATACGAAAGAAGACACTGCAGATGAAGCCGAAGATAAAGATACTGCTGACGAAGAAGAAACTCAAGAAAATACAGTTGTAGAAAATAGCGGAGACAGCAATGTTGCGGAAACGTATGTCAATGATAGCTGGAAACCTGTTGGAACAACGCAAAGTGGTGAACATGTTACGAATTTCTCTACAGACTCCGTCGATTGGCAGGAAATGAAGCAAGCAATTGCGCTTGGTGCAGGTGTGTCAACGGATAATATGACGGTTTGGTACATAGGTAATGGCGGAACTAATAAAGCAATTGGCACTGTTTCTGCAAAAGATGATAGTATGAAAACATACCGTGTATATATAGAATGGATAGATGGTCAAGGCTGGAAACCCGAAAAGGTTGAACTGCTGAAACAAAACGATAAACGCTAAGTAAAAAGGATAACCCGAAAAGCTGATGTGCTTTATCGGGTTATCCTTTTTTGACGTAGCATGTTCATGATGAAAAAGGACCGGCGCCGGTTTTTCTTATTCTTGAGGAAAGTTTAAAATCTACATTGTGTGTAGGTTGAAAAAGGTGTATCGACGTCCAGCTCCAGCGCCCAGCACCTATTGCCCTTCGGCAACCTCCCTGCTGAAATGTGGAATTGGCCCACAAGTAAGGATCAGCGACTAAGAGCGCTACGTCCTGTAGCAACGTCGCTGTGACTCTCGTCCAGAGAGCCTCCGACCAGCATAAGACAGCTGTCAGTAGGAAATCCGGTTTTGATTCCGTAGGAGAGATGGCTTATGGCTCGAGGGGCTGGCCGATGGAACTAGACACATCGAATCTGTCGTTCTTCGTGTTTCCTTTATCTCGGTCGGCGGCCACCAGTTCATACTAGTGCTTTTTAGAGGGCGCTTGCGCTTTCGTTATTTCTGCTTAAAGTGAACGACTGCGCTATACAGCCGTCTGCCGTCCTCTGCTACGTGCATTTGGTGAGAGACGGAGTGAACGCCAAGAAGGATAGTTTTATTAACTTCTATTTGAGCATTAATTTTTTTCTCAAGTTCTTTTAAACTTGTCTCCTCGAAAAATTCAATCTTATCTTCAATGATATCAAAGGATATATTCATTGTTATTTCCTCCATAATCAAATATTGCTTTGTATTTGTAGTATAACATGGCTAAAAACGAAAAAGGGAGAATGGGCTATATTGCTTAATAACATTGCAAGTGAAAATTTCATACTATACAACTAGGAGAAATAAGAATAAAGGGAGTTGGTAGTGTGGGAAGAGAGTTTTTGCATGTATTTGAAGAATGGGCAGACGAGTATGATGATTGTGTAGCAGGCAATGACCCGGAATACGTTGAAGTTTTCCGCAAATATGACCACATTTTGCAGGAGGTCGCCAATCTTTGCACAGGGAAAGTAATCGAGTTCGGACCCGGAACAGGAAACTTAACAGAAAAGCTGCTATCGAAAGGACTTTCAGTGATGGCGGTTGAACCTTCCGAAACGATGAGGGTTATAGCAGAAGAAAAGATCCATAACAGTAATGTCACGTTCTTGGATGGCGACTTTTTTCAATTTCCTTCTGAAGAAGAAATTGATACAATTGTCAGCACGTATGCTTTTCACCATTTAAATGCGCAAGAAAAAAGCCGGGCAGTGAAACAATATGGAAATATGCTGCAGATTGGTGGTAGAATAGTTTTTGCGGATACTATGTTTATAAGCGAAAACGCTCATAGAACAGCCATTCAAGAAGCAGAAAAAAAAGGATTCCTCCGACTGGCGGATGACTTGCGGACTGAATATTATCCGACTATCCCATTTATGGAAACAATATTTAATGAAAATGGTTTTGACGTTACAATGAAACAAATGAATGCATTTGTTTGGCTTGTGAATGCCGTCAAAGTATAAATAGAAAGGTGTTAACTTATGAAAATCGCAATCATCGGAGCAATGGAAGAAGAAGTAGAAATTCTACGCAATAAAATGGAAAATCTACAGCAAGAAACAATCGCAGGATGCGAATACAACATCGGCACATTAAATGGCGCGGATGTTGTCCTTTTGAAATCAGGAATAGGTAAAGTAAATGCCGCGATGTCAACTGCTGTCTTATTAGAGAAATATGCACCGGACGTTGTTATTAATACAGGTTCTGCCGGCGGGTTTTCTCCGGAACTGAAAGTCGGGGATGTAGTCATCTCAACTGAAGTCGTTCATCATGATGTTGATGTGACGATTTTCGGATACGCTTATGGACAAGTGCCTCAACTTCCGCCAACATTTAAAGCGGATGAAAAACTAATTGCTGTCGCTGAAGAAGCGGCTAAATCAATTGAAGAGGTGCAAGTCGTGAAAGGATTGATTGCTACTGGCGATTCATTCATGAACGATGCAGAAAGAGTGCAGTTTGTCAGAGGGAAATTCCCTGAACTGCAAGCATCAGAAATGGAAGCGGCAGCGATCGCACAAGTTTCTCATCAGTTCGGAACGCCATTTATCGTTATCCGAGCACTATCTGATATTGCCGGAAAAGAATCTAACATTTCATTCGAGGCTTTCCTGGAAACAGCAGCGGTCAATTCATCACAATTAGTGGAAAATATCGTAGAACAGCTAAAAGCATAATTTTTGAAATGACGGGGTTGCCTATTAGGCAGCCTCGTTTTTTGTTTGGATTGATGAAAAAAGGACCGGTGCCGGTTTTCTGATTTTTTACTGCCAACACTCCCATCAATTTCATAATAATTAATTTGTAAAGATATGTTAAAGTTGAATAGAATTTGATTTGTCTATAGGGGAGGATACGGCATATGAAAAAGAAAACATCTAACTATAAAAAGTATTATGATAAAATGATCGACTATAGACGATTTTCTTTGACATTAATTTGCATTAGTGTTTTTTTATACTTTGGCACAATGATCTCTATTAGCAGAGATAATTTATATACAAGTTTCTTATTGTTATTTACGATTTTAGGTTTATGCGCGGCTGCTGTTTTTTTTGCGTTGTCGGCTTCATATCAGAAAAAATCGATACAGGAAGAAGAAGAAACGCGTTATTAAAATGTTGTTTACTTCTTTTATCTAACCTTACACCTGCCATGCTCGGGCCTAAGCAGCCTCCCGCATGGCTCCTTTTTGATTTGTGATATATCATAAGGGTTTAATGGTTTGAATTATTCTTCATATCTTGAGTATGCGCCTCATCAAAAAGGACCGGTGGTGGTTTTACTATCAAAAAATGTAAAAAATGTGTTTACAAACCATATTCAGTTGGTTATACTTACCATATCAAATAATAAAGGAGGTCGAAGAATATGATTAACATTACTGTATTGTTATCCTATAAAGATTTACAAACGAAAACAAATACATTCGACCTTACTGTTATTAGTGCGATTTAACATTTTTGTTTAATCTCTTATTTGCTAATACAGCCGCAGGGAGAATGTAGATCCTGCGGCTTTTCTATGCTTATTTGTCATGCACTTTTAAAGAAAAGTCATGACCGAAAGCCGCAGGGGAGTTATCCCTGCGGCTTTTTATATTGAATTAAAGGAGGTGATTTATATGACATTTAATCTTTTGTTTTTCACAATCATTATCAAAAGTAATAAGCCAACATTAGAGGAAGCGGTGCGAAGAGCGCGCCAAAACGAAATGCGCGAGCAACATGTTGTGGAGTATTTGAAGTACAGAAAGCAATTTTAATAAGACTGAAAGTTTGTGAAAAAGTAAATGAAGGGTGGAGTTTGATATGATTATTCTTGTAAAGATAATGACTAAAATTTGGGTTCAGCATGATAGTGGCTAACGACCTTAATTTTCTTTAATTATTCAATTTTACCTTGATGGTATTATTTGGTTAAATGGTATAATGCACTTATAAACGGGATGTGGAGAATGGGGGTAATCCAATGTTTTTAATTGTGATTGCGTTAACTCTTACAACAGTTATAGGCGTCATTATCTCTTCTGAAGTTAGTGTAGATTAAATTGAAAGGTCTGTTGGGTTCTAATTCCCGACAGACCTTTTTGAAAAGATAAGAAGCATATTCGTATGAAAAAGGACCGGTGGCGGTTTTTCGCCCTATTTCTTTCGCTCTTTTTCAGCCCGATAAAATTCATGAAACATCTTCATCAGCGCTCTTTTTTCAATTCGTGAAACATAGCTTCTCGATATGCCGAGTTCCTTTGCGATTTCTCTCTGAGTTTTTTCTTTTAATATGCCAAGTCCGAATCGGTTAATAATCACTTCTTTTTCCCGATCATCTAACACATCTATATATTTCTTCACTTTTTCAATTTCCATATTTAGCTGTATTAATTCAATGACATCCTCAGACTCCGATTTCAATACATCAATCAAAGAAATTTCATTACCTTCCTTATCTTGGCCGATTGGATCGTGCAGCGAGACGTCTTTTTTTGTTTTCTTAGTTGCTCTTAAGTGCATCAATATTTCATTTTCTATACAGCGGGCCGCATAGGTGGCAAGCTTTGTTCCTTTGCCTTCTGAATAGCTTTCAATCGCTTTTATTAATCCGATTGTGCCGATCGAAATGAGGTCTTCTGTATCTTCTCCGGTGTTTTCGAACTTTTTGACGATGTGAGCGACAAGACGGAGATTATGTTCAATCAGCATGTTGCGGGCATGGCCATCTCCTTGACTCATCAATTTTAAGTATTTTTGCTCTTCTTTTGCTGACAAAGGCTGCGGGAAGGCATTGTTTTTAACATATGATACAAGTAAAGTGAATTCTTTGACGATAAAACCGAGTGCTGCCAAAAGTCCAGACAATCAATCACCCCCTGCTTATTGGGACATTGGCCTATAGTTAAGTCTATGTTGTTAAGTATATTTTCGTGTCTGTACCACTATTTTTTATGGAGAGAATAATAACGATTGGGTATATAAAACTGAGTGTTGCACATTCGCGAGTAACTCCAAAAGTGTGTCTGTACATCTAAAAACAGGCTTGTTTAAAGCTGTAATCATGAAATAGGACGAGCAATTTGAAGCACCGCCAATGGTGTAAAGCATATTTTATATTATGAATGTTAAGAGGAGGTATAACATGAGATATGGTTATGGCTGTGCTCCTGCATATCCCCCTCCCCCGCCGCCGTACTATGCCGGAGGAGGTTACGCCCTTGCTATTGTATTGCTGATCATTGTTTTAATATTTGGAGGCTGGTGGTTCTTCTGTAATTGCGGCTTTTTAGGAGGCTTCGGCAATCAGTGCTGCTGCTGTGATTGAAATGAGAAAATCGGTTTGAACGGCTGCGGCAAGCTTTTTTAAACCGATTTTCTGTTACACTGAAAGAAAGAGGATGATTTCTATGGATTTATTCGAAAAAATTGAGGCATCCAGAAATGAAAAGAAGGCTGTCGCGATGTCAGCTTACATGAAAAACTTGTTCCCTTTTATCGGTTTGCAGGCGCCTCAGCGGAGAAATATATGCAAACCATACTTTAAAGACATGAGTAAGCAGCATGATGTTAATTGGGATTTTGTCTGGACATGCTATCAAAAACGTGAGCGGGAGTTTCAAATTATTGCGATTGATTATTTGACTGTTATGAAAAAGAAGCTGAAAGAAACAGATATCGATTAGCTGGAGGCATTAATTACGACAAAATCGTGGTGGGATTCGGTCGATTCGTTGAGCGGTATAGTTGGAGAGCTGGCTTTAAAGTATCCGAATTTGAAAAAACGAATATATGAATGGGGCTTCCAATCGGATAATATTTGGCTAATCCGCACGGCCATTATATTTCAATTGAAGTTTAAAGATAAAACAGATACGCAATTCTTGGGTGAAGTTATCCTTCGAAACAGCCAAACAAAGGAATTTTTCATTAATAAGGCAATTGGCTGGGCTTTAAGGCAGTATGCGAAAACAGACAAGCAATGGGTAAAACAGTTTCTTCATGATAATGAATTATCGACTTTAAGCGTTCGGGAAGCCAGTAAATATTTATAAGAATTTCATTCAATGAAGTATTTCGGAAATAGAAATAATGTATCTGTCGTGCTAAAATGAAATTGCGCCGTTTAACAGGCCCTAAGACTCTCTTTTAGCGAAAAAAAGGGTGTGTAAGTGGGCGATTAAGCGCCTATAACAACCTGGTTAGTTCATTTAATGTTTGGTAGGCATAAAGCACCTCGCTAAACAAAGAATTACTTTACTGGAAAGGAGAGCTATTATGACGTATTCACAAGTTTGGGATTTGGATGTGTTTTTTGAAGGAGGAAGCGACTCTGCTTCTTTTGCGGCATACATAAAAGAAACAGAAAATAAGATTATTGAATTGGGGCAATTAATCTCTTCCTGGGGGGTAACTTCTACACAGAACGATAGAGAACAATTAGCCTCTATTCTTGCTCTATATGCGGAAGCAAGAACAAAGATTACGCAATCTTCTGCTTTTATCAGTTGTTTAGAAGCGCAAAATGTTAAGGATCAAGGTGCGAAGAAATGGCGTGCGGAGATTACGAAATTAGTCGCTTCAGTTCAAGGTGCAATGTCAGCATTGGATGAAAAGCTTGTTTCGATAGAAGCTGCTTTTTTCGAGCAACTTGTAAAAGAAGAGCCATTCACAGAGCTTCAATTTATTTTGCAAGAAAGTAGAAGAAGAGCACAGGAAAAACTTTCTGTAGAAGCGGAAACATTAATACAACAACTAGGTATTGACGGCTACCATGGTTGGGGCCAGCTTTATGATAGTCTGGTCGCTACCATTGAAATTCCGTATGAAGAAGACGGAAAAGTGCAAATGCTTTCGGCCGGTCAAGCGGCAAATAAAATGCTGCACCCGGACCGTGAAGTGAGAAAGCGTCTTTTCCAAGCATGGGAGAAAGCTTGGGGAGAAAAAGAAGAGCTGTTCGCGCATGCGCTTAATCATTTAGCTGGATTCCGTTTGAAAGTTTATGAGAAACGCGGCTGGGGGTCGGTGTTAAAGGAACCACTTGATACATGCCGAATGAGTGAAGAAACACTAAATAGCATGTGGCAGGCTATTACAGACAGCAAAGACCATCTTGTTCGTTTTCTTGACCGTAAAGCAAAGCTTCTGGGAGTTGAAAAGTTAAGCTGGTATGACGTAGATGCACCGCTTTTAACAGCACCTCAAAAGCAATTATCGTATGATGAAGGCGCCGAGTTTATTTTGAAGCAGTTCGCTTTATTTGGTGAGCAGTTGACGGCTTTCGCGAAAAAAGCGTTTGAGGATAGATGGATTGAAGCGGAAGACCGTCCGAATAAACGACCAGGCGGATTTTGCACAGGTTTCCCTGACAGCCAGCAATCCCGTATTTTTATGACGTATTCAGGGACATTGAACAATGTGTCAACATTGGCCCATGAATTGGGGCATGCATTCCATTCTTATGCACTACGTGATGTTCATCCGTTAAATCGCGGATATGCGATGAATGTAGCGGAAACAGCATCTACGTTTGCGGAAATGATTGTTTCTGATGCGGCAGTTAAGGAAGCTTCAACGAAGGAAGAGAAAATTGCGATGCTTGAGGATAAAATTCAGCGTACTATTGCTTTCTTCATGAACATTCATGCCAGATTTTTATTTGAAACCAGATTTTATGAGGAAAGAAAGCATGGCATGGTACCGGCAAGTCGTCTGAACGAGCTGATGCAAGAAGCGCAGAAAGAGGCATTCTTAGGTGCATTGGATGAATATCATCCGCAGTTTTGGTCATCGAAGCTGCATTTTTATATCACTTCTGTGCCGTTTTATAATTTCCCTTATACATTCGGTTACTTATTCTCGCTTGGCATATATGAAAAAGCGCTGGAATCCGGTGAAGGATTTGAGGAGAAATATATGGCTTTATTGAGGGATACAGGCTGTATGACGGTCGAAGAGCTTGCGATGAAGCATTTACAGGAAGATTTGACAGGTCCGGAATTTTGGGAACGTGCAGTACAATCATGCGTGAAAGATATTAAATCGTTCTTGGAATTGACGGAATAAAGAAGCATGAAAAAACACCGATTGGATTTAATCGGTGTTTTTCTTTACGTGCGCCCGGCATGGGTGCAATCTATAGGGTGAAAGTCCCGAGCTGTGAAGGCAGAAGTAACAGTTAGCTTAACGCAAGGGTGTCCGTGGTGACGCGGAATCTGAAGGAAG
>NZ_JACXSI010000036.1 GCF_014712675.1 Peribacillus faecalis | reverse complement strand
ATCAACGTTATCAAAAACGACTAAACGGCCTGAGCCCTCTAGAATTCAGAGCTCAAGCCGCTTAGTTCAATTTTTATTATTTCCACTGTCTACTTGACAGGGAGCAGTCCATAACAGCATCACGCTTTTCTATTATCTACGGTCGCTCGTATATGTCCAACCGTCTTCTTGATAAATTTTATCTTCTTTCATTAACTTACCTAGAGCACGTTTAAAAGCGCCTTTGCTCATTTCGAAAGTGCGCATAATGTCTTCCGGAGTAGTTTTATCTCCGTATGGCATAGCGCCGCCGCGCATCTGCAAGTATTGCAGGATGATTTCGCTATCTTCTACCATCTTATCTTGCTTGAATGGACGGAAAGAAAGATTCAATGAGCCGTCTTCCTTCTCATCAATTACTCGCCCTTCCATGTATTGACCTAGACGAGGCTCTTTTACGCGTTCATTTTCATGGATGAAGCAACGGTAGCCTTCATCTGTAATCATGTAGCTGCCGACCTTCTTCGTTTTATAAATATGGCCTTTTACTGTCTTATTGTACATTTTCTCTGGCGCCGGCTTACTGATACCGTATATGACATCATCTGTCGCCAGCTTCCCAAATAGGCGATCATGCTTGTCGCGAATTAATGTTACATACAATTTATCGCCTGGCTTCGGCCAAACATTGGATTGTAGTGGCAAATCATCCACTGATACAAGAAGATCCTTAGATAAGCCGATATTAACGAATGCACCTAGGTTTTTTCTTGAACCTACCACTTCAACCCATCCGTATACACCTAAACGGATTTCCGGGATACGCATTGTTGCTGCCAATTCCCCTGATTTATCATGGTAAAGAAACACTTCCACTTCTTCACCGATTTTTACATCTTTTGTTTTTTCAATATTTAATAGAACAAGGTCTTGTTCTCCATTTGTTAATACATGACCTTCGTCTGCACGACGATCTACTGTTAAAGTTACAATTTCACCAGCTAATAAACTGTTCATACAATCGTTATCCTCCTTCTGACTACACTATGTATGGATACCGCATTTAACTTTATCATTTTTATAGCCATAAGTATAGCTTCACTTATTGTTATTATAGTATTTTTAACATAAATACTGAAGAAATTGCATTCATTAATACTACACCTATTTATTGACTGAATATTATGGTAAAATACTTTCAGAATGTTTAGAAAATAAATGACAAAAGGTGGAATAATTATGTTGATTCAATTAGCAGACCGTATGAAGTCCTTTTCATCTTCCATATTTACAGAACTAGCTACATATAAAGCAGCAAAGATTAAAGACGGTGCCGAAATTATCGACCTTAGCATCGGCAGCCCTGACCTTCCTCCTCCATTGTTCGTAAAAGAAACGATCAGTTCACAAGCGACAGATGATTCCAAATACGGCTATTCATTAAAAGGAACAGCCTCCTTCCATCAGTCTGTCAGCTCGTTTTATAACCGAAACTATAATGTACATATTGAAAAGGAATCTGAAATCGTTCAGCTGATGGGTTCACAGGACGCGCTCGTTCACTTGCCGATGGTGCTTGCAAATCCCGGAGATTATATACTTGTCCCTGATCCCGGCTATACAGCCTACGCAACCGGCATCGCTATGGCTGGAGCTGTGCCGTATTATATGCCGCTTCGCAAACAAAATGGCTTTTTGCCTGACTTCTCTTCTATACCTGAAGAAATCGCGAAAAAAGCGAGCGTCTTGATTTTGAATTTTCCAGGCAATCCAATTCCGGTTATAGCAACGGAACAATTGTTGACTGAAGCAGTAGCTTTCGCAAAAAAATATAATATTGTCGTTATTCATGATTTTGCTTATTCCGAACTATATTATACTAATCAGAAACCCATTTCCTTCCTGTCGGTTCCAGGCAGCAAAGATGTAGGCATCGAGTTGAACTCACTATCTAAAAGCTTCAATATGGCGGGATGCCGTGTTGCCTATGCTCTCGGAAATGCAGCCATTGTTAAAGCGCTTCATCAGTTCAAATCCAATTTGGACTACGGCGTATTTTATCCGGTGCAAAGCGCTGCATGCCGAGCGCTTAATGAAGGCGAACCATTCAGCACCCGGCTTCGCGAGCAATATAAGGCGCGAGCATATACATTGTGTGAAGGATTACGCTCAATCGGCTGGGATGTCGAAACTCCGGAAGCCGGGATGTTTGTTTGGGCGGAGCTGCCTGCAGGCTGGTCATCAAAAGCTTTTGCCTTTAAGCTGATGGACTTGGCAAATGTTGCAGTTACACCTGGGGTCGCATTCGGGCCATCCGGTGAAGGATATGTACGAATTGCCTTAGTTCAAGATGTCCCGAAATTGATTCAGGCTGTCGAACAAATTAATAAAAGTAAAATTTTCCAAGCAGACATATTGCAAAATCAATAAGAAAAACCGTTACCGGTCCTTTTTCATTTTTGAATCCTCCTCTTGAATACACTTCAATGAAAAAGGAGACATGCGGGAGGACTAAGATGAATCACACGAGAAACCCGCCATTGGTTTCTCGGGGGAGGCAACTTAGGACCGAGCATGGCAGGTATAAGGTTAGACAGCTATCTAAGTTCAAAGTTTTATACTTTCTTAAAAAGTAAAAATAAAGGATGGGTGAAAATGGTTGCAGAAAAATCAAACAATAAGCTGCTCATTACCGGAATATTATTAAGTATTCTTGTTGCAGCGATGGACAACACAATTGTTGCTACTGCCATGGGAACAATTGTGGGAGACTTAGGCGATCTTGACAAATTCGTCTGGGTAACCGCTGCTTATATGGTTGCTTCAATGGCCGCCATGCCGATTTTCGGCAAACTGTCTGATATGTTTGGAAGGAAACGTTTTTTCATTTTCGGCCTTCTCGTGTTCCTGATTGGTTCTGCTTTATGCGGCTTAGCACAAAGTATGGTGCAACTCAGCATTTTTCGGGCTATCCAGGGAATTGGCGGCGGCGCGCTTATGCCGATTGCGTTTACTATTGTCTTTGATGTTTTCCCGCCTGAGAAACGAGGCAAAATGATCGGGCTTGTCGGTGCAACTTTCGGAATTTCTTCCGTGTTCGGTCCGCTCATAGGCGCATACATCACTGAATATATCAGCTGGCATTGGATTTTTTATGTAAATGTACCGATCGGCATCATTTCATTGTTATTCGTCATGACATCTTACAAGGAATCAGCTAACCGTCTTAAACAGTCTATTGATTGGGGCGGTGCAATTACATTAGTTGCTTCTGTCGTATGCTTCATGTTTGCCATTGAATTGGGCGGAAAGCAATATGAATGGACTTCTGCTCCGATTATTGCTTTATTCTCTATTTTCGCTATCATGTTTGTCTCATTTTTATTCATAGAAACGAAAGCAAAAGATCCTATCATCTCTTTTTCATTATTCAAGAAACCGTTATTCGCTTCATCACAAGTGCTGGCATTTATATACGGCGCTACCTTTATACCGCTGACTGTCTATATACCGATCTTTGTTCAGTCTGTTTTTGGAGGCAGCGCAACTAACGCCGGACTTATCTTGACACCGATGATGCTCGGTTCCGTTGTCGGCAGCGGCATCTCAGGTATGACGCAAACAAAAACGAGCTTCCGTAATCTTATGTTCATTTCTGTCGTGTCATTTGCAGCCGGATTGTTGTTGCTGAGTACGATGACACCTGACACAAGCCGCGTGTTAGTCACTTTATTCATGGTACTTAGCGGCATCGGAGTCGGTTTCTCCTTCTCGCTATTGCCGACTTCAAGCATTCACAATCTTGAAGCGACACAACGAGGCTCTGCTAACAGCACGAATGCGTTTTTCCGAACACTTGGTATGACTATCGGGATTACCATTTTCGGCAGCATACAGTCCTCACGCTTAACTGACTATTTAACCGAAGCTTTTGCAGGCAAACAAGCTGCAATGAACTTTCTGGGCAATCAAGATTTAAGCGGCATTTTCACCAGTGAAGTAAGGTCGCAAATCCCTCCGGAGATTTTAAATACGATAATTAACGGAATGTCCGAATCGATTACTGATATTTTTCGAATCACCTTCTTTGTTCTGTTGTTTGCTTTTATCTTCGTATTTATGATGGGCAATGAAAAAGTGGAAATTCCACAGAAAGAAAAAGAATAAGAAAAACTCACCGGTCCTTTTGGTAAGGTACACACTCGGAAATTCGCAGCCATCTTCAGATGATTGCCTTCTTAAATTTGTTGCAAATCAAAAGGAGACATGCGGGAGGACTAAGATGAATCACACGAGAAACCCGCCTTTGGTTTCTTGGGGGAGGCAGCTTGGGACCGAGCATGGCAGGTGTAAGGTTAGACAGCTAACCAAGTTCAAAAATATATTTTTTCTTTTAAAAACGCAGAAATTAAACGAAACAGTCTAATTTCTGCGTTTTATATTGCTGTAGTCAGCTTGTGATATTATCAATCTTCCATACCCCGTCTTCCTTAATTAAATACACCTTTAGGCTGGACTGGGTTTCTCGTTTTGAAATCGCCAATGACATGCAAACAGAATTTGCCCCATCCCATTTAGAATCCGAAAACGACATAAAATATGAATTATCGTTTGGAAAGGTCACTTCACTCCCATCTTTTAGTGTCAGTGAGGAATCGGCAATTTGTATTTGATTGCTTATCATATTTTCCACTTCATCTATCCTACCGGAAAAAATCTGCTGAAAAAAAGCTAGCACTATGTTTTCCGCTTCTTTTTTGTCTATCTCCTGCTGTTCTTTTAGAGCAAGCTCCACTTGCAGTTCAGCAATTTGATCCTTCAAATTCAGATTTTCATCTATAATTTTCGCTTCTGTAATACTTTTTGATTCTGTTTGCTCACTGCATGCGCATAAATTAGCCAATGAAATAAGCAATACAATGAAAAAGGCTGTTTTTTTCAAACCGTCTCCCCCTATACGCTCAATACAAAATCCTTAATTCTATTACGTTTGATCACATATAAAAGTTTCACTACTTTACCGCTTTGAAGCAAATAATGGCCATTTTTTATCACTTTTACCCATATTGCTCTGCATAAAACATAACTGCATATAAAAAAAGACCCTTCCGAAAAAACGGGAGGGTTTAAGTTCAGTAAAAGAGCAGAAAATATTTACGATAAATTTGGCTGAATTCTTTCTTCGTTATACCATAACGTTCTGTAATAGTTCTGACGATTTGACGGCTGTCTTCTCCTATTGTTATGACTTCTCCCCCGTATGTAATCAGCTTAAACACACTTACTGTATATTTCATAATTTCGAGGTCGCTATATCCATTAATATACTCTTCATGCAAGCCCGCAATATACTCTTTTTTAGCGGCTGTATATTGACTATCTGTATAGGCTACTTCTCCATTCACATAAAGAGTTTCATTATAGCTATTCGATTTAACGTCTTTATGCCAGTTAGCACTGACAAATTTGTATTCAGTCCCCAAATTAGTGCTGATTAATTCAATATCCTCCAACTTTAAGCTATTATTCAACTCCGAAGCACTCATATATTCACGAAGCTTGATCATGTAAGCATCCAGAAATCCGTATTGCTCTAACAGAGGCGCTTTACCGTAGACGTCACTAAATTCAACAACAAACTGGACACTATCACTACCAGGTGTATAGGTTATCTCTTTTATAATATTTCCTAGAGCAGGGTATGCAGCAATGGTATCAGCAATATCCTCAAGTTCCTGTTCTTGTCTCATCGATGCACTTTTAACACTAACGCTTATTACAGCTGACAAAATCAGAAAAAAAACAAACACAAGTAACATATTCCTCTTAGTCATTAACTGCAGTTCCATTCTCATCTCGTACAACATTTGAAAACAGCATTGAGACTCTTCACATTATCAAACAAAACGAATTCTCCTTCAAGTCATTCTACAAACAATACTATTCTTTAAATGCTAACAATTTTTATTTTTAATTACTTTAGGGATTCTTTTCCACACACAAACAATACCATTAATTTTAACTGCGAGTATGTATATCCAAATAATATTTTTTATAAATAGCAATGTATTGATCATAAGTAATGCCGAACTCTTCTAACACAGCATCGGTTACTAGCCTCGACGCGTTACTTAACTCTTTTACATCTGTACCGTCAATCGTAATAAGCTTATGCATGCGAATAGCGAACTCCATAATCTCCCATTCGCTGTATCCGTTAACATATTCTATCTCCATTTGCTCTCTTATCCCTGTCACATCATCCAAATATTCCGCTATTGTATACGCTATTTCATTATTGATCCTTAACGTATCTTTTGTATTTAAAAGTTTGGCGGGCTTATCTGATACAAGCACTTCAAACTCTAATACTTCATCATTAACTGTTGCAGTTATATAAAAATCCTCATGTAATAGCTGTTCCATTTGATCTGTGTTTATTATTCTGAAGCGCAATTGCTTGCTGAATATGTGAAAAACAGCAAACTTTTCCATGGTTGATAATTTTTCAATTTCTTCTGTTAGTTCAAAATCATAATGAAGACGGTCTTCTTCCTTCACATATGTAATTTCTGAAATATACTTATCAAAATTCAAATCCTCTATCATATAGGCAGGTGTTTCCTGAAGAAATATAGTCACTTTTCTGGCATGCAACATTTCATGCACTAAAAAAATCGTCCCAAAAATGGCTATAGTACTTGTCATGATTATAACTTTGAAACGTAAACTCATTGCAAAACTTCACATCCAAACTATTGCTTTATATTACATTGAATCAATATATTAACAATTTCAAACAATTTATACATTAGGATTTCATTGGCATTTCCCCTATCTTTTGGTGAAAGGCAGATTTTTATCGCTGTTTACATTGAATCATTGCCGATTTTCAACTATAATTAGTGGTTGATAGTCTAAAAAATAACCATATATGCTGTAATCCTTACGAGAACTGCAAATTATTGTTAATAAATCGGAGGTATAAATAGATGATTACTGTAACTGACGTTAGCTTGCGTTATGGAGACCGTAAGCTTTTTGAAGACGTAAATATTAAATTCACTCCAGGAAACTGCTACGGATTGATCGGTGCAAACGGTGCCGGCAAATCGACTTTCCTGAAAATTCTATCCGGAGAAATCGAAGCGCAATCAGGTAACGTGTCAATGGGACCGAACGAGCGTCTTGCTGTGTTGAAACAAAACCACTTCGAATATGAAGAGTTTGAAGTTATGAAAGTTGTTATTATGGGGCACCAACGCCTTTATGAAGTAATGCAAGAAAAAGATGCCATTTATATGAAAGAAGACTTCTCAGATGAAGATGGCATGCGCGCTGCTGAACTGGAAGGCGAATTCGCTGAATTGAACGGTTGGGAAGCAGAATCTGAAGCAGCTATTCTTTTAAAAGGCCTTGGCATCGGAGAAGAGCTTCATGATAAAAAAATGAGCGAGCTTACTGGTGGAGAGAAAGTGAAAGTGCTTCTTGCACAAGCTCTATTCGGTAAACCTGACGTTCTATTACTCGATGAGCCTACCAACCACTTGGACATCCAAGCAATTCAATGGCTAGAAGAATTCTTGATCAATTTCGAAAACACAGTTATTGTTGTATCGCATGACCGTCACTTCTTGAATAAAGTGTGTACACACATCGCTGACCTTGACTTTGGTAAAATCAAGATTTACGTTGGTAACTACGATTTCTGGTATGAATCAAGCCAATTAGCTCTTAAACTATCTCAGGAATCAAACAAGAAAAAAGAAGAGAAAATTAAAGAGTTACAAAACTTCATCGCTCGTTTTAGCGCAAATGCATCTAAATCTAAACAAGCGACTTCTCGTAAAAAATTGTTGGATAAAATCTCATTGGATGACATTCAACCGTCATCACGCCGTTACCCATATGTAAACTTCACTCAAGACCGTGAAGTTGGGAATGACTTATTGCGCGTTGAAAGTTTATCAAAAACAATTGAAGGCGAACAGCTTTTAAATAACATCAACTTCATTATGAATAAAGGCGATAAAATTGCCATCGTAAGCCGTAACGAAATTGCGAAAACAACACTATTCAAAATTTTAGCAGGTGAGATGGAAGCAGACAGCGGCAGCTACAAATGGGGTGTCACAACTTCTCAAGCGTACTTCCCGATGGATAACTCCGAGTACTTCGACGGTTGTGAATTAAACCTAGTTGACTGGTTGCGCCAATACTCACCAAAAGACGACAGCGAAAGCTTTTTGCGCGGATTCCTTGGCCGTATGCTATTCTCTGGTGAGGAAGTATTGAAAAAAGCAAGCGTCCTTTCGGGGGGAGAAAAAGTCCGTTGTATGCTATCTAAAATGATGCTAAGCGGCGCTAACGTTCTATTATTAGATGAGCCTACCAACCACTTGGATCTAGAAAGCATCACAGCATTGAACAACGGTCTTACTGCTTACAAAGGAAGCATGATTTTCGCTTCTCATGACCATCAGTTCATGCAAACAATCGCAAATCGTATCATCGAAATCACGCCTAAAGGTGTAGTTGACAAAATGATGACTTACGATGAGTATTTAGAAGACAAAGAGCTTCAAGCTCAAGTTGATGAGATGTACAAGTAATGTTAAAAGCCCAAGCACAGACTCGAATCTGTGCTTGGGCTTTTTCTTGCAAGCATATGGTTCCGTGAGAACCAACTCCCGTAACCGGCGCTTCGTTCACCTTAGTTCCATTCATAATTAAACAGCACTTCACCGGAATTGGTCCGCATTTCTCCACAATCAATTCGAATTTGCAATTAATCAGGCCGCTTTCGGAAATAATCGGTCCAAACCTTAATCTTTGCAATGGAAAAAGACTGCCCGAAAATCAGCGCTTACTGACTTCAAGGCAGTCCCTTATTTCTTTCTTTTACGTTCATTTGATTTTCTGATTTTCATAAGCTTTGTAGGTGGTTGTTTACGAATCCATTTAACAAAGCGCATCAGCTGTTCATCTCTTCTTAGCTCTTCTATTGTTGATAGTCGTATAGCAATTTCGTCATTCGTATATAAAGCATGTATTTGCTTATGGCAAGGGATACATAAGTCCGCAGTTGGACCATACGAGCCTCCCTTTTCTCTTGGAAGCAAATGATGTACAGTTGTCTCCACATTACTTCTACCACAAAGCTCACAAATACCCACTTTCCATTCCTCCACTTATCTTCTATGATACACGCTGCAGTATATCATAAATCCATTACATAATTATACTGCTCTTTTTCAAGATTGTTTAATCTTATTACACTTGTGGCGTTATTAATAAAAAAACCTGACCAAATAAAATACAGTCAGGTTTTTTTGCTTTTTATTTGCGCTCCGCTTTACGCGCCATATATCGGTCCATCGCAAAGCGATATTGCTCTTTTTCATGCTCCGTTTCCGGAATGACTTCGGGTACTTCAGTAGGTTTGCCGTCCTCGCCGACAGCCATCATCGTCATGTAAGCATTGGAAGTAAGTTTCTTCTCACCCGTCAATAAGTTTTCAGAATGAATTTCCACAAATACTTCCATAGATGTACGGTGTGCGCAAACGACACTTGCTTCAACACAAATCGCTTCCCCTGCCTTAATCGGCGCATGGAAACGGAATGAATCGCTGCTGACTGTGACAACCGGTCTTCGGCAATGACGCATAGCAGCAATTGCCGCTATTTTATCGGCATAGGCCATAACCTTGCCTCCAAAAATTGTTGAATATTGGTTCGTATCATTAGGAAAAACTAAATCAACTAGCTTCGCTTTCGACTCGCTTACCTTCTTAGGCTGCAGTTTTGTCATAGTTGCTGTTCCACTCATTTTCGCTATTTCCCCTATTCTGTTCGTGGTTATCAAATTTTGTTATTAGTTCAATCTATTGTACCAATAACGCCTGCATTTCATCCACTTTTAAACACAAAACAGCGGGACGTCATCTTTTAGTAATTGAATTATTGTTTTTAGATATTAAAAAGGTGCACAAGAAGAAGTACAATAATCCGACTCTTCTTATACACCTTGTCGTAATTTAATGTTGTTTTCTATTTTTGGCGCGTTCGTCAGCTGCCTCTGAACGTGCTAGTGCTTCCAAATCATCTTGATCGGCCTTACCAATCTCAAAATCCACATCGACCCCATCTGTTTGGAATGCTTTGTACTGCTCGACAATTTCATCATAATTTTCATTTTGATTTTGTTTTCCCATTTCAATTACCTCCGTAGGTTGATTGACGTTGCCTTTCTAGCATAGACAATTTTTCCAATCACCATACACTGTAATTATTGTGGGATTTCAATGCCGTCACCTTTGCCTTGCAAAATTTTCATTTCGCCATTTTCAAAGCCGACTTTATACTCAATTTTGTATTTTGCCAGTTTTGACGTGCCGCCCTTGGCTTCTTTTGCAGTAATGATACCAAACGCTGTCATTTTTTCTTTTGTTGAATCAGTAATCATCAACTGATCAATTTCCACTGAAACGGTATTGCTATAGCCAGCCTTAAAATCTTCGAGGCTTAATTTATTTTGCCACTCGCTTCCGAGTAACGAATAGGCTGTCTCATAATCAGCAATATTAATACTCTCGTAAAAATAGCTAATTAAATAAAGCGCTGATTCTTCCAGAGCACTTTGCTGTTGTGTATCATTTCCATCGTACAGATCAAAAACCGGCAGCTCTGTCATTGGCGAAGCCGACCATTCTTTAACCATTGCGCTTACATTAGTGATCGGAATACTGAAGCCAATTGATCCTTCTTCAATAACCGCTGAGTTAATGCCGACAACTTCACCTGTATTTTTATTGACAAGCGGGCCTCCGGAATTACCGGGTGCGATCGGCGCAGAAATTTGATAAGCATCGGAATACCGAAACGTTCCAATTTCAAAATTCCGTCCGATTCCGCTAATAATACCGGTTGTTACTGTGTTTTGATAACCAAGCGGACTGCCAAGCGCAATTATTTCTTCACCCAGTTCCGCTTTTTTCTCGCTCAATTGCAATGGCTTTTTATCTTTTAATCCAGGCACACGTACAACAGCCACATCTATTTCATCACTGATGCCGATTACTGTGCCTTCGTATTCCGAAGCATCTGCTGTTTTCACAGTCACAGTCTCGGCTCCCATTACAACATGGGCATTGGTGATGACATCGCCTCGCTCATTATATAAAAATCCGGACCCGAGCGAGCCATTTTCTAGCTGAATCATTACAACAACATCCTGCACTTGCTTAATGATATCCTTCAATTCCTTTGGTTCATCTAAATCTTCGACATCTGCCTGCTCCGAATTCGCTGTCAGCGAGGACCTTTCCGGGAGCTGCACCGGAATTTCTTCATTCCAATAAAAATACAAACCGCCGAGCACGGCCCATATGACGAGTGAGCTAATTATACTGATGGCCCATTTCATGATTCCGCTCCCTCGCTTTCATTTAATTTCCATTTTGCTCCGACTATTTCGATCGTTCCTTCTTCATAAACACCGGAATGCCGTTCATTAAAAGCGCCTGTTTCTCCCGGTTTTAGAACGAACGGTTCAACATATGTCGTATCTGCAACAATTTCTTCACCATCACTGTTATAGATGCTGTATGACAGTTCAACCGAAGAAATCGGAACAGTCGCTGTATTTTTCACTTTGCCGGAAACATGCAAGTCTCCATACTCATCAATATAGGCTTCCACATTCTCGACACTGACTGCAGCTGTCTTATTTTTCAGATCTTCTTGAGCAGCAGCTACCATCTCTTGCTCTAATCGACTGGTTTCCGCTTCTTCAAATGCAGCCCTTTCCTCATTAATTCTATCTTTTAAAGAAAGAAGTTGTTCATCGTTGTTTGCATAGTAAAGGGCATTTTCCACTGTTTCCAGTGCAGAATCAAATTGCTTTTCATTTAGCTGTTTCTGCGCCTCATCGGTAGCAATATTGACAATCTTATCTTTTATAAGTTTCGCTACCTCATCCTTATCCTCGTGATTGACAGAAGTAAGCGACTGCAACTTAACACCGAGCTGTTCTACCGTAGTCAAATGATCAATTTCTTTTCTCACTATGGCAATCGATAGCTGATTTTCTTTTTCTGAAATTCGATTAAAAAACTCGCCGAACAGCGGGCCGTCCTGTTCCTTCAATAACTCTTTCACATTAGCAATTTCTATTTCTGCTTCATTAAACTTCTGATTTTTTAATAGACTATCAATATTCTTGAAACTATTATCAATTTTCAACGCTTGCTCAATTATCTCTTTCATTTCATCTAACAATTCGTAAGAAGGACGAATCTTGGCAGCCTTTTCAATCGTTTTCAGCGCTTCCTCATAGTCGCCGCTCAGCGCATCCCGCTCCGCTTTTTGCTGTAGTTGTGAAACTTCTTTAATTTCATCAACTTGAGAATTGTAATAATAATAGCCGATGCCTGTTGCAAGGATAAGCGAAGTGACCGGTGCAACAAACAACCATGCTAATGTTGTTTTGCGTTTACTTTTATTTTCTTTTGAAGTCCCCTGCTCTTTTATTTCTGTTAGTTCGATAAAATCCATTTCAGTATGATTATCAAGTTTTGATCCACATTTTTGACAAAAGCGGGCCGAATCATCTTCCGCCTTCCAACCGCATTTTTGACAATACATAATACCCCTCCATCGTTAACCCCGGTATAGTTCCATTATAGGTGGAAAAGTCGGCTCCATAAAGTAATAAGGGATAGAAATACCGTCACCGGTCCTTTTTCATCATGATTAAGCTACTTCGTTTCGCATCGATGAAAAAGGAGACATGCGGGAACCGAAATGCGGAAGCGGCCCGCAAGTAAGGAACAGCGACTAAGAGCGCTACGTCCGCATATCTTCGTCGCTGTGACTCTCATCATGAGAGCCTCACACGAGAAACCCGGTTTTGGTTTCTTGGGGGAGACAGGAGGGGAACACCGGCTAAGGGCGCCACGTCCGCATGTCTTCACCGATGTGACCTACATCCTGTAGGCCTCCGAGCATGGCAGGTGTAAGGTTAGACAGTTGTCTAAGTTCAAAAACAAATGTTTTCTTAACTTTTTAAAAAAACGAAGCCCAATTAGATCTTCGTTAGTATCTTATATTTCAGAAAGTTTTTTTACATGTTTTTCGACGATTTCATTCACTTTTTGAACGCGGCGCTCGTATTTCTCAATTCCTTTGAAGAAGTCTGTTTTCATCCAAACATCGACAATTTCATGTACCATAGCAGAACCGATAATTTTTCCGCCTAAGCATAGAACATTACTGTCTGTATGCTCGCGTGCCAATCGCGCACAAAACGGATCTTGGCAGACAACCGCAGTCACACCATATATTTTATTAGCAATTAATGCACTGCCATAGCCGACACCATCAATAAAAATACCTCGCTCCGCTTCGCCGTTTGCAACCGCCAAAGATGCCGGATAAACCGAATCTGATAAATCTGCCGCTTCAGTACTGTGCGCGCCGAAGTCAATTACTTCATGTCCGGCCTGTTCCAATATGTGCTTTACTTCTTCTTTTAATTCGTAACCAGCATGGTCGCTCGCCATAGCAATTTTCATATTATGTAATCCTCCAAAACCGTGATTTCGTTGCTACTATAGCGTATTATGCCACACTTGCCTACTGTTTATTATTTCCACCCCCCATTTTATTGAGCAGGACATTTTATTTGAATCTCCCGCTTTTTTGTTTTTTGACGAGAAGAACTAAATTACTTTATTTTGGCTTCTGAATATTTTTTGCGGATGCCTACCGCTTATCCTTTTTTAGTGGGAAGCTGTTTATTTTTTTATAGTATGCGGTTGCCTGCCGCTTCTTTGGTGCGTGGTCTGATGTACAATTTGATTAATATTCTTCGCTAAATACCTTATTAAGTTGGTTAATTATTTCGTCACGGTTTTTAAACTGTATATGCATTGCATTATCAGAATAATATCTAAAGTTTAAATTTTGTTTGTCATTAAATCTCCAATTTTTGCACTAGGTGCTAAGTAGTAATTGTCGAATCTTTAAATAAAGGAGGAGATTTTATGCCAGAACAAAAGTGCTCGGTTATTTGTCCTCAAGAATTAGAACAACTAAAGAATGAAGGTCTTATTCTTTCCCCAATGGACCAGCGATACGGACTTATAGGTTATACTGAAGAGATTGCTAATAGTTATTTACTCCGAATTTTTGCAATCAAGAGAGATTCAATAGAAGAACCGTTTCATACGGAAACTGAAGTAGCCTCTTTTATTGCGAAAGAAAAATCATTAATGTCAACGATCTTTCATCAAGTGACTAATTTGTCTGCATTTCAGTATTTGTTAATGGTCAATCAGCAACAGTTATTAGAACATGAAAAAGAGTTGCGGCAGCATTAAGCATTCACTTTGTGGGTGCTTTTTTGGTGTAAGTAAATTTAAAGGCGGAAAACAGCCTTTACGCTAATGATCCGCCTTTTCTTATCTAGTTAATTTAATTTATCTTCCTAGCATTGAGTTTCTCATAAAACTCAGTTTTTAAAGACAGGAATCGTTCGATTTCGTTAATTAAAATGAGCAGTGCTGCCCTCGTTTCAAATTCCTGTCTTGTTTTTGGGAGTTCCATTTCCCGAAATGTTGCTTTTAATTCCCGAACACTCTCGAGCAGCTCTGTTGCCGGGTTTCTTTCATGAAGCGATAGAGCAATATTCTCAATGCACTGTGAGACCATTTCGCTTTGCTCGAATGTCGACGGCAAATGAAGAATACTTGGCAATGCCCGTTGAATGATAGCGATTTGCTCACCTCTCATATTAAAGTACGCTTCGTAATAATTTTCTTTGCGAAAAAAGCTATTTTCTACATTGCGTTTGGCAATCAACTGTCCTTCTTTTATACTTTCAGCTGTGCGAATGTCAAATTCGTCGTTCCAAACCGGTTCTCTTTGGCGGACAAAACGCGACAGCTGAAGCAGCAATTGCTTCATATTTTCTTCTGTTTCTTTGGCGATTTCTCGCAGCTTGTTCTCTGTACTTGGCATGTACAAGTTGACGATAAGTGCCACAATAATACCGATTGACACAATCGATACTTGATTGATCAAGAAATCAACGGTAACGAAACCTTTCACATATATTTGCATAATGATGACGAAGCCCGGCACAATGCCATCTTGAAGCTGAAGCCTTGCCATAATCGGTATGTACAGAAACAGCAATATGCCAATTGTAATCGGCGTATACGCTGCTCCTTCAAACAGCACCGTCGCCAGAAGAATCCCCGCAATACAGGCCGAAAACCGTTTCACGGCCACAACGACGGATTGCATCTTTGTGCTTTGCACGCTTAAAAGCGCGATGACAGCAGCAGTACTGGCATTGTCCAGCTCAAACAGCTGGGCAATGACTAAAGCAACCACAACAGCGATTGCCGTCTTAATTGTTCTTGTTCCAATCGTGAACAAAATCATGCCTCCTAAATTTATCTTAGTTGTTCTATTTATCTCGCTGAATCAAGTAGGAGCGCAGCATAAAGTAAGAAATGCTTTTATCGGCAATGTTTTCTTTTAACGCCTTCAAGCCTGCTTCCTTCACATTTACTGTTTCAAGCGCCTGTTCAATTACAGAAGCTTGCTCGTCTGTATAAAATTGCTGCCACTCGATAGTTTTACCTTCTTGGTAGCATTTCATCAAGTGATTTTCCACTGTCGCTTCTGTCACCTCGCGAATCGCTGCGATTTCCGCAATCGACTTGCCGTCGCTATACAGTTCATATGTCACATGATGCGATTTTTCTTTATTGTTCGTTTGCTTTTTGACTCGTTTTACTGGCGCTGATAATGATGCAGCTGCTTCTACTTCAGCCGGATCAGCTTTTTGCAGCACTTGTAAAAACGCTCCGCCAAATTTATCCCTTTTCGTTTGTCCGACACCTTTTACATCGAGCATTTCATCAAGAGTTTGCGGCAATCGGCGGCACATATCCTGCAATGTCTCGTCTGAAAAAATAACGAACGGTGGCACGCCTTCTTTGGCTGCCAGTTCTTTTCGCACTAAGCGCAGCTCTTCGAATAAAGGATGATTTTTTGAGATCGTTTTCGTGACAACATCTTCTTTTTTCCAAACCCTTAATCCGTTTTTTAACACATCGACACCCTTTTTCGAAACAACTAAATAAGGGAACTCACCTTGACGCAGGTCAATAAACTGATGCGCGACTAAATAATCAATGAAGTTATTCACTTCTTCGATTGTTTTTTTCGGCATTAAATTGTATGTAGGCAGCTTGTCGAAGCGAAATTGCAGCAGCTTTTTATTACGTGAGCCTGTCAGCACTTGCGAAATCATATTTTTTCCAAAACGCTGTCCGGTTCGAATCATACACGACAACACCATTTGCGCATCTAACGTCATATCGACACTGTTGCGGTTATCGGTGCAATTTCCGCACTTGCCGCAATCTTCAAGTGCCTCTCCTCCGAAATAATTCAAAATATAGCTTTCCAAACAGCTTTCTGTATGGCAGTAGTCGACCATTTGTTGCAGCTTGTTATATTCATTTTGCAGACGTTCTTCATTCACATGCCCTTGCTGAATTAAAAATTTCTGCACTTGCACATCTTGTGCACCGAACAGCAAGATACATTCACTATCCAAGCCATCACGCCCGGCCCTTCCCGCTTCCTGATAGTAGCTCTCCAAATCTTTCGGCATTTGATAATGAATGACGTAGCGGACGTTGGATTTATTAATGCCCATTCCAAAGGCGTTCGTCGCGATCATCACATCAACTTCATCATACAAAAAAGCTTCCTGCTGACGAAAACGTTCATCAGCACTCAATCCGCCATGATAAATCGCGGCCTTGATGCCTTTCTTTTGCAGCGACTGATACAGTTGTTCCACTGTTTTACGCGTTGCCGCATAAACAATGCCGGTATTGCCTTCATTCTTTTTCATGTAATCCAGCAAAAATTTATCAGCGTCTTGCCCTTTAATGACAGAAAACGTTAAATTATCACGTTTAAACGTCGTCATCACTGTATTTTGTTCCGGTAATTGCAGAGAGCGGCAAATATCATCCTGCACGTGAGGAGTGGCTGTAGCGGTCAATGCTAATACGGTGGGTTTCGTATGCAAGCTTTTGATAAACGGATAAATATGCTTGTAACTCGGTCTAAAATCGTGGCCCCATTGCGAAATACAGTGCGCCTCGTCAATTGCCACTAATGGAATCGGCAAAGTTCTCATCATCTCGACAAATTCAGCTGATTGCAGTCGCTCCGGAGAAATGTACAACATTTTATACTCGCCACTTTGGATCTCATCCATCGTTGCACGAAGCTCTGCAGTCGATAATGTGCTGTTAATGAGCGCTGCCGGGATACCAAGCTGCTCAAGTTGGTCAACCTGATCCTTCATTAAAGAAATAAGCGGTGTAATGACAAGGCTGATACCATCTTGCACGAGCGCCGGAATTTGATAGCAAAGCGATTTACCGCCGCCAGTCGGCATAATGCAGAGCGTATCCTCACCGCGCAGCACTTGTTCGATCACTTGCTTTTGTCCGTTGCGAAATGAATCGTAGCCAAAATATGCAGACAATATTTCTGTTGCCTTTTGCAACATGTTCAACACCTACTTTTTACTATTCGTTGACACTAGTTTACCATAATTTTTGCCGGGATAAATAAGAAAAATAGGCATATAAAGATGTTCATTAACCCAAAAATCACAAAAGGCTAACCCGCTTCTTTTCAAAAGAAGTATAGGGTTAGCCTTTCTTATATCTATCAATGCTTGCTGAGTTTGCGCAATGCTTCTGCATTTTTCTTCATCCTATCGGCAAGAGTTTTCTTTACAAGCTCTTTCTTCTTAGCATCATCCAATTTCTTAGTGCTGTCTGTTTTTTTTTCCATGATCAAAACCTCCATTATTCAGCAGATGTATCTAGCCCAGTAATAAAAAAAGCCCGTTCTCCCGGACTTTTCTCATCTAACAGTTTGGTAAGTCTGTTCGATTTCGCCATTTTCATTAACGACAATCGCGTTCAATTGTCCGCCGTATGCACAGCCACCATCAATGTTAATATACGATTGATCATCGCTCACCCAAATTCCGCTGCTTTTGTCGCTATGAATCATTTGGGTTGGCGTATGTCCGTATATGATTGTTTTCCCCGTTTGATTAGGATGCTTAATCATATCCCGCGTCCATAAAAAACATTCTTCCGAAGAATTTCTCCAATCCTCCATTTTCGGATCAATACCGGCATGGACAAATAACACATTACCGAACTCTTCATATAATGGCAATTGACGGATGAAGTCGACCTCTCCCCCTGCCCGTTCCTTGATTAAACGTGCTAATTCCGTCGATGATCTATGCAAGATGAACGGCTCATTAATCATATCCTTAACTGTCGCACCGCCACCATTGAAAAAATAAAGCGCACCCATTTTCTCCGGATTATGCAGAAAGTTAAGAAACATATCCTCGTGATTACCTTTCAGAACGGTCACCTGATCATGATAGTCGGCTTTCAGTTCCATCACTTTCTGTACAACTCGTTTAGATGCCTCCCCACGATCAATTAAATCCCCTAAAATAAACAACTTCATACTTTTATCCCAGTTTTCCAGCAGCTCGGCAAACTGCTCGTAACAGCCGTGAATATCGCTTATAACAAACGCTCTCTCCATCCTTGCACCAACCCTCTAAATATTCTGCTAATATATTCATATTTCTCTTTCGCCGATAGTGTAACCGTTCTGTCTAAAATAAACAGGCACAATGGGCTTCTAATTTATTTTCTCCAACGTTTCAACTGCGGAAAGATTCCCTGCATCATATCTCGCGCTCCTGCCTCTGTAAGACCTTCCACCGAAGCCATCATTGGCTGAATGCAAAATTCAATCATTTCCTCCATGCTGCAATCTGCTGTAAATTTGCCATCTTTATAGCAATAACAGCAATATTCCTCATTTTTGCTGCCATCAGCATTTGTTCCATACAATTCATCTGTTGCGCCAAGCGGCATGCTGCAGCTTTGACAATATTTAACGTCTTCCATTTTATTTCCCTCCTTGTTATAGCTTCCTTCATTCTATAGCCTTGTTTTTCTCTATTAAAACTTTGGCGAAACCGTTTTCATTAGTCTGTACTTTTATTAAACTAACAGAATTCGAAAAAACGTTGAAATATGATAATCGATTTTCCAAACAATAAGACAGCATCTTGACCTCAAGTTAACTTGAGGTTGAGAACAACATCCGCCACTATCTCCCTCGTTTCACACCGGATGTAATCGAACAAAATCAGCAAATGATCACACTGATTGAGGATGTCGCCAAAAGTAAAGATGCTAGCCCTGCTCAAATAGCCTTGGTATTGATTTTAGCCTCAAAAGATTGAATTGTGCCAATTCCGGGTACAAGAAAACTGCACCGTCTATAAGAAAAACTTGGAACTGCTGAAATTATTTTGTCTGCTTAAGAAGTTCGACTGATGAACGAAGCATCAGACAAAATCAAAATCGTCGGTGAACGCTATACGCCGGAACTGGAGAAAGCTACCGTACTTTGACGGTCAAACATACATAGGAAGGATTGATTTACATGAAAACTTTAGTAATTTTATCGCATCCAATTTTTGAGACCTCTTCTTTGAATAAACAAGTTGTAGCTGAGCTAAAGAAATATCCGGACAAATACACCATACATCACCTTGAAGAGGAGTACCCGGATGAGGAAATTAATGTCGCTGCCGAGCAACGATTGATTGAAAATCATGATAATCTGGTACTAGAATTCCCGATATATTGGTATAACTGTCCGCACCTTCTGAAAAAATGGCTTGATGAAGTGTTGGAATTCAATTGGGCATTTGGCCCTGAAGGTCATGCCATCGAAAATAAACGGGTCGCACTAATTGTCACAACCGGCGCAGATAAATCACACTATCAAAATAAAGGCACAACAATGAACGAAGTGCTGACACCTTTTAAAATGACATTTGAACATACTAAATCAAATTACCAAGGATTTTTTGCTATCTTTGGCCCAATAACAACAGAAGATGTCGTTCAAGATGCAGTTAACTTTTTGAAAAAACTATAAACAAAACCCGTAGCGAAACAGGAGAATGTTCCTGTTAGACTACGGGTTTCGTTTTTTCTTCCGGCTGTTTTCGTAAAGTAGAATAATCCTTGTACTGTACTAATAGATTTAATGTAAGACCGAATAAGGGAGGAATAGCTTTGAAAAAGGTAGTAATAGCTATAATAGTAATCCTCGTCATATTAAACATAATCTATTTTTTAACAACATCTTCTCCATCATAGCGATTGCTTAAGGGCTTTTTTATTCGTCTAATCATCTCAACAGTCAATTGACAGATTTGGGACAAAACGACTATTTAAACCAACTTCCTGGTACACACAACAATCCCATCCTCATCAGCATAAGCGTAATGTCCCGGCGTCCATTTGATGCCGCCGAATGTTAGTACGACGTCGCGGTCGCCTTCTCCTCGTTTTACGCTTTTTAATGGAATGGTACCAAGCGCGCGGATGCCGATTTCTTGCGTGTTCAATTCAGCACTGTCACGAACCAGACCGTTAATGATGACGCCGGCAAGCTTTCTTTCCTGGGCGATCTCGCCAAGCATGTCCCCCATAAGCGCGCATTTTTTGGAGCCGGCTCCGTCGACAACAAGCACAGTGCCTTCCTCGACTGTTTGCAGAGCTTCCTTCACAAGCACGTTATCCTCAAAAACGCGAACTGTCGCGATTGGACCTGAGAACCGGGCATGCTTGCCGTATGATTTCAACTCCAATTCACAAATTGATAATTCCTCACTGTATTCATCACATAAATCTGCTGTTTTGAAATCTCCCATTTCCCCTGCTCCTTTTCTATTGATCTACATATAGAATAACAAAAAATTCTGCAGTTTTTGATTACTTTTTGTAAATTTAGACAAACTTTTCTTTTTCTTCTAATAATTCTTTCAGTCGTTTCTGATCTTCGGCAATTTCTTCGCGTAACTTCGGATTATAAAAAATCGATGCCGGGTGAAAAGTCGGGAAAATTGCATACTGGTTCTCGGACCAATAATAATGATTGTGCTCATCCAAATGCCGTACACTGCTTTGTAGCAATTGACCATGCACTTCGGTAACTTTCATCTCTTTCCCCAGTAGCCTTTGCAAGCCGACATTTCCTAGCGTAACGATAATACTTGCCTGCACATTCTGCAGTTCGTAATCGAGCAACGGCGCATGTGCCTTAATTTCGGCTGCTGTCGGCGGACGGTTGTATTTTTTCTTTGTACCATCCCGTTTTTCACGCCAAACATATGGCCTGCTTCGGACAGCACTTGTAATATATACATCCTCGCGGGATAAACCTAACCCGGCCAAAAATTCCATCAGCTTCTGACCTGCTCGACCGCTGAAAGGAATGCCATTATGTATTTCTGTTTCACCCGGCGCTTCGCCGACAAGCATAAGGCTCGGCGCATCAGGGCCTGTCCCGTACACAAACCCTTCTACCGGATGGCCTTCTATTCTTCTTTTGCCGAGGTCGGCCAGCGAATCCGGAAGTCTCATGTCATCATCCACCCCATATTTTTATTCATAATATACCCGTAAAAATGCAAAAAAGAACACCATCAGATGTTCTTTCCTGCACTTTTACTCTAATACTCTAATTTCACTCAACGGATAAAAGATGAACTCGCTCGTGCCGACAATTCGCTCCTCGCTAATTAATCCAAGACCGTTACGGCTATCAGTACTGTTCAGACGGTTATCTCCCAATACAAAATACTCGCCTTCAGGAACAGTAATCGGACCAAAGTTGCCGGTAAATAAGCTTCCTTGTTCATGTGCATGCTGCTTGTTTTCTTCTAAATAAGCTTCTTTCACTTCTTTGCCGTTCACGTACAAAATATCTGAATTCATTTCGATTGTATCCCCAGGCAAGCCTATTAATCTTTTCACATAGAAAATCTCATCTTCTAGCCCTTCGATAATGATTATATCTCCGTGCTTAAATGAATAAATAAAGTCCATCTTGTTTACAATCATTTTTTCATTGCTGAACAAAGTTGGTTCCATCGATTGTCCTTCGACTGTATAAGAAGAAAATATAAAAGAACGCACAATAATGGCAATTACCACTGCAAGAACGATCGCCTTCAGCCAACTTTTTAATTCGACTGCTAATTTGGACATGCTAAACTCATACCTCCCTTCTTTACAGGTTGTATGCATACTGTAGAACAATTATACCAGTATTACTGCTATTTTCCATAACGAAACACCTCGATAAATGCTATCTATGAACGTTGACGGAGTCGCTTCTTTATTACTATACTTTTACATAGACATTATAGAATTTAGGTGAGCAGATTTGGACTTTGGCATTTTATATCTTTCTTTTTACGTTCTCCAAGTGGAAGGTGAAGAAGGAAGCAAGAAAATTAAACATTATCAAACATTAGACCGTGAAGAATTTGAAGCGAGCCCTCTCCAAGATTTCTTAGCAGGAGAACTGAAAAAAATCGCAAAACGTAAAGTAGAAAAACATCCGAAGGCAGAAAATGTGCCGACAAAACTCGGCTATTTCATCGTTGAGGAAGGTCATGACCTTTCTTCAAACCCAAACTTCGTGCTTTTCAATAAAACATGCTTCTCCGACTCAAAAGAAGTATTTGACGAGCATGCCGAAAGAATTGTGCAAATGTATGCCGATACAAGCTCAGTGCGCGGCGGTGTCTTCATCGTTGCCACTGCCAAGCTGAACAAATATTTCGATGAGCCATTTCTTTTCATATTAAAGTGCGACTTCGAACCGAAAGTGGCGTCGATTTCCGATGAAAAAACATTGATCCGCAATGTCGAAATGGCGATCACAACGAAAAATATGAAAAGCATCATGTATCCTCATATGCCCGAAGAAGGAATGGTCGAGGACGGCGAGCTGAAAATCCACCAATCATCGCATGCCCGCTATTTTGAGGACTTTCTGAAATACGTCGACTACAACGAGCCGATGCCTGAGATCATGAAGGCACAGGTCATGGAAATGGTAACGGAAAGCATCATGGAAAACCTTGAGGATGAAAGTGAAGAGTTCAAGCAATTCGAGCAGGAAATAGAGATTTGGAGTGCGAGCGACAAACGCGAAATTCGTGAGCATCTTGATTCCCACCAAGTGATCGAAGCAGCCGCTCATATCGTCGAGCATACGCCTGAAGCGGAACTGAAAATGAAACTTGGCGACACGGATATCAAAGGCTACCTGAGTGACTTCGGCGAAAACATTCACCTGGCGAAAATCAACGGGCGCTATGTGGCATTAATCGAAGCAGACTCCATCCTTTTTGAGAAAGGCTTCTCTCCGATTGAGTTTCATAAGCCTGAGGATTTGCATAAGGTGGTGGAGAAGATTGTGAAGAAGAGTCGGATGGAGTGATATTAGGGGTTAATTGAAGTGGTTTTGTGAACAAAGTATGACCACTCAATTGTAGTAAAAAGTGTTGGAATAACAATAGTTTTGATTGAAATAGTGACCGTACAAGTGACCAAAAAATGCTCTAAAACTGTATTGATATTCTTTAATTAATAAAACCAGCAGAAAACTATATTCCGCTGGTTTTGAACTTTTAAGATATATAGGGGTTTTCTAAACAAACTTGTTAAGGAGATTTAGCTTCATTTAATTTAGATTACATATATTATCATAACACTATTGTCTATCTGAGCTTTTGCTATCATACAACGGTATTGTGAGTTTTGTCAGGGCCAAATACACATATTTGCATTAGTTTTACATATTCTTTCTCTATACTGTTTCTTTACACCGCACAGTTACACGGTTTTCACCGCTGTAGGTGCAGGTGTAAAGGCTTAAAGCAAATCCGCTTTCTATCATTTCTTTTGTTGCCGTGGGTGGCAGCGTTTCTAGTAAAACCACCTCATAGGAATGGACCTTACCCTGTACATCAGTAAAGAATACGGCATCTCCTTCTTGAAGTTTTGATAACTTAGCGAAATGAGCTTTATAATTATGTCCGGCAATTACAAGGTTATCTGTAGAACAAGAGCCATAATAGTGGCAGGGTGCTTTTTTTAGCTTAGTATCGCTCCACTCTGAAAATACTGGTAATTCGAGATTTAATTTTGGAATTGTGAGTATTCCAATATACGCATTTCCATCTACCTCCAGGGCGGTTATTTCTGGAGTTTCTAAGGATTTGCTATTATCTATACTTTCCTGTACTGATGGCAAGAGAGTCTCCACAGCAATAGTGGCCGCATTATCCTCTTCCTGATTATAAAGCGTTAACCTCACAGAAAATACAAGACACAGTACACCCAAAATTAAGCTAAGAGCTCCTATTATTTTACGCATTTTTTCGTTTTCCTCTTTGCAACACCACAACTCCTACAGCAATCAGCAACAATCCCATCGCCGTCAAAACCGGTATAGGCCAGTTTAACTGACCAGTTTGAATAAGTGGTGCTGTATTTGTTACAGTAAAGTTATAACCGTTTTTTTGATAGGTGGCGGTATATCCCTCGGGGACATTCTCCTCCCTTACCGTGTATTCATCGCTATGTGCCATATTCTCATAGGTAACTTTCCAACCATTTTTTGCAGTCAGTTTTGCGGTTTTTATCACATCATTGCCTAGCAAGAGCTGTACGGTTATACTGTCGGGCAGACTTGTAGTCTCATCCTTGTTCCATACCTTTTGGATGGTGATGGTAGTCAGTTTCACCATTTCTGTTTTCGGAGAAGCATCTACATCATATTGATAAACACCATTTGTTTCCAGGGGCAAGCTCACAATAAAAGGCTTGCAAGGAGAATAGCCTGACACAGTATTGCTTTGTATAACGAGATAAAGTCCCATATCCAGTTCAGGGAACACTACTTTGCCCTGACTGTCTGTAGTCATCTTGGTGGAGTCAATGCTTTTGTTCTCCACAAAGCCTTCCAGTTTCTTTGCAAGATCAGAATCCGTCAAAGCAAAATCGCAATTTTCAAACGCTGTGGTATAACGATACTGAATTGCACCGTCATTTCCGTGGAACACGTCCGCAATACGGTACAGTGCCAGTTCAGCTCCAGCAATTGGTGTATTATCATCTTGTTTAATCAAAGTAACGGAAATCGAGCCGTGTCGCTGTAAATCCGCTGACTCTGTTGCAAATACTGTGGGACAAATAGAAACTATCATTATCACAATTGTAAAAATTACCCATAACTTATGCTTCAATGTGGATTCCTCCTTCCTTTTTCTTTCGGGGTTCTCTATATTTTACAAGCAAATAAATTAGCAAAACAAAAAGTATAGGTGCTGCCACTAATGGTGTTACAACTAATGGATCAATACGAAAGGCTTCGTTAGCTACATAAAGCACAGGCTTTACCTTTGCCGATTCTACCCGAACCCCTCGTACAAGCAGCCGGTGTGTATTAATACCATATGGAGTGCAAGTGAATAAGGTACAGTAATCCATACCTTCTACAATTTGCAAATCAGATATTTCGGTGGGTTCAATCACCTTTACTTGATCAACTTGATAGGTCAGTACCCGATCTAAGACTGTAATGGTGAAGGTATCTCCGATTTCCAATCGGTCAAGGTCGGTAAATAGCTTAGCACTAGGAAGTCCTCTATGAGCAGACATAACCGAATGGGTACTTTCTCCACCAACTGGGAGACTGCTACCCTCTAAGTGACCTACTGCATTACTTAGAACCTCTTCCGATGTACCATGATAGATTGGAAGCTCCACACCTATTCTCTCAATATTCACATATCCCATGATATTGCTGTCAGAGATTTTCAAGGAATCGTAGCCTGAAAGCTTTTTATAATTGAGAAAGGGATTTTGGGTTGCATACAGTTCCTGGTTGTATTTTTCCGCTTTTTCAAGATATGGTATATAATCTTCTGGCTTCATATTCTGCAAAACCGATTCGTAATTGTCGATAGCACGGGATTGAGTTTTCTGGTTCCAGTGGTCGCTGATTGTTGGATATAGCAAAACGGAGAGACCTACAAAAAGAACCAATATTAATAAAATTGTTGTTTTGTGCTTTCTCATAGACTTCTCCCTTTTTCTATATTTTGCGTGGGGAGAGGAAGAACCTCTTCCCACAGCTTTGCTAAATATTAGTCTGTATAAACGGACATCTTCTTGTTTGTAACAAGGAATATTACGGCACCAATAGCAAGAATGCTACCAATGGTAATGATTAAAACTGTCCCTGTTCCACCTGTGGACGGAAGAACTGTACCAGAGCTGTTCAGTACAGTCTGTGTTGTCAGTTTGTATTCTAAACGAATATGATCCTGACTTACATCATTACCTTCTGCCACCACACCGTCTTTATGGAAAACTTCAAATGAGCTTGAGCCTGTGCCAAGTGTATATCTTACTGGGTCAGCAGGTAGATTATATCCAGCAGGTGCCTCATACTCTTTTAGCCAATAATCACCAGCGGCAAGTCCGATAATCATAATTTTACCGTTTACTGGAGATTCAACTCGATTATCCTGGGTCAAAGAACCTAAATACGCTGACAATTGAGATTCATATGCTTTTCTTGCTGTATTTGGATTGCCACTAACTGTTTTGTTATAGTCATCAACCATGTATACCCCTTGAACATTAGTAGGAATTACATAAACAGGCTCTTTACATGCTGCATCGCTGTAAAGACGGAATTTCGCGCCAGCAAGAGAGATACTTTGATTCTCCATATCTTTTTTATGTAGACCTAGTCCGTAGGTATTGGTAGTAACTTTACTAGAATCTGTTCTTCCTAGTTCATTACCGTTCCGGAACCATGAACCATAAGCTTCATTATAGTTTTTGTCATTGTTTTCTTCCGGCTGATCAATAGTAGCATTGGCTTCAAGCTGAGATTTAAATGTTACTTTAATTTCACTTGGTGAAGCATACTTAGACTTAGATTTAGACTCAGATGTGTTGTCAAATGTTAATGTATATCCAGGTGAGGTAGTATTCAATTCTAAAGTATGGTTTGTCATCCAAGGGATGGTAATGTGAAACTTGTCGTCACCCGTTTTAACCAAATACCACTCTGCGTCATTAATAGTAGTAGTATCTGTACTCCAGTTTCCTAGGGGAGAATTAGATTCACCACCTAAATACCATCCCTTTGTTAACTCTTCTTTGCCGACAAACACCTTGATGCTTTTGTAGTCGGCATAAATAGCTTCGCCTTCAATATCATAAATGGAATAATACTGAATCTGGTTTGCTCCGTCATAATTTGTAGCAGTCATGCTAATTTGGTAATGTACACTATCTCCAATAGAAGCAGTGTTAGAACTTTTTAGTTCACCTTCATCCACAACATTATTTTTGTTTACATCCTCCCAGATTTTCTTTTGTAGATTTGAAGGTTTTTGGTTTTTATCAATTACAGTTGCGTCCGGAATTGTACTGGTAATAGTCACAGCAGTACCTAGTGAGCTAGTAATCACATAATAACCAAAGTCCAAACCTTCAAATTTAACTTCATCACTTCCTGCTGTCACAGCAGGCTTTGCAGATTCATATGAACCACCCTTAATAAGTTTCAACAAATAATCAATTAGGGCAGAATCGTCCACATCCTTTTTGGATATAGTGTAAACACCCGGAACTGTAGTGGCCGTCTTGCTGAAAAAAGCGTTATCGGTATTGCCGTCATTGCCAAAAAGTGCGGTGTAGAACTGATTGGCGGTACTGATGGTATAAGACACTTTGCCTGTACCCGAATAGGTAGCATCAAAGATTTTGTAGGGAGTATATACCTGATCAATAGTAGCATTTTCAATGGTAATAGTTCCATTGCCTGCGGCAAATGCAGGGACAGTTATTGTGAAAAGCATCACAAAAATCATCGCTAATGAGAAAAACTTTTTCATAATTTAAGTCCTTTCTGATTGGTATTTTATATTGATTGGATAAAGCCCGGCGCACCATTTTAATTTTTTGCACCCTGTGTGGGAGGCTTAATATTAAAGCCTCCTTCCAGACTTGCCCCTCAAGCTGAATCCATAAATAAGCGGTGATATTATTAAAATAAGACCGCATATTATAAATAGGTATGTGCCGATGCCACCTGTAGAAGGAAGCGCATAACCGGCAAGATTCTCTACCTGGACTGTAATAATTTTAGTAGAGGGATCATATCCGCCGGTGATAGCAAGCGGGTTAGATACTTCGTTACCGCTATCATCACAGAACACCACAGCTAATGCGCCGTCAACGGTAGCAATTTTGAAGCAGAAGCTTTCGTTAATAATGGAATATCCGCCAGGCGGCTTATCCTCCACCAATTTATAGATGGTATCTGTTTCAATTTTGCCGAAGTCGATCCGACCACCGGAGCCAGTAGTGAGGGTTTGCATATGCTCAAAGCCGGTTTCCGATTTCTTGTACAAGGTGAATGTCGCACCGGGCAGTAATGCAGAGTCGTCATTAGAATCCACCTTGTTGAGTATCAGCGTATGTGTATCCTTTTTCCACTCGGCATACAGCACCTTGCTTTCTGTCATCGTAATGTTGTCACCGGTTTGATAGGTATATCCGCTGCCATCCGGCTCCGTGTTCCACCCGACAAAGATGTAGCCATCATTTCTGGAAGGTATACGGTAATCGCTTCCTGTTCCACCGTGGAGTCCTACATAGGTCACGGTATCTACCGGGAACTGTGCGCCGTCGGGCATATTTGTCCACACACCTGCAGGAGCGTTTGCATCATAGCTTAGACTTACAAGGGACTTGTCCAGTACAACACCATCAACGTGCCAAGTTTCTTCATGTTTCACAACATACCACAGAATAAACTGGGTGTTGGGGTCATACTCATTGAACACAGCCTTAATCTGTTCATCTGTAGGCATTTGATTTAAGCGGCTTCCTACACCTACCGAAGAGTTGGTGTAGAACTCACCGATTTTTATGGCTCCAGCGATGGATATACCGCTTGTGTATTCAGAAACACTATGACCTTGAGGCTCTGTAGGAATGATTCCGTCCTTTCGGATAAAGAATTTCGCATCCACATTTACTGATGCCCAAGTAGCATACAGCCTTACATTGGCAGTCGGTGTATATATTGTATTTGGTTTATACACCGGGGTGGTATATTTGCCAGAGTCTGTGGCGTTGTTGATTGTTGACCAACCAACAAACACTTTACGTCCGTTTGTTCCAGTATAATCTGGTAACACCACATCATTACCACTATCCACGGTAATGGAGCTTGGGGCTGTAGTACTGCCACCATTTGCATCAAAGCGTACGGTGTATGTCGGATTAGCCTTACCATATTCAGCATAAAATGCGTTATTGTGGTCGAATGTAATAGTGGCTCTGTCACCTTCGGCTCGGGTTTCCGCAGAACTGGCAACTGCATAGACCGAGAAACTGTCGGTGGAAAACTCAACCGTTTCGTTGTTTTCTACCTGTCCGTCTATCTTCTCTGCACCACCGCTATCATCAAAATGAAAGATTTCAAGGTTTTCTTCCTCAGCAAGAGTGAAGCCGTCACGGAAGAAGATGCTTACACCCACCTGAGATCCTTCAAGCGGTTCTACTACCTCTCCGTTTAGTGTAAAGGAAATATCGAACAATCGAATGGAACTTAGTTCTTTATTTTCGTCCAGCATTTCTTCTATTGTATCTGTATAACTTTTTGTTTGCTCTGTAAGCTCTGTTACAGTAAGTGTTGCTCCCTCCGGTAGTTCTGATTTAGTGTCATAGACAACCTCTACAGTGTAATCCTCGCCCTTAAAGCTTTGCTCAAATATTTCCGGGAGGCAATGTTCGTTTGTCAGTGCCGTCATATCTACATAGCCACTGACCTTAAGGTTAGCTATGTCAAATTCCTTTTCGGCAACTGTATTTTCAAAATCTCCAATAATAACCGATAAGTTTTCTTCGCCTATCTCAGTTACAATTCCAATCGTATCATCCTCGAAGATGATAATATCTCCTGCCTTAGGGGTATATGGCCCAGTTTTCAGCATACCCTCCATTTCAAGGTAGCTACGAAGACTATAAGCGCCTCCAGTGCTAGGAATGATGTCGTTTGGAATATCTGCATACCTCATACAGAAGGAAAGGAACATTACATTCCACTCGCCATGGGAATTGCCGTACCAAGCACCATACCTGGTATAGCCTTGCCTAGTTTCACCATCATCGGCAAGGATGAAGTTCCTTTCGCTTTCAAGATATCCAATTTGCGATTTGGCAATTGCAACAATATCCTTTGACCATCTCCCCGTTAGTGTGTCTGGCAGAGTGGCTTCCCAGATAGCCGTATCCTCTACATCTGCATTGGGATCTGAGTAGCAGGAAAGCTCGTGCAAATGCTCTTCCAAAGTGCACTCTACACATTCTTCGGTATGGATATGTTCGTTTTGCCCACAAAAGGCTCCATTTGCCATGGTAATACCAGTCAAATGGAGATTCCACGAAACGCTTACTGCAACGATGAGTGACAAAACTGTCAGTACCGACACAGTAAGCTGCCGTCGTCGTTTATTCAGCTTTGTTTCCTGAAGGTAAGACTCTATTATTCTCATATCGTTTCATTCTTTCCTTATTTAAGAAATTCAATGCTGTTAAGCGGCCAAACTCGGAAGGCCACCTTTCCTACGATTTGGTCTTTTTCAATACAGCCAATTAGGGTACTACGGGAGTCAATTGATGTTTCTCTCAAATCACCCATTACAAAATATTGCTCCTGGGGAACTTGATAAGGAAACTCTAAATCACACTCGCCCATGGTTTTATCCATCACATAAGGTTCATCAATTGCTTCGCTGTTGACATATACTGTGCCATCAGTATCAATCTCAATCCAGTCACCGGGAAATCCAATGACTCTCTTAATCAGTAGTTTGTTATTCCAAGTGAAACCGCATAGCTCTCCACGGTCAAAATCTGTACTTTTGGTAAGCAACACGATGTCACCGTTTTGAAGGGTAGGTTCCATACTTTTGCCTTCGATTTGCAGAACTGGCAGCACAAGTGTTGCAATTAGAACGGAGACCGCCGCCACAATAGTCAGTACATAAACAGTTCCTCTCAAGGCTTTTCGGTATGCTTTTTGTCGTCTATATCGTTTTCGTTCTGTTTCAACTTGCCTTTTGGTGGGCAAAGAAACATCTTTGTTTTTATGTAGTACCATCTTCGCCTCCCGATGAATCCAGCTTATAAAGCTTGCAAGAAGTTCCGGGTCGGAATATATAATGTGAAGAATTTTTTATGCGGAAACATTGTATTCCTCTTTTGCTGCTTACAGGACACGACTTGCTTCTTTTTTGGTAACAGACATAATGCGCTGTCTTTCTGCCTTTGTTTCTTCGAGTAATATTTTTATCTCTGCAAGATACTGGTCGGCGGCGTTTTGTGCTGACATGAAAACATCATTTAGCTCCAAAGCTGCACCTGCGATGGATCCGGCGTTTTCCATACGAATTCGTTTACTGTCAAGTTCAGCTTGCAGACGAGAAACTTCTGCTGTCAGTTCCTCTTCACGAGTTTGAAGCTGATAAATAATATCCATCAATTGATGGCGTCTCAGCCGCTTAAATTCTTTGTCTGTCATACCACAATGATCCTCCTTTCTACACCTATCCCATGTTACAAAGAAAATGAAAAGAAAGTGCAAAAAAAATGTGTTTTTTTTTTGAGAATATCTATATTATTAAAAAAATAAAAAATAACCAGACTTCTTCTCCGGTCCTTGATCTATACAAAAAAAGGTCTACCCGAACTTGTTTTTTAAGTTCAGATAGACCTTTTTTAGTTATCTTAACATTATTGTAATGGCATTTCCCAATGAGTAATATTACTCATTTTATAGAGTATGCTATCATTTTACTATCATTTGAAGCCTTTAGTCCTGAAAACCCCAGTGTTTATAAGGGTTTTCAAAAATCCCCAGTCACTCCCACTCGAAAATTTCCCGCGTTTTTTAAACATATTCAGCCAAATTAGTGACCGCCAACTTTACAAATTGCAATAAACACCATTAAATCAATGCCCAAGCGTCATGTATCCTCATATGCCCGAAGAAGGCATGGTCGAGGACGGTGAACTGAGAAAATCCACCAATCATCGCATGCCTGCTATTTTGAGGACTTTCTGAAATACGTCGACTACAACGAACCGATGCCTGAGATCATGAAGGCACAGGTCATGGAAATGGTAACGGAAAGCATCATGGAAAACCTTGAGGATGAAAGAAGAGTTCAAGCAATTCGAGCAGGAAATGGAGATTTGGAGTGCGAGCGACAAATGCGAAATTCGTGAGCAACTTGATTCCCACCAAGTTATCGAAGCAGCCGCTCATATCGTCGAGCACACTCCTGAAGCGGAACTGAAAATGAAACTTGGCGACACGGATATCAAAGGCTACCTGAGTGACTTCGGCGAAAACATTCACCTGGCGAAAATCAACGGGCGCTATGTGGCATTAATCGAAGCAGACTCCATCCTTTTTGAGAAAGGCTTCTCTCCGATTGAGTTTCATAAGCCTGAGGATTTGCATAAGGTGGTGGAGAAGATTGCGGCGAATGGGCAGATGGAGTAAGAATAACAGAGTTATAATATTGAGATTAGAGTTAGGCAATGGAAGGAGTTTTCGAAATACAGGGTATCCAAAGCCATGATAATCAGTAGTTTATTATTCGTAAAAGATAAGCATGAAGGACAAACTCGATGGTGGAAATCCTAGTATCTCTCATCGATTTTAGCAAAATCGAGTAGGAGGGGGTGATTAACCCCCGACCTCTCACACCACCGTACGTACGGTTCCGTATACGGCGGTTCAATTAAGATAATTGACGCAAGTATTCATAACGAGCTTG
>NZ_JACXSI010000035.1 GCF_014712675.1 Peribacillus faecalis | reverse complement strand
AGATTCCGCGTCACCACGGACACCCTTGCGTTAAGCTAACTGTTACTTCTGCCTTCACAGCTCGGGACTTTCACCCTATAGATTGCACCCATGCCGGGCGCACTTAAAAAGACCATTGAGAGGATCCTCTCAATGGTCCGGAAAATGGATTTCTATTTATTTGCGACAATTTGCTGCGTCAACGTATCTGCTGAGGCTATTTCAATACCTTGATAGTAATGCTTGACAATTTCTTCATAAGATTTGCCTTCCTTCGCCATACCATTAGCACCCCACTGGCTCATTCCGACACCATGGCCGTATCCTTTCGTTGTAATGATGACAGCATTGCCCTGCACGTTCCAACTGAAGTCTGTTGATCGTAAATCTAATAGTTCGCGAATTTGTTTGCCGGTGAATTGCTTACCGTTAATGTTGACCTTCGCCACTCGCTTGCCCGGCGTTCGCTCAACAATGGTGCCGACTGTTTCTTTATTTTTCAGCTTTACGCCCAATTTATTTTCAAATTCCGAGATGGCTATGCTTTTTTTCTCTTCAAACTCCGGTGCCTGCTCATCCCAAGGACTTTCGACACTCTTTAAATACGGATAAGGATTTTTCCAGTATGCTTCCGCATTTTCAGTAAAACCGTTACCGTTCGAGAAAAAGGTAGCTGTAATCGGGCGTCCATCATACGTCAAAATTTGCCCCTCTGTCTCGAGTACTGCCTGCGCTATTTTATTCATCTTAGCTTCGTATTCACTGCCCCATTGCACTCTCAAATCCGCATCATTTTTGAACACCTGATAGTTGACTGTATCATCGACTTGCGCCCCGGCTGGCAATCCGGAACTCTTCCCGCTCAGCAGATGGTTGACAATATACGTCCTTGCTGTAAGCGCCTGCGCTTTTAACGCCTCTAATTCAAACGTAGTCGGCATTTCCGAAGCAACCACTCCGACAATGTACTTCTCTAAAGGCAGCGTTTCCACCTTCTTGCTTGCAGTCCGGTAGACGCCAACCTCCAAGTCTGACTGCTCCAACCGGGAGATGTCTAGTCCCGCTTGCTGCTTCTTCCCATCCCGATTCTCCACCAGTGCTCCACCACTTTCATTCTTTAAGGAAGGGATCGCAAGTATAGCAGGAATAATGATGGTTACAATGCAGATTGTTGTGATTAATACTAGTAATGGTTTAATAGATTTCAAAATCTTGGCCCCCTTTGCACTTACCGCTCTATATACATATGATAGAAAAACAAGAATTATGACCTGGAACTTTATCAAAAGCGCAAGCGCCCCCCTAAAAAGCACCGTATGAACTGAGGCACTCAGTATAAGAGTCACAAAGACAGACTAACGTCCATGGCAGTCTTTGTCCCGCCTTCCCAAAGATATCGGAAACACGAAATACATTCATTTAAACTTAGACATAGTATAGACTTTTATAATTTACTAAACGACAAAAAACCTGATTAGCTCAGCTAACCAGGTTGATGTTTATTCCATTATGCGTTTAAATCTGCCACAATTGCTGTTTTATTGCTGATTGCATCATTAACACGTTCAATATCCGCTCCCAGCGCAGCAAGTTTGCCATGGAAGTCAACATATCCGCGATCTAAATGTTTCAATTCAGTTACTCGTGTCACACCTTCTGCCACAAGCCCAGTCAAAATAAGCGCAGCTGCCGCACGCAAATCTGTCGCAGCAACTTCAGCACCTTGCAGATTAGAAGGACCATTAATAATTGTAGAACGTCCTTCAATTTTAATATCGGCATTCATGCGGCGGAATTCTTCCACGTGCATGAAGCGATTTTCGAACACAGTTTCAGTGATCATTCCTGTTCCCTCTGCTTGAAGAAGCAATGCCATCATTTGTGATTGCATATCAGTTGGGAAGCCTGGATGAGGCATCGTTTTAATATCGACAGCTGAAAGCTTTTCAGGTCCGATAACACGAAGTCCTTCGCTCTCATCGATGATTTCAATGCCCATTTCTTTCATTTTTGCGATTAATGAAGTCAGATGCTCTGCAACAGCACCTTTTACTAAAACATTTCCTTTTGTAATCGCTGCCGCTACCATAAACGTTCCGGCTTCAATACGGTCTGGAATGATTGTATGAGTTGTGCCATTTAGCGCTTCAACACCGTCAATGCGGATTGTACCAGTGCCGGCACCTCGAACTTTGGCGCCCATTTTATTTAAAAGGTTCGCCAGGTCAACGATTTCCGGTTCTTTAGCAGCATTATCGATTACTGTTGTCCCCTCAGCTAATGTAGCAGCCATCATGATATTCTCAGTAGCGCCTACACTCGGGAAATCCAAGTAAATCTTAGCTCCTTTTAATCTTCCGTTTACTTCTGCTTCAATAAATCCGTTTCCTACTTTTACTTTAGCACCCATAGCTTCAAAGCCTTTTAAGTGCTGATCAAGGGGACGAGAACCGATTGCGCAGCCTCCCGGCAAAGCAACTCGCGCTTTCCCGTTACGACCAAGCAAAGAGCCCATAACTAATACAGAAGCACGCATTTTCCTCACATATTCAAAAGGCGCTTCCTCTTTTAATTCTCTTGATGCATCTACAGTGACGATGTTATTTGCAAAATCAACGTCTGCATTTAAATTACGCAAAACCTCGTTAATTGTAAATACATCGGAGAGTGTCGGTACGTCTTTAATGACGCATTTCCCATTACTTGCTAATAGTGTTGCAGCGATAACAGGCAGTACGGAGTTTTTCGCTCCTTCAATTTTCACTGTTCCATTCAGTCTGTTTCCGCCGCGGACGATGATCTTTTCCAAAAGTATTCCCCTCCGCGTCCAATTTCTCTATATTAATATTCAAATGTTATGATGGGTGTGCCAATTACAAAGGAAGTCTTTTGACTCATTCCATCAAATCGCATGGCTAGTTGTAAATTATACTGTTCACTTATAAATGATTGCTTAAATAATGAAGAATTTGCGGTAATGGATACGAAGTTGCTTTCTTTTACACTTTCCGTTTCCACCGCATTCAAACTGGTTAATAAACCATCCAGTTTAGAAGTTAAAACCTTATCAATATTACCACTTATTTCACCTTTTACACAAGTGAAAAATATGGTATATCGACTAAAAATACTAGTTTCAACAGCTTTTCTTTTTTTCTGCAGCTGTTCTGCCGTAATACTGTTTACTGATGTACCTTTAATCTCATAATTTAAATAGGAATCTGTATTGCTCTTTAAAGACGAGCTGAATGTAACAGTTTCTACAAGCAAATAATCTTTGCGTTCGCCAACAAGAGCTATTGCCTGTTCATTTTGCCTGATTTGCCATTGATAATCAGACAAGCTATCTTTCAATCTATCAGCCTCTTTTAAAAATTGTTCCTTTGTTTCTATCCCATCCATCGACTCTCTTGCTGTTACAATCCATTCTTTGACTGACATGTCACTATGATGGCTTATGATTTTCAATATAGTCTCGAGATCAGAGGCCTCTTTTTGAGCTCTAATCGTACTATTCCCAACGTTTAGTACCATCAAACCAATAACGATAATATAGACAGCTCTGCGCATATTCATTCCTCCCCTAGAAACAAGCCTAGCCTTCATAAGGGAGATTCATACATCCAATACCTCGTCATTTTATGACATCAAATTTTTTTCTATTTATCTAGTATGAATGGCATTTTTAAAAGAAATATGGATTTCTTGTGGCTAATGAAAGGTAATTTAAAAAGAAGTTACTGACTGTCGATGCAATTGCAACCGTTAATAAAATATACAGAAGCCTCGCTTGAAATACCTTATTTGGTCGAAGAAACTTTTCAAAATTCAAAGCTTGCAGCGCCCACCAAGTAACAGCTATAAAAAATAAATGGGACACAATCCCTAATATTGACTGTTGAGCAAGCGTTTCAAACATAAAGAGCCTCCTTCATTTAATTCTCTTACATTCTAGCATATTGTTCTATTATGAGAGAATTATATCGTCATTAACAGTTACTGGTAGTCTTGAACAAATATTTGGCAACACTATTTATTATATATGTTTGTATCGGTATTTTATACATAAATACAAAGAAAATTAGCAAATATTAGCGAATTTTGATGAATATATGTATGAAACTTTCTTTTTTATAGAATATTAGACTTCTTTGCACCCAATCCTCGAAGAAAACAATACTTTTGCGTCATGATACCTGATGATTTTAGGAACCAAGTACTGAAGTACCAGTTTATCAGGCCTTTGTTATAAGCTCGTCATCTTTCTTTAGCATCATGTTAAAGCGCAGCGGCGGATGAGCACTGAAGCTAGACGTCGATAAACTTGCTAAACCGCAAAAAAACTGTCGCCTTTTGTCATGTGCGACAGTTTTTCAAATCTTATTCGTGAGATAAGCTTCTCTTCGCTGCTTGGATTAATTCTTTAATGAGATGCTGTTCCCCGTTTTGCAAATGCTGAATGATTTGGCTGCCGACAATGGTCCCATCACATACCTGGCTCATTTGGCGCACATGCTCCGGAGTCGAGATGCCAAATCCGGCCAGAACAGGAACATCGCTCATTTGTTTCAATAAATCAACGTAGCGGGACGGATCGGTGCTGAACTCATTCCTTATGCCGGTTACTCCTTTTACTGTCACAGCATATATGAAGCCTTCCGCTCCGCTTGCAAGTTGTTTCAGTCTCTCGGGAGGACTCGTAATAGAAGCAAGACGAATAAATGCTAAATCGTATTGCTGCAAAGTCGGCTTAATTTCTTGCTCCTCTTCAAGCGGTACATCCGGAATAATGCAACCGTCTATTCCAATCTTTTTGCAAGTTTGTGCAAACTGTTCTAATCCGACTGATAAAATCGGGTTCAAATACGTCATGAACAGAAGCGGGATTGTGACAGTTTGACGCACATTTTCCAGTGCCTTCAAAATGCCCTGTATTGTCGTACCTGCTTGCAGAGCGCGCATGCCGGCTTCCTGAATGACCGGTCCGTCGGCAGCGGGATCTGAGAAAGGTATGCCGATTTCAATCATCGTAGCTCCCGCCGACTGCATAAACTCCAACTGCGGAATCAATTTATCTAGACCTCCATCGCCTGCCATAATGTAAGGAACGAAGCATTTATCTCCACTTTCGATCACTTGTGTTAAAGATTGCTGCAAATGTCCGCTCATGCTTCTTCACCTCCTAAATAACGCTGCACCGACTCAACATCCTTATCTCCACGTCCTGATAAACAAATGACGAGTGTTTCGTTCTCATCCATTTCTTTCGCCAACTTCAGCGCATAAGCTACTGCATGCGAGCTTTCAAGTGCCGGTATGATGCCTTCTGTTTTACATAGAAGTTGCAATGCTTCCAATGCTTCTGCATCGGTAATAGATGTGTAGGTCACGCGTTTTTCATCTTTCAGGAAACAATGTTCCGGACCGACTCCCGGGTAATCAAGCCCCGCTGAAATGGAATGAGCTTCAATTACTTGGCCGAATTCATCTTGCAGCAAATACATTTTGGAACCATGCAAAACACCAATTTTTCCTTTCGTCAAAGATGCGGCATGAAACTCTGTACCTAAGCCTTGGCCCGCAGCTTCTACCCCAATTAACCGTACATTCTCATCTTCCAAAAACGGATAAAACATGCCCATCGCATTTGAGCCGCCTCCGATACAGGCAACTACCGCATCCGGCAACCGTCCTTCCTTCCGGAGCATTTGCTCTCTCGTTTCACTTCCTATGACACTTTGGAAGTCACGAACGATTTGCGGGAACGGATGTGGACCAAGCACAGAACCCATTAAATAATGGGTATCGTCCACATGCGCAACCCAATAACGAAGTGCTTCGTTCACCGCATCCTTCAATGTTGCACTGCCTTGTGTGACGCTGATGACCTTCGCTCCGAGCAGCTGCATCCGGAACACATTCAGCCTCTGCCTTTTCACATCTTCCGCCCCCATGAATACAGTGCACTCCAATCCAAGTAAAGCGCAAACCGTTGCAGATGCGACTCCATGCTGACCTGCACCCGTTTCAGCGACAACCTTCTTTTTGCCCATTCGCTTAGCAAGCAATGCCTGCCCAATTGTATTATTGATTTTATGAGCTCCGGTATGATTCAAATCCTCACGCTTCAAATAAATTTTCGGTCCGCCGGCATAGGCGCTTAGTCTCTCAGCGTAATAAAGCGGCGTTTCACGTCCGACATATTCCTTTAAATAGTCGTTCAACTCACGTCTAAAAGATTCATCCTGCATCGCTTCCTCGTACGCTTTTTCAAGCTGAAAAGTCGCTTCTATTAACGTTTCCGGTATATATCTACCCCCATAAGGTCCATATTTCCCATTCGCATCCGGTTGCGCATAAGTCATCATTAAAAATTCTCCCCTTTAGCATTTTGTAAAAATAGCTGGATTTTTTGCTGATCTTTAACCCCATTCGTTTCGACACCGCTCGATACGTCAACCATAGCCGGCCTGACAAGGCGAATCGCTTCCTTTACATTGTCAGCATTTAATCCTCCTGCAAGAATAATACGGCTATGTTCTTGAAGATCCTCAATGAGATTCCAGTCAAACGTCTGTCCATTTCCCCCTTGATAGACCTTACCTTTCGGGCTATCGGCCAATACATAGGCTGACGGGTAAAATAAAGCCGTTTGCACATCCTCTTTTGTTGTGATTCCGACTGCTTTTATGGTCGGATAGCTTAACTTTCGGCATGTTCCCGCATCTTCCTCACCGTGGAGCTGAATCATTGTCAGTCCGCAATAGGAGGCTATTTCCTCCATTGTTTCGACAGCTTCATTGACGAAAACACCAACCTTTTCGACATACGCAGGAAGCTGCCCGATAATGTTTTTGGCTGCGTCTGGGGTAATTCTTCTTTTACTATGCGCAAAAACAAAGCCAAGCGCATCGGCTCCGTACCGAACAGCAACATGTGCCGTTTCTATGTCTGTGATGCCGCAGATTTTCACTTTTACCATATTCATACCAATTCCTTTAAAGACAGCTCGTTCATCGTTTTCGCTATGTCTTCTGACTTCATGAGTGTTTCGCCGACAAGGATGCCGTTTGCACCTGCTTTTTGTACAATCCGAACATCTTCTCCGCTCACAATGCCACTTTCGCTGATCAGCACTATGTCCGCAAGTTTCGGATGCTGCGCCAAGCGGACAGTCGTTTGCAAATCGACAACGAACGTAGAAAGGTTGCGGTTGTTGATGCCAATGATGTTTGCACCGATTGAAAGTGCCCGTTCCAGTTCAGTTTCATCATGAACTTCGACAAGCACATCCATTCCTTCGCCGGATGCGAAGTCATACAATCTTTTTAATTGCCCTTGTTCCAAGGCAGCAACAATAAGTAAGATCACATCAGCTCCAACCGACTTCGCTTTTTTGATTTGCACTTCATCAATGATGAAATCCTTGCATAAAATCGGAATTTGAACAGCCTCACGTACAGCTGAAAGATCTTCAAATCGCCCTTTAAAGAACGGGTAATCCGTCAATACCGATATTGCAGCAGCGCCTGCCTGCTCATATTGTTTTGCTTGTTTCACCGGATCGACATGTTCCTGCAGCATTCCTTTTGAAGGTGATTGCCGTTTAATTTCAGCAATAATGCCGACTGGCGCTTTCTGTTTGATTGCATTTATTAAAGATAAAGGTCTCCGCTTCACTGCCGATATATTCTCTCGCTTTAAAGCTTGCACCTCGTTTTGTTTTTCGGTCAGGATTTTCTCTAAAATCGAACTCATGAAATTCTCTCCTTTACGCTTTTCTCGATCAGTTTGCGCAACGTTCCGTAAGCCCGACCAGAGTCGATGCTCTCAGCAGCTGCTTTAATTCCGTCCTCTACAGTCGCTGCTACGCCTGCTGCATAAATTCCGAGCCCGGCGTTTAGAAGCACCGTATCTCTGTGAGCCCCGGTTTGACCCGTTAAGACATTTTTCAAAATTTGCGCGTTCACTTGCGCATCTCCGCCGATAATTTCTTTATTATCGTACGGATTTAATCCCACTTCTTCCGGTGTAAGCGTGAATGAGTGAATACTGCCGTTTTCCAGCAGCGAGATGTGATTTTCTCCCTGTAAAGAAGCTTCATCCATGGAACCTGCACCGTTCACTACCACTGCCCGCTTTCTTCCAAGCTTTTTCAGCACTGCCGCAAATATATCGACATATTTTTGGTCATAAATGCCTACAAGCTGAAAATCTAAAGCAATCGGGTTCGTGAGCGGACCAATAAGATTAAAGATAGTCGGAATCTTTAACTCTCTCCTTACCTTCATAATCCGGCCAAGCCTAGGGTGAACATGCGGCGCAAACAAAAAGGCGATACCAATTTCATGGATTAATTCCTCCATTGCTTCCTGTGGCATATGCAAATTGACGCCTAGTGCCTCCAATACATCAGCACTGCCGGTTTTGCTGCTGATACTGCGGTTTCCGTGCTTTGCCACCTTAATTCCTGCTCCTGCAATGACAAACGCTGAGGTTGAGCTGACATTGAAGCTGCTGGAGCCATCTCCTCCTGTGCCGCAATTATCCATCACACCTTTTATATCTTTAGGAAACGGCAAAGCCTGTTCCAGGAGCGTCTCAATTAAGCCCGCTATTTCATCGACTGTTTCTCCTTTCAATTTCAAAGCGATAAGAAAGGCGGCTAGCTCACTATCTGTGACTTCATCCAGAAACATCAGCTCTGTTGCAGTTTTCATTTCTTCATAAGACAGCGATTGACGATTCATCAATTTTTGCAAATAAAGTTTCATAAAACAGCCTCCTTACATTTTCGAAGAAAGTTTGCGACGATTTTATTGCCTTCCTTTGTACCGATTGATTCCGGATGAAACTGGATACCGACAACAAGATGCTCACGATGGGCAAGCGCCATAATTTCCCCGTCTTCGCTAAAGGCGATTACTTCCAGCATTTTCGGGAGCGTCTCTTTCTCCGCTGCCAATGAGTGATAGCGCATGACTTGAATTTGTTGCGTCAGTCCTTCAAACACATTGTTTTCAAAATGACGGATGGCTGAAACTTTCCCATGCATAATTGATTTAGCTCTGATAATATTGCCTCCAAATGCTGAAGCGATTGCCTGATGGCCGAGACAAATACCTAAAATCGGTATTTTGTCATAACATTGCTTAATCAGGTCAATCATGATGCCCGCCTGCTCAGGGCGGCCCGGTCCCGGCGACAGCACGATCGCTTTCGGATTCATTTCCAGTACTTCTTCAACTGTCAGCTTATCGTTACGTATGACAACCACGTCTTCTCCAAGTGCGCTGACTTGCTGGTACAGGTTAAACGTGAACGAATCATAATTATCAATCAGCAAAATCATAGTTCCACCTCCATAAATGCCCGGGCTTTATTCAGGACTTCATTATGTTCCATATCGGGATCAGAATCATAGACAATACCTGCTCCCGCCTGAATTGTCGCTTGCCCGTCTTTCACAATCATCGTTCGAATTGCAAGCGCAAAGTCAAAGCTGCCATGATTGGAGAAATAACCAACTGCGCCGGCATACACGCCTCTTTTCACTTTTTCAAGTTCATTAATAATGCTCATCGCCCGTATTTTTGGAGCTCCCGATACGGTGCCGGCCGGCAAACAAGATGCTAATACTTGACCGTTTGAAATGTCCGCACGCTTCGAACCGACCACTTCCGAAACAATATGCATAACATGTTTGTATTTCTCAATGACCATATACTTCGTCAGCTCTACACTACCAATCTCGCAAACCCGGCCAAGATCATTCCGTCCTAAATCGACTAACATTCGATGCTCTGCCAATTCCTTTTCATCTTGGAGCAATTCAATTTCAAGCACGGTATCTTCCTCTGCCGTTCTTCCTCTTTTTCTCGTTCCGGCAATCGGATTTGTCACAATCTTAACGCCGTCTCCCTTCAACAAACTTTCCGGAGAGGCACCGACAATCTGATAATCGTGAAAGTCGATATAAAACATATACGGTGACGGATTATGCGTCCTCAAACTGCGATAAAAGTAGAACGGATCGCCTGCAAAAGCTGTGGAAAAACGCTGTGAAAGCACGACCTGAAAAATCTCGCCCTTCTCGATTTCTTCTTTTGCCTTTTTCACCTTTTCCTCAAATTGCTGCTGCGTCATATTGGATTGAAAGTCGATTGTTGACTTACTTATTTTTTCAAACGAAGACGGCTTCGGGCCTTGTTCAATCATAGCCGCTATTCCTTCCGCCCTCTCATTGAAATTCGCTTCTGTTTCTGCATCCCCAATATGGACAATCGAGATTTTCTGGCTGATATGGTCATAGACAATGATGTCGCTATAAAAAAGCAAATGTGCTTCAGGCATGTTCAATTCATCAAAAGGTGCTTCTCCGATTTCCTCATACTGACGAATGATATCGTAACCGACATAGCCGACTGCTCCTCCCATCAGCGGGAATGGTTGATCGCTAAGGTTCTCTTGCGGCAAATATTTTTCCAAAACATCAAGAAACCGACCGTTCTCAGTAAGTATTTCATTTCCGCTTTGAATGGTGACCTCCATGCCGTAAGCGCGCATCTCCATGTACGGGTTGGTTCCAATGAAGGAGTAACGACCATGCTGTTCATGCTTCATAGAGCTTTCCAGCAAAAACTTCTTCTCTCCCGGCAAGCTTTGAAAAATAGCAATCGGTGTATAAATATCGCCTTCAATTTGCTTTTGAAAAACTTTCTTTCCGGCTGTTTTCATCTATTTCTAACCCCTTTTCAATAATTTCTTCGTATAAAAAAAGTCCTCTACAAGCCATTGGCTCGTAGAGGACGATTATGTTAACCGCGGTACCACCTCAATTAAAGGAATGTGCATTCCCTTCGCTTTTCGGACACGTAATTGTATGCCCTATCCATCTAACGGCGGAAACCGTGCACGCCTACTATTCATTCAACGCGCCTCTCATGAGTCCATTCGATTCATTCTTGCATATCGGGCTCTCACCATCCCCCAACTCTCTGAAATGCTCAAACTGAATTTACTACTCTCAATCACTGATTTATTGTATTAATTTACGAACACAAAAAGGTCCCTCATCCGAAAAGGACGAGAGACCCGTGGTGCCACCTTTATTAGCTGCCGAAACGACAGCCACTCAATGTCTCTTATAACGAGGAGACGATTCGCCATGAAGGATGCTCCGAAGTCCATTCACTAAAACTCCCACACTGATTCGCACCGACCATCAGCTCTCTAAAGTGTTTGTAGTAGCTACTATTCTTCTTCAACGCTTTTTAAATTTTCTTAATTTTTAATTATATTAACACTACTAGAAATAAATGTAAAGTACATTATTCAACAAAGTCGTCAAATTGTTTAAATTCACCCAGAAAATCTAAAGCGATCCCCGGAATGATTCCAAATATTATAGTACCCAAGACACAAATTGATAATACAATCAGCAAACTTGGAGCAATACGACCACGATTGGGGTTTCCCTGCTCGAATGCCGGCCGAAAAAACATCTGCTTCATTACTCCAATATAGTAAACATAAGAGATGACAGTCGTTCCGATTAAAGTGGCTGCCAGCACATAGTTGCTCGGATTGACGGAAAATGTCCCGATAAAAATATACATTTTGCCAATAAAGCCTGCTGTGCCCGGTATGCCTGCCATTGACAGCAGAAAAATGCTCATCGTGACAGCCAACAGCGGATTACTTTTGTATAACCCTGCATACGAGTCGATTTCCGTCGACCCTGTTTTCTCTTGCATATGCTGAACAATAGCGAACGCGCCTACATTCATAAGCATATAAGCGACTAAGTAAAACCAAATAATGCTGCTGGTAAAATAACCAAGTGTTGCTATGGAAACTAGCAAGTAACCGGCATGGGCAATGCTGGAGTAGGCAAGCATTCTTTTTATATTGCTTTGGCGAAGCGCAACTACATTGCCGATGACCATCGTCACACCTGCCAGTACAGCAATATAAACGTGATTGATTTCCATAAAGTCGAATGCGCCGACTGCATCCCCTGGCGCTTCCACATATAAAAAGATGATTATCCGCAGCATGATGATAAAACCAGCCGCTTTTGAGATGACACTAAGGAAAGCCGTGACCGGAGTCGGAGCTCCTTGGTACACATCAGGTGCCCACATATGGAATGGAGCTGATGCAATTTTGAATGAAAAGCCAACCAACATCATGAAGAAAGCGACACCGAATAAATATTGAAATTGGCTGTTCAGCATCTGTTCCATCATACTGCCCATTTCCGTCAAGTTAGTCGTGCCGGTCAATCCGTACAGATAACTCATCCCAAACAGTGTGATTGCTGTCGCTATACTCCCGTTGATGACATATTTCATTGCCGCTTCGTTGCTCTGCAAATGACGTTTACGAATGCCGGCGAGGATATAGGATGAAACAGATAACAGCTCCAGACCAACAAACAGTGTGATCAAATCCCCGCTTGATGCCATCACCATAGTACCTAGCAAAGCTGTTAAAAATAAGTAATAAAACTCACCGCGCGTTTCTTCTATCCCCTCGCCTGGTCGATAACTTTCCGCCAAAAGCAGCACAAGCAACATGCCGAATAAGAGAACTAACTTAAAGGCCTTCGCGAATGAATCCAGCCGGAAAGTATCATATAAAATCGATGTTGTCTCAAGAGGAATTAAGCTTAACAACGAGACAATCGCCACTAAGACACCCGCAATCGCAAACCAGCCCAGCGAGCGGCGGCTGTACTTAGCCGGCATTAATAAATCAATAATACACAGCACTGTTAAAACGCCGAGAATGATGAATTCCGGCATCATAGCGCCCCAATTAAACGATAGCAGCGTTTCGATATCCATTACTCATCATCCTCCCCCTTCTGTTAATAGAAAACCGATTGTATCGTAAATAGGATTTTGCAGCAGAGCCGGATATACGCCAATCAAAATGATTACACCCGTCAAAATGATGAGCGGCATCCATTCCGCTCCTCTCACGTCATTCACCGGGCGGACAGCACCTACTTTTCTTTCTCCAAAGGTAATCGCCAGCACAGCCCGGAGCATGTATACAGCCGTTAAAATTAAACCTAACGCACCAATTCCGGCATATAGGGGATAATTTTCAAAAACGCCTAAAAATGCTGTGAACTCGCTGATAAATCCGGACATACCCGGCAATCCCAGCGAAGCAAGACCGCCGACCAGCAGGAAACCTGATAGGACCGGCACTGTTTTTGCTAAGCCGCCGAGCTTTGATAGTTCCGTTGTGCTTGTGCGCTCGTATAAAAGTCCGACAATAAAGAACAACAGAGCGGCAATAAGTCCATGCGAAACTACCTGAAAAATTGCTCCCTGCAAGCCTGCTTCATTTTGCGCTCCCAGCCCCAGCAGCACAATTCCCATATGGGATATCGAGGAATAGGCAAGTACCATTTTGAAGTCATTTTGAACAAAAGCGAGAAATGCTCCGAACAATAAGTTAATTAAACCGAGAATAAGCAAATAGGTAGAAAGGCTGTTGAATTGTTCCGGAAAGATGCCCATTCCGAAACGAATAAGACCGAATGCGCCGATTTTCAAGAGCACACCGGCGTGAAGCATGACAATCGGAGGCGGCGCCTGAACATGGACATTCAGCATCCATGTATGCAGCGGAAAAATCGGTAATTTGACACCGAATGCCACCAAAAGAGCAATCAGCAGTCCATATTTCATCTCCGGTGTGATGTTGGCAATCAACGTTGCCCCGCCGTTCGGAATAACTTGCTGCAAAACAGCAATATTGCTTGTGCCGGTCTTGGCAAACAAAATCATAATCACAATTAACAGCACGGCCGAACCTAATCCGTTATAAACGAGAAAACTATAGGCTGCCTGTTTACTTTTCTCATAACCCCATTTGCTGATTAAAAAGAACATCGGGATGAGCGTCAGTTCAAAAAACAAGAAAAATAGAATTAAATTTTCCGAAGCAAAAACGCCTAACATTCCGATCTGCAGAATCAAAAACAGAAGAAAATAACCTTTCCGCTCCTTCTTTATTTGCACCGAAGCGATAGCTGCCAATGTACAGAGCAATGAAGTCAGCAATAGCATGACGAGCGAAAATCCGTCAATTCCCAATTCAAATCTGACAGCATATAAATTCGGATCAAATTGCTCAAAGCTGCCGAAACGGAACCAGTCAAGCCGTATATCGTATTGAGTCAGCTTCTCTCCCGCGCGAAACTGCATATACAAATACAAAGATAGGAGCAGCGCCGGCAAAGTTGCCGCTGTGCCAACCCATTTAATGAGACGTTCTTGATCTTTTCTAATTAACAAAAGCAATAGTATACCGGCTATAGGGGAGAAAATTAATATAGGTAAAATCATTATAATAACCCCCCCGTTATAGCATAGATGGCAAGCAGCAAAGCGAGCCCGACTACAGCTGCTGTACCGTATTGCTGCATTTGGCCGTTTTGCAGTGCAGAGCCTGCTTTTCCAAACAACAGCACAATGCCCTTCACCAGCAGCATCAAGCCCTCGACAATGTAGCAATCGATGAAACGAAGTACAGCACTTATTCCTTTAGTAAGCGGGATAACAGAGCGTCCATATAACTCATCAATATAGTATTTATTGGATAGAAGCCGGTATAGCATCGACTGCTCTCCCCTAAGCCGGTTTCCTGAGATCCGTTTCTTTACATACATTAGATAAGCTATTAAAATCCCGATGACGGACATGGTGACAGCAGACCACATCACCCATCCCGGTCCCTCTATATGACTCTGTCCTAACACCGCATTTCCATCTACAAGCCATTCTCCTAAATAACTGCCGAACCATGCTGTATTAACATACCCGCTCAGAACCGCCAATCCCGCTAATATCACCATTGGAAGCAGCATAGACTTGGGCGCTTCATGAACAGCGCCTGTTTCGCCGCGGCTTTGGCCTGCAAACACAAGAAAAAACAGCCGGAACATATAGAAAGCAGTTAAGCAGGCAGTGATGAGCGCAATAACGAACAATATGATGTTGCCGTCTGCCCTGACGGCCAATAGAATCTCATCTTTACTGAAAAAGCCTGACAGGAACGGCACGCCGGAAATTGCCATCGTACCGATCAGAAAAAGAACACCTGTCCATCTGATTTTTTTCCATAGCCCGCCCATTTTTCGGATATCTTGTGTGGCAACAGCATGTATGACGCTTCCTGCCGCAAGAAAAAGCAAAGCTTTGAAAAAGGCATGCGTCATCAAGTGAAACACACCGGCAACATAGCCTCCGGAGCCTAAGGCAAGCATCATGTAGCCAAGCTGACTGATTGTGGAGTAAGCTAAAACTCGTTTTATATCATTTTGCACAAGCGCAATTGAAGCTGCAAAAATAGCGGTGAACCCTCCTACAATTGCCACTATGTACATAGCCGTTTCGCTTGCTGAAAAAAGCGGAAATGTTGTTGCGACGAGATACACACCTGCTGCAACCATCGTTGCGGCATGAATGAGAGCAGACACAGGAGTCGGTCCTTCCATCGCATCAGGAAGCCATGTGTGAAGCGGAAACTGCCCGGACTTCCCGATTGCCCCGACAAACAACAACAAACAAATAACTGTCAGCAAACCGGCCGGTATCGTTCCGTACTCTACTGCTGTAAAAATGACATCGAGCTCAAAGCTGCCAACTTCCCAAAAAAGCAACATCATGCCGATGAACAGACCGACGTCTCCTATTCTTGTCATAACGAATGCCTTTTTGGCCGCTTTCTTTGCTTCTCTCTTATAAAAGTAAAACCCGATCAGCAAAAATGAACCGACTCCTACCAGCTCCCAAAAAATATAGAGCTGCAATAGATTAGGAGACATCACTAAGCCGAGCATTGCAAATGTAAACAGACCTAAGTAGCTGTAAAAGACCGGCTGCCGCTCATCGCCTCTCATATACCCGACAGAATAAAGCTGAACTAAAAGGCTGACAAGCGATACAACAACAAGCATTAACGCATTTAATTGATTAATTTCAAATCCCGCTGTTAAGGACACATCCCCTATTGTGAGCCAATTGGCCTCCGCTTTGTACGTCGGCGCCGACAAGCGCTCCAAAAGCACCAGCAAGGAATAAACGAAAGAACCGAATGCCAGAGCGATTGCAATATAGGCACTCCATTCCTTTAATTTTTTGCCGAATAGAAGAAGCAATAAAAATGATAATAACGGGAGTAATGGTATGACCCATGCATTTGCCATCCTATCAAGTCCCCTTTTGAATAGCGCTCTGAAATCACGCGCTGATTTTTAAACTGAAATTAATGTCTCATTGTGTTCACTTCTTGAATATTGACCGACTTTTTGTTTCGGTATAACGCCAGCAATATCGCAAGGCCGACCGCCACTTCCGCTGCCGCTACACTGATCGTGAATAAAGAAAACACTTGGCCGGTAATCGACGGCACCGGGCCGAGCTTGCTGAAAGCGACCAGATTAATATTGACAGCATTCAGCATCAGCTCGACGCATAGCAGGACAATGACTATATTTTTTTTCGTCAATGCTCCGTATAGTCCGAGACAAAATAAAATGAGTGCAAGCGTTAAATATGCTGATAGAGGGATAGACGTCATTGTTCCTCCTCCTTGTCATCCCGTTTCGCTAAAATTACCGCGCCGACTAAAGCTGCCAATAACAGTATCGAAATCAGTTCAAACGGAATGATATATTTTGAATACAGCATAACGCCAATCTGCTCTGTATTATTCTCGTGCAACGGCACCTGTTCCACCGGAATGCTTAAATCATAAATGCCTATATACACCGTGACGCCAATCGCCAAAACGCTGAGAAAAACAAAGAAGCGCCGCCATTTATCCGGTTGCTTTTTCTGCTCTTGATCGTTATGCTTCGTCAGCATAATGCCGAATAACATCATAATTGTGATGGCCCCTGAGTAAATCAATATTTGCACCGCTGCTACGAATTCTGCTGAAAGCGTCACATACAGACCGGCGATGCTGATAAAAATGAATACCATCGCCACCACCATATGGACAACCTTTTTCAACGTCAGAAGGAGAAGTGCACCGGAAATGGCGACCAGAGCAAGGATGGCAAATCCGAGCATCTCACCGGAAAAGCTCATACCTTATTCTCCTCTCTTATATTCGTATCATTTTCATCAAGCCACTCTAAATTTTTGTAAAACATATCCCTGCTGTATTCCGCCAGCTCAAAATTATTGGTCATAATAATCGCCTCAGTCGGACAAACCTCCGTGCATAAATCGCATAAAATGCAAATCTCAAAATTTATATCATACGTATCGATGATTTTCCCCTTCTTACTCGGATCCGGATGTTTTTTACCCGTCAAAGTTATGCAATCCGTCGGACATATATTGGAGCACTGGTTACAGACTATGCATTTCTCCGGATAAAACTTTTGAATACCGCGGAACCGGTCAGGCAACAGCAACGCATCATTCGGGTAATCATACGTGACCTTTTGCCGGGTCAAATTTTTTAACGTATATTTCAAGCCTTTCGCCAACCCAAACATTTGCAACACCTCTCATCACTTCAAAATTGTCCGTTCCAAACCTTCAAAACAGTTCCTTCAAAATGGCTGTTATAAATATGTTGGCCAACGCAAGCGGAAGCAGTACCTTCCAACCAAACTCCATCAGGTGATCTGCCCTCATGCGCGGAAACGTGGCGCGAGTCCAGATGATCACAAAAATAACGACACTGAACTTCAACGCAAACCAAACGGCGCCCGGAATAAAATCCAAAAACGAAAATAGCGGCAGCCATCCGCCAAGGAACAGAACGGTCGTCATCGCACCCATCGCGAATAAATACACATATTCCGCCAACATAAAAAATGCCCAGCGAAATCCTGAATACTCCGTGTGGTAGCCTGCGACCAGCTCCGACTCCGCTTCCGGCAAATCAAACGGTGTCCGGTTCAGCTCGGAAACGGAAGCAATAATGAAGATGAGAAAAGCGAGCGGCTGCAAAAGTACGAACCAATAATTTTCCTGGGCAGCGACAATATCGTTCAAGTTCAAGCTTCCTGTCAGTAAAATGATGCCGACAACGCTCATCACAAGCGGTATTTCATAAGAAATCATTTGCGCCGCCGCACGCATTCCGCCAATTAAGGAATATTTATTATTCGATGCCCAACCGGCCGACACTACCCCGACGACTGAAATGCCTGATATGGCGATATAATAGAGTAAACCGATCCCTATATCAGCAAATTGCATGTTGTCGGTAAAAGGAATGACAGCGAGCACCATGAAAGCCGGCGCAAATGCAATGACCGGCGCCAGTATGAACAAAGGACGGTCAGCGAGCTTCGGAATGATATCTTCCTTGATTAATAGCTTTAAAACATCTGCCACCGTCTGCAGTAACCCCCACTTTCCTCCGACGTGACTAGGTCCATAGCGAAGCTGCATAAAGCCGAGCACTTTTCGTTCAGATAGAATCGCGTATGTGACAAATCCCAATATAAATAATAGAAAAAGAGTTGCGAGCAAAAAGAAAATACCAAAATTCTTCAGACCTGCCGGTTCGTGGATAAGCCCTTCAATCATTAGCCATCCACCTCCCCGAGCACAATATCAATCGCCCCTAAGATAGTGATCAAGTTCGCGATATTTTCCCCTTTCAGCAGCTTCGGCAAGATTTGCAGATTGTAAAAGGAAGGACGCCTGAACTTCAAACGGAAAGGCTCTTTTTTACCGTCACTGGCAATGTAGCAACCTATTTCTCCTCTTGGCGCTTCAATGCGGACAAATGCTTCCCCTGCAGGCGCTTTAATAATTTTTGGTACTTTCGCCATAATTGCTCCCTGAATCGGAAATTGTTCAACAGCTTGTTCAATAATCTTGAGTGACTCCTCAATCTCCTCCAGACGGATTTGATACCTTGACCACGCATCTCCATCATCCCTGGTCGGAATGTCAAAATCAAAACGACTGTAAATGCTGTACGGCTCCGATTTCCTCAAATCATATTTCACGCCGGTACAGCGAAGATTCGCTCCGCTCAAGGAATATTGGATCGCCTCTTCCTTCGAATAAGTGCCAACACCTTTAATACGCTTCATAAAGATTTCATTACCGGACACTAACTCATGATAACCCTTCAGCTGCTCCCTCATATAAGGCACAAAGCCACGCACTTTATCAATCCAGCCATCCGGCGCATCCCATTTCACACCGCCTACGCGCATATAATTAAATGTCAGACGGGCACCTGAGAGTTCATTCAACAGATTTTGAATCATTTCTCTTTCCCTGAAAGCATACAGAAAAGGACTGATTGCTCCTATATCCAATAAATAAGTTCCCCACCAAACAAGATGGCTGGAAATTCGTCCGAGTTCCATTGCCAAGACCCGCAAAAATTCGGCTCTTTCCGGCACTTCAATCGCCATCATCGTTTCGACCGCATGACATAACACATAGTTATTCGTCATGGCCGCCAAATAATCCATTCTGTCTGTATAAGGAATAATCTGTGTATATTGCAGATTTTCAGCAAGTTTCTCTGTTCCGCGATGCAAATAGCCAATCACCGGTGTCGCTTCTGTGATAATTTCGCCGTCAATTTTTATGATGAGACGGAATACACCGTGTGTGCTCGGATGCTGCGGACCGACATTCAATAGCATTTCTTCTGTCCGTATCATCGGTCACACCTCCACATCAAATGGCTCATAGTCTTTTCTGAGCGGATGTCCGACCCAGTCTTCCCCCAACAAAATGCGCTTCAAGTCCGGGTGATTTTCAAATTGAATGCCCAGTAAATCATACGCTTCACACTCCGGCCAGTTTGCACCTTCCCAAAGCGGTACCAATGAATGGATTGAAGACTCTTCACGATCGAGCTTCGTTTTTAAAACAATCGATTGATTAATTGAGTGCGAGTATAAGTAAACGTACACTTCCATGTGCGTTATAAAGTCTGTTCCGTGAAGTTCCGACAAGTAATTGAATGATAGATTATTTTTTAAGAATTCGGCTAATTTAAAATAGTATTCTCGTTTTGCAACAAGTGTCGGCACATTTTTTGAGAGACGGTTTATATATGTCTCCTCCAAAACGTCTTTGCCCAGTGTATCCACTATATTCTTAACATACTCATCGAGAACTGACTGATTAGGAGCTGGCAGCTTCTCCTCTTCTTCAGTTTCTGTACTTTTACGTTCCTTTTGCTTAGCCAAAGCTGCTGCTTTTGCCTTAGCTGCTGCGACAGCCTTTTCTTTCGCCTTTCGCTTTTCTTCATCAGTGGCTGAACTATTTGCTTCCCCTGCCGCTTTCTCTTTCTGTTTCGCCAGTGCTGCTGCTTTTGCTTTTGCCGCTACGGCTGCCTTTTCTTTCGCCTTTCGCTTTTCTTCATCAGTAGCTAAACCGTTTGCTTCTCCTGCTGCTTTCTCTTTCTGTTTTGCCAGTGCTGCCGCTTTTGCTTTTGCCGCCGCGGCTGCTTTTGCTTTTGCTACCTCTTCAGGCGTTTGGTTTTGAAGCGCTTTCACTTTTATATCTTTTTGAACATCCGAAGCCTGTTCTTTTTGTTTGTTGCGTTCAGCAAGACGCTTCATGGCTTCTTCCTTAGCGCGTGCCGCTGCTTCTTTCTTTTTTTCCCTCTCATCCACGCTACATCACCCGCTTTCCGGACTTGGCTTCGTAGCGTATTTTCTCTTTCAGCTTGTTAATACCATACAATAATGCAGCCGGATTTGGCGGGCAACCCGGAATATACACGTCTACCGGAACAATTTGATCGACGCCCTTCACGACACTATATGAATACACATAAGGACCGCCGGCAGTCGCGCATGAGCCCATCGCAATCACCCATTTCGGCTCCGGCATTTGGTCATAGAGACGACGTATAATCGGCGCCATTTTCTTCGTGACGGTTCCCGATACAATCATAACGTCAGATTGCCGCGGTGAGTTCCGAAAGAATGACCCGAAGCGATCCAAGTCATAGTGAGATGCTCCGACCCCCATCATTTCGATGGCACAGCAAGCAAGACCAAATGTCATCGGATAAAGAGAATTGCTTCTCGCCCAACTTTTCACCTGCTCTAATGTCGAGAAAAATATATTTCGCTTCAGCTCTTCCCTCTCGCGTTCAGTGATTCCATCTAATTTCAGGTCCATTTCAACACCTTCTTCTTCCAGGCATAGACAAGTCCAATGAAAAGCATGAACACAAAAATAAGCATTTCAATGAGCGCGACAATGCCGAGTTTCTCATAGGCAACGGCCCAAGGGTAAAGAAAGACGGTTTCCACGTCAAAAATAACGAATAATATTGCGAACATGTAATAACGAACGTTGAATTGAACACGAGAATCATGGAAAGGTTCAACTCCGCTCTCAAATGTAGTGTATTTTGCAGGGTTTGGTTTGAAAGGTCTGAGAAGTTTGCCCAAAGACAAAGCAACAACAGGTAACAATACACCTAGACATAGAAATACAACGACAATCAGATAATTATTCTGATACCAGTTCCATAAGTCCATGTCTCTCCCCCTTTGCTTCTTTTTATATATGAAAAAGGCAAATTGATAAATATCCAATCAGCCTCCAACACCAAAATCATTCCATAAAATACAATTTTATGTAATTGAAGTCATTATATCATTGTCCGAATACCGTGTCGACCGACACAAACCCGGATAACGTCACTTTACATTGTGGCTGACAGGGCGAGAGTCACAAAATCAAAGAAGAACATCCAGTCTTTATCACTTCCTTTTAAGTGTTGAAGAACGCTGACAGCAATGACATACTGCATCCTATATAAACTAACTTCAATTATGTGCTATATCGTAATTAGTATATTTTTCATGATTATAAAAATGTGTTCTTATCAGTAAAACAGGATGTAAGCACTATACCTTTCAGTGAAATAAAAGAAGCCTCGGGATATACCCCGAGGCTTTTTTTATAAGCTTATTTCAAGCTTTCGTATATTGAAATGCGGTTGATGGCGCGTTTTAATGCTAGTTCAGCTCGCTTGTGATCAACAGTATCTTGCTTGTCTTGCAAACGACGTTCAGCACGAAGCTTCGCAGCATTTGCACGAGCAAGATCAATTGTCTCTGCTAATTCTGCTGCTTGAGCTAAAATAGTGATTTTATCTGGGCGTACTTCCAAGAAACCACCACTCACAGCTACAAATTCAGTTTTGCCAGCTTTTTTGATGCGGACAGCACCGATTTGTAATGGAGCAACCATAGGAATATGGTTTGGAAGAATACCTAGTTCACCACTTTTTGCTTTAGTGCTGACCATTTCTGCTTCACCATTATAGATTGGGCCATCTGGAGTGACTACATTGACTTCTACCGTCTTCATTTCATACCCTCCTAGGTCCCGGGCTTACGCCATTGCTTTTGCTTTTTCGACTACTTCTTCAATGCGTCCAACTAGACGGAAAGCATCTTCTGGAAGGTCATCGTACTTACCTTCTAGAATTTCTTTAAAGCCTTTTACTGTTTCTTTAACAGGAACGTAAGAACCTGGTTGACCAGTAAATTGCTCCGCTACGTGGAAGTTTTGAGATAAGAAGAATTGAATACGACGCGCACGCGCAACCGTTAATTTGTCATCTTCACTTAACTCATCCATACCAAGGATCGCAATGATATCTTGAAGTTCTTTATAGCGTTGTAATGTTGATTGAACACTACGTGCTACTTCATAATGCTCTTCTCCTACAACTTCTGGAGAAAGTGCGCGAGATGTAGATGCTAATGGATCTACCGCTGGGTAAATACCCATCTCAGAAAGTTTACGCTCAAGGTTAGTTGTTGCATCTAAGTGAGCGAAAGTTGTTGCTGGAGCCGGATCCGTATAGTCATCGGCTGGAACATAAATCGCTTGGATAGATGTAACTGAACCTACACTTGTAGAAGTGATACGTTCTTGTAATTGACCCATTTCTGTAGCCAATGTTGGTTGGTAACCAACGGCAGATGGCATACGGCCAAGTAGGGCTGATACTTCAGAACCTGCTTGAGTGAAACGGAAGATATTATCGATGAAGAATAACACGTCTTGACCTTGCTCATCACGGAAATATTCCGCCATTGTAAGACCAGAAAGTGCTACACGCATACGCGCACCAGGTGGCTCGTTCATTTGACCGAATACCATCGCTGTTTTCTTGATAACGCCTGAGTCAGTCATCTCGTGGAATAAGTCGTTACCTTCACGAGTACGTTCACCAACACCTGCGAATACAGAGATACCGCCGTGCTCTTGTGCGATGTTGTTGATAAGTTCTTGGATAAGAACTGTTTTACCTACACCCGCACCACCAAAAAGACCGATTTTACCACCTTTAATGTATGGAGCTAGTAAGTCTACAACTTTAATACCTGTTTCAAGAATTTCAACTTGAGTAGAAAGCTGATCGAACTTAGGCGCTTCTCTATGGATTGGATTTCTTTGCGCGTCTGCTGGAATCGGATCGAATAAATCAATATTGTCTCCTAAAACGTTAAATACGCGCCCTAATGTTACATCTCCTACTGGTACAGAAATTGGCGCACCAGTATCAATTGCTTCAGCTCCACGAGTAACACCGTCTGTAGAAGACATCGCTACTGTACGAACTGTATCATCACCTAAATGAAGGGCAACTTCTAATGTTAGAGTCTCACCAGTCGAAGCATTTTTAACTGTTAATGCATTGTAAAGTCGAGGAAGCTTGCCGCTTTCAAACTTTACGTCGATAACTGGACCCGTAACTTGAGTAATGTGTCCTTTATTCATCGTTTTCCCTCCTATCATTACTTATCAACACGATTCATTATTTATTTGGAATCAGGGCAAGAGCTTGTCTCGCCCATTCGATTGAATACTATTCTAATGCAGCTGCTCCGCCGACGATTTCAGTAATCTCTTGCGTAATCGCTGCTTGACGTGCTCGGTTGTATACAATGGATAGGTGACCGATAAGCTCTGTCGCGTTATCAGTGGCACTTCTCATTGCACTCATACGAGCTGCATGCTCACTTGCTTTTCCATCTAGTAGTGCACCATAAATTAAGCTTTCCGCATATTGAGGAAGAAGCACTTCCAGAATTTCTTCAGCTGAAGGGTCAAATTCATAACTAGTGATTTTGTCAGAAACAGCTAAATCCGTTAACGGCAATAATTGTTTCTTCGTAACTTCCTGTGAAATCGCACTTACAAAGTGGTTGTAGTACAGGTACAGCTCATCAAATGTGCCGTCTGCGAACATTCCGACAGTTTGTTTAGATAAATCACTGATATCATCGTAAGAAGGCTGATCAGAAACACCTGTGATTTCAAGCACAATGTTCATGCCACGTGCTTTGAAGAAATCGCGTCCCATACGTCCGATGACGATGATACCATACTCTTCTTCTGATTTGTGGTTTTGCTTAATTGTTTGAAAGACTTGACGGAGAACACTGCTGTTGTATGCGCCAGCAAGTCCGCGGTCAGACGTAATAACGATATAACCGGTCTTTTTAACTGGGCGCGATACTAGCATCGGATGTGATAAATCCGTACTACCCGCAGCGATACTGGCAACTACTTCTTGAATTTTTTCCATGTAAGGAACAAATGATTTCGCATTAGATTCCGCACGAGCTAATTTAGAAGCAGATACCATTTCCATAGCTTTAGTGATTTGACTCGTCTTTTTAGTAGATGTAATACGAGACTTAATATCGCGTAAAGATGCCATTCTTTCTCACCACCCTTTTCAATTTGTTAGAAATATTATGCAGATGCTACAAACGTTTTCTTAAAGTCTTTGATAGCTGATACCATATCTTCGTCTTTTGGAAGATCGCCTGTAGTACGGATAGTTTCTAACAACTCAGAGCGGTTTTGATCTAGCCAGCTTAGGAATTCTGCTTCAAAGCGACGAATATCCGCAACGGCAACATCATCTAAATGTCCGCGAGTTAATGCATAAAGAATTGCAACTTGTTTTTCAACTTTTAGCGGTTTGTTCAGGTCTTGTTTAAGAACCTCAACTGTACGAGCACCACGGTCAAGTTTTGCTTTAGTTGCTTTATCAAGGTCAGAACCGAATTGAGCGAACGCTTCTAACTCACGGAAAGAAGCTAAGTCAAGACGTAATGTACCCGCAACTTTTTTCATTGCTTTAATTTGAGCTGATCCACCTACACGTGATACTGAAAGACCTGCGTTGATCGCTGGACGTACACCTGAGAAGAATAGATCAGATTGTAAGAAGATTTGTCCATCCGTAATTGAGATTACGTTAGTTGGAATGTAAGCTGAGATATCCCCTGCTTGCGTTTCAACGAATGGTAATGCAGTGATTGAACCTGCACCTAGTGTATCGTTAAGTTTTGCTGCACGCTCTAGTAAACGTGAATGCAAGTAGAATACATCCCCTGGGAATGCCTCACGACCTGGAGGACGGCGTAATAATAGTGACAGCTCACGGTATGCAGCTGCTTGTTTTGATAAATCATCATATACAACAAGAACGTGCTTGCCGTTGAACATGAATTCTTCACCCATTGCTACACCAGCATAAGGAGCTAAGTATAATAATGGAGCTGGTTGAGATGCAGAAGCTGTTACAACGATTGTGTAATCTAATGCACCGTTTTTACGTAAAGTTTCTACTGTTGAACGAACAGTTGATTCTTTTTGGCCGATAGCCACGTAAATACAAATCATGTTTTGGTCAGCTTGGTTCAAAATTGTATCGATTGCAACTGATGTTTTACCAGTTTGACGGTCACCGATGATTAACTCACGTTGTCCGCGTCCGATTGGAACCAATGCGTCAATCGCTTTAATACCTGTTTGTAGTGGTTCATGAACAGATTTACGGTCCATAACACCAGTTGCAGGACTTTCGATTGGACGAGTTTTTGTTGTATTGATCGGTCCTAAACCATCAACAGGTTGACCTAATGGGTTTACTACACGACCGATTAACTCTTCACCTACAGGAACTTCCATGATACGGCCAGTACGTTTTACGTCACTGCCTTCACGAATATCCGAGAATGGTCCAAGAATAACGATACCTACGTTATTTGACTCAAGGTTTTGTGCCATACCCATGACACCGTTGGAGAATTCTACAAGCTCTCCAGCCATTACGTTATCTAGACCATGAACACGTGCGATACCATCACCGACTGAGATAACAGTACCAACGTCGCTTACTTCGATCTCAGACTGATAGTTTTCAATTTGCTTTTTTATCAGTGCACTGATTTCTTCAGCTTTAATGCCCATGAAATTCACCCCTATCCAGAAATGTTATGATAATAGTTGTCGCTCTAAACGATTCAGCTTGCCGCTAACGGAGCCGTCAAAAATACGGTTTCCGATACGAAGCTTCATTCCGCCGATAATATCACGATCAACGATATTTTCAATTCTTAAAGTTTTTTTGCCTACTTTCGCAGCGAAAACGGAAGAAATCGCTTCACGCTCTGCCTCCGTAATAGGTCTTGTAGTATATACAGTTGCTTCTGCAACAGATTTATCTTCGTTACATAGTTCAACAAAGTCCTCAGCCATATGAGCGATTTCATCTGTACGATGACGTTCGATCATCAGCATGATTGTGTTTGTGATGTATTCAGAGATACCAGCAAGCGCATCAGAAAGAACTTGTTGCTTTTGCTGAAGCGTGATTTTAGGCTGCTTCAAGAAAGCATTCAGTTCTTCATTAGATGAAAAAACTTCTTTCACAACGCGAATTTCTTCCGCCATTGCATCAAGAACGTTTTTCTCTTTGGCAATCTCAAAAAGAGCTACTGCATAGCGTTTTGCGACTATAGAATTGCTCATTGTTTATCTCCTGCCTCTTGAAGATACTCACTGATTAATTTTTCTTGATCAGCTTCAGTTAATTCTTTTTCAATTACTTTAGAAGCAATAAGTACAGATAATGAAGCTACTTGCTCGCGTAAAGCTGCAACAGCTTTTTCTTTCTCTACTTCGATTTCGCGTTTTGCACTTTCTTTAATACGCTCAGCTTCAGTACGTGCTGCAACAACGATTTCTTCACGCTGTGCATCGCCTTGTTTCTTAGCGTTTTCAATTAATGTTTGAGCTTCAACACGAGATTGCTTAAGGATTTCACGTTGTTCTTCAACGTATTGCGCTGCTTGCTCACGTGTTTTTTCTGCCTCATCAATTTGAGAAGCTACGTGGTTTTCACGCTCTTTCATCATATTGATTAGAGGACCCCATGCAACCTTTTTAAGAAAGGCTAACAATAAGACGAAACAGATTAATTGGAAAATAATATCTCCAGCGTTAAAGCCTAAACCGCCTGCTCCAATAACAAAACTATTTGTTAACACGCTCGGTTCACTCCTTTCGAAGAGTCATTTATTGATTAAGAATCAGTTTTCATCATTTATTCATAAAGTGATTACTTATTGAAAATTCATAAAAGATTTCCGGTAGCCGGAAAATCATAAAAGGAAAGGCGAAGGTCTATGGTATGATCTTCGCCACGTTTACCTTTTACAAATTATTGCCCCATTACCATGAATGCAATAACTACAGCGATGATTGGTAGTACCTCTACTAGACCAACACCGATGAACATTGTAGTTTGAAGTCTTCCTTGTAATTCAGGTTGACGAGCGATACCCTCAACTGTACGTGAAATGATCAAACCGTTACCAATACCAGCACCTAGTGCCGCTAAACCTACTGCGATTGCAGCTGCTAAAACTCCCATTATAAAAGCCTCCTAAATTGTTTGTTTTTATACTTAGTCTTACAAAATATATATTAATGGTCTGAAGCTACTTTATGAGCCATATAAACCATTGTTAACATTGTAAAAATAAATGCTTGGATAGCACCGATGAAGATTGAGAATCCTTGCCATGCTATCATTGGTATTGCGGCGCCGATTGCACCGAACACGCTGCTTGTAGCCAGTCCCGCCAACAATGTCAACAGAACCTCACCTGCATAAATATTACCGTAAAGTCGCAGACCTAACGTTAACGTATTAGCAAATTCTTCGATAATTTTGATTGGGAATAAAAACCCTACCGGACGGAAGAAATCTTTGCCGTATTCCGATAAACCTTTCATTCGAATAGCATAATAATGCGTTAAACCAACTACCATTACCGCTAACGTTAACGTGATGGTTGGATCCGCTGTTGGCGATTTCCACCAAAGTTCATGACCTTCATCTAATACGACGCTAAACGGTAGACCTAGCATATTCGACACGAATATATACATAATCAATGTCAAACCAAGCATTAAGAAGCGACCGCCTGTTTTCCAATCCATTGCGCTATTGATAATGTTTTTAACGAAATCCACTACCCATTCGATAAAGTTTTGGACTCCAGTCGGTTTCATTTTCAAATTACGTGTACACACGTAAGCGATAGCAGCAGTAATGATAGTTGCAACAGAAATCATCAAAACGTTACCCAGGTTTACATAAATACCTGAACCTTCAATGACTTCTACTACACGAGCTCCGTGCTCCATGAGTATTCACCTCTCTTCCCCGTTATTGACGTTGGATTTATGGATAAAATAATCTATAACTATGACAACATTCGCTGTCACTAATCCCAATACCGTTGTGTAAATGTTAAAGTACTGCGGGTACTTCATTGCGATGATTGCAGCTAAAATAGCCGCTGCATAACGAGAGGCGCTTCCAATAGAACGTGATGGTTTGCCCCCAGCTGCAGATGCCCCCACTTGCTGAGACTTTTTCATAAGCAGCCATACGTTGAAAGTGCTTATAGCCGTACCGAGTAAAAGTCCGGCAAAGATCGCCTGATAACTTGTGAATCCCCAGCCCAATACATAAATTGCCATTATGTACAATAAATATTTAAGCTGTCTTTTAAATGTGAACTGCAAATCTGGCATAGTATTCTTTAGTCTCCCTGGATTTTGTCCTTAAGTAAACGTGAAATGCCATATGTCCCAAAAGCCAGTCCTAAAATTAATCCGATAATCATAAATAACGGGTCGGCTGCAAGCTTCGCATCCAACCATCTCCCTATGAATATTCCTATTAGTATCGGGCCGACCAATTGCGCAGTAATGGCTGATGTTATAGCAATCGTCCTGTAATAGAAACGTTTGTTTTGCTTCATCTGATTTCTCCAGTTATTGACTGTTTTTACATTCAACTCACTTATTTTACTATCGTTTCCAACGTTAATAAGTTGAAAAGTGAATTGTTTGAATTTTTTTGAAAAAACTATCAATACACATCCTACGTTATAATACAATAGCAGATAAGTGTTGTCAACGAATGTGTAGTGGAAAAGCTACTATGATTTCCCCATAATATCCAGAAGTTCACATTTATATCAATCTTTAGGGAGTTAAACAGAAAATCATTTGATTTCGATGATCTCCTGCAGCTCTTTTGAGACTCCCGCTTTCTTAATCGAGATGACAGCATGGTACAATCCCGGCTCAGGCAAATGATTTCTCGGTATTTCCTTTTGAAAAAAACCGGATGGTGCCGGAGCAGAATAGTCGAGAAACCCTTTAAAGCGCAGGGACGAGTAATCATACAGCGCAATCATCATCTCATCGCCTCCGCAAGGAACATACATTTCATAACGATAGGATTCATCATTATCACCATCTCCGAATTGAAAGCCCATAACTTTCGGATAATTCGGTTCTTCCTTCATATAAAGGTAAGGAATATAGAGTGTTTTCGTCCCTTCTCTTACAGCGAGATAGCCGTCATACATTCCTTTTTCCAATTCCTTCATATCAATAGAAAGTCCGATTTCGACCTCTTTTTTCTCATTCGGCTGAAGCGTAAAAGATAATGGCAAGTGCCAGTTCAACCCCTTCTCATCCCTCGGGATGTCAAAAGAGTAATGCTGTGGTGCTTCATTTTTATTTTCGATGACAAGCTTTTTTATATGCTTGTTTTCCCCCTCCTTTTGATCGAATAAACCTAAAGTAAGTGAGCTCGGATAAAAGAAAGTGTCGACATCCACTGCTTCTTGAAGCTGCAATCTTCCAGCTCCTTGTTCATACGTTTTGTAAAAATTGCCTTCTTTATTCTTTAAATGTTTTGCTGTTGTCATGAGCGCAGATTTTATTTGTTCGGGTGTCCATTCCGGGTGAGCCTGTCTCAATAATGCAGCAGCCCCAGCCACGTGAGGAGCTGACATACTTGTCCCTGCAAGCGCCATATACCCTCCAGGCACTGTGCTTTCTATCGCTACTCCAGGTGCCACTATATCCGGTTTGATTTCCCAGCTGACTGTCACCGGTCCACGAGAACTGAAAGAAGCAATCATATCAGCTTCTTCTTTGTAAACAATCTTCATTGATTGTTCCGGATTATTTCGTATATAGTCGAGTAAAATATGCCCATCTTTTTTTGCCAGCCATACTGCCGGTATTTGCACAGGGGTTTCTAACGCATAAAGAAGCGGTGCTTCACTACTATTTGCGATGATGACAGCTTTGCCTCCCTGTTTTTGCACATTGAGGATTTTCTCTGTCACACTTAATTTACCGCGTTTCACAACGACAATCTTGTTTTTCGCATTGGGCATGTCAGCCAACCTGCCATATCCTCCATTAATAATCTGTTGAAAAACCGTGAAATTCCATTTTTTAGCCCCCGGGATGCTGTGCAATGGCAGCTCTTTCATGTTTGATGACCCTAGACCAATCTGCATGTATGGAATCTTTAACGGCGGAGAAGATGCCCCAACAGAAATAGCCTTCGATGACGTACCCGGCGATCCGACTGTCCAAGTATTAGGTCCTGAATTACCGTTTGAAACTACCGCCGTTATCCCTTGGTCAACCGCTTGGTTCAAAGCAAGTGTAATCGGAAGATCAGGTCCATTGATACTGTTCCCTAAAGACAGATTGATAATATCCATCTTATCGCTAATGGCCGCATCAATGGCCGCTATTACACTTTCCGTACTGCCAGTTCCCCCCGGCCCTAAAGCACGGTACGCATATACTTCTGCCTCGGGAGCAACACCTCTTAAACTTCCATTCGCCGCAATGATTCCGGCTACATGTGTGCCATGAATAGTTGCTCTATCCGGTTCCCCTGCCGACTCCATCGGATCATTATCGCCATCAATTAAATCTTTTCCGCCTCTATAAACTTTCTTTAAATCAGGATGATTATAGTCAATACCTGTATCAATAATCCCTACTTTCACACCCTTGCCGGTTAGCCGGTGTCCATCTTCATCCAAATAGCCTCTTAGCTGATCACCGCCTATAAACGGAACACTTTCATCGAGCATTACTTCATACATTGACAACTCGGATATCGTTTCAATTTCCTGTCTTTCCCGCAGGCTCTCAATGAGTTTTCGCGGCCCCTCTACAGTAAATCCATTTAAGGCAAATTCATATACTTGTCTCAGTTTGATGCCCGGAGTATTTGAAATTGTTCCGGACAGTTCTTTTTTGTCCGCTTCCGGCTTCACGATAATGACAGCAACGATATTTTCCTTTTCATCTTTTTTCGGCAACGGAGGCAACTGGAATGAGATAGCCGACGCAGCAGAAGCTATGAAAATAAAAAGCAACACCGTCAATCCACACACTTTTTTCATGATTCACCCTCCTGATTTTTATCATGACTCAAAGTGCAGGTTGTATGCATTAATAAGAAAAAACCGTCACCGGCCCTTTTTGATTTCGCTCCTCGATTCTACTTCAATGAAAAAGGAGCCATACAGTAGGACTGTTAAGCAAGGAATATCGGCTAAAGGCAACACGTCTGCATGTCTTCGCCGACACGACCTACATCCTGTCAGCCTCCGCGCATGGCAGGTGTAAGGTTAGACAGCTATCCACGTTCAGATGGAATACACTTTCATTTGCACAAGAAAAAGGACTTCTTAAAAGTCATATCTCTGACTTTTAAGAAGCCCCTTTATGCAACCTTGCCATTAGCTTAATGGATTATAGGGTTTTGGACGGTCGCTTGTTTGCTTAAAGTAATAACGGATTGCCTCCGCAATACGTTTCGAAGCATTGCCGTCACCATACGGATTTGCTGCTTTCGCCATCGCTTCATAAGCTTCCTGGTTTGTCAGCAATTCCTTCGCCATAGCATAGATTGTTTCTTCTTCTGTACCAGCTAGTTTCAAAGTGCCTGCTTCAATACCCTCTGGACGTTCCGTTGTGTCACGAAGCACCAACACCGGTACACCTAGAGACGGTGCTTCTTCTTGAACACCACCTGAATCCGTTAAAATTAAGTGTGCTCTTGACGCGAAATTATGGAAGTCATAAACATCCAATGGTTCGATCAGTTGGATGCGCGGATCATTCCCAAGTACTTCGTCAGCAATTTCACGAACAACCGGGTTTAAGTGGACAGGGTAGATAACTTGTACGTCATCATGCTCCTCCACAAGTCGTTTAACCGCTCTAAACATATTGCGCATCGGCTGCCCAAGATTTTCACGACGGTGTGCAGTCAAAAGAATTAGACGATCATTGCCCAACTTGTCCAATACAGGATGGCTGTATTCCGGAGTTACCGTTGTTTTCAGAGCGTCAATTGCCGTGTTGCCAGTTACGAAAATTGATTCTTCTGCTTTATTTTCATTCAGTAAATTTTCCGCTGCCTTTGGTGTCGGAGAAAAATGCAGATCGGCCATTACACCTGTCAGCTGACGATTCATTTCTTCCGGATATGGAGAATACTTATTCCAAGTTCTTAAACCCGCTTCCACATGCCCAACGACAATCTTATTATAGAAAGCAGCTAAAGCTGCAACAAAAGTAGTCGTTGTATCGCCATGGACAAGGACGATATCCGGTCTTACTTCTTCCATCACTTTATTCAAACCCTCTAGACCACGAGTTGTCACGTCAATAAGGGTTTGACGGTCCTTCATAATGTTCAGGTCGTAATCAGGCTGAACTTTAAAGATTTCCAACACCTGATCTAGCATTTGGCGGTGTTGCGCGGTAACCGTTACAATCGACTCAAAATACTCAGATTGCTTTTCAAGCTCCAAAACAAGCGGGGCCATTTTTATGGCCTCAGGTCTTGTACCAAAGATTGTCATTACTTTAATACGCTCAGTCATGCCTTTTCACCTTTTCCTCTTATTTTGTTCCGAATAAGCGGTCTCCTGCATCACCTAGCCCTGGAACAATATAACCTTTTTCGTTTAGTTTTTCATCTAGTGCCGCAATATAAATGTCAACGTCCGGATGTGCTTCTTTTAAGAGCTCTACACCTTCTGGAGCTGCGATTAAGCACATGAATTTAATATTTTTTGCACCACGTTTTTTCAATGAGTTAATTGCTTCAATTGCAGATCCTCCGGTTGCAAGCATCGGATCAACAACGATGAATTCTCTTTCCTCAACATCGCTAGGAAGCTTCGCATAGTATTCAACTGGCTGCAACGTTTTTGGATCGCGGTATAAACCGATGTGTCCAACTTTCGCTGCCGGAATTACTTTCAACACCCCTTCTACCATGCCAAGGCCTGCTCGTAAGATAGGCACTAATCCAATTTTCTTACCAGTTAATACCTTTGCTTTCGCTGTTGCTACAGGTGTTTGAACTTCTACCTCTTCTAAAGGCATGTCTCTTGTAATTTCAAATGCCATCAATGTTGCTACTTCATCAACAAGTTCACGGAACTCTTTCGTACCTGTTTTTACATCACGGATATATGTCAGCTTATGCTGAATTAATGGATGGTCGAATACATAAACTTTAGCCATTAAGGATCTCTCCTCTTCTTTTTAAATTGAGTTTTACCTAAAAATTCACTTCTGTTCATTCTACATAAAAATGGGCAAATGAGCAATATTCTATCAAAACTGTTGAAAAAACTTCATCTATGCACGACTGGGCCTTTGACTCCTACATTCAGTTTATCCTGTTCAAACGACTTGAAACTCATTTCTCTTCAAAGATCGCGCCGCAATAGAATTTATCGCACAAAAAACTACTAAGCGCTAATTAAAATGTCCCCTATAGAGTAGACACTTATAAAAAAGTCTACCTATAGGGTACTTTTTTGTATAATGAAAAAAAAATGAGAACGGGGAAAATCTAGAATGAGTACAAAGACATTTACAGAGAAAGAGATTAATGCACTTTCTCGTAATCCTTATGTTAAATCTGTTGGTTCGAAGGGGATTACCTATACAGAAGAATTTAAACTGCTATTTATTGCCGAGAATGATAAAGGTAAGTTTCCAAGGCAAATATTTGAGGAATGCGGCTTTGATGTAGAA